>NZ_AKJD01000075.1 GCF_000282515.1 Pseudomonas sp. GM80
CAGTCGACGGTTTTCAAGACCGTTGCCTTAAACCACTCGGCCACACCTCCGTTGCGTTGCGGGCGCCATAATACCTGAATGAAACACACTGTCAAACTCTCTGCATGGCTTGTTACAGAGCGTCTGTTATGATCTTTGCGACTGAACGTTTCAAACCAACAGGAGTGTCGCCATGCGCGAACAGGATTACGCAGTTAATAACAGCGTGCAGGCTGAGCAGCTAGAGGTTAGCCGCGTCCTGCGCAACACTTACGGCCTACTGGCGCTGACCCTCGCATTCAGCGGTGTGATGGCTTTCGTCGCTCAGCAGATGCGTGTTGGCTACCCGAATATTTTCGTGGTGCTGATCGGCTTCTACGGGCTGTTCTTCCTCACCAACAAACTCCGTGATTCCGCGTGGGGCCTGGTGTCGGCGTTTGCGCTGACCGGTTTCATGGGTTTCCTGCTCGGCCCGATCCTCAACCGTTACCTGGGCATGCAGGGCGGCGCTGAAGTCGTCAGCTCGGCGTTCGCGATGACGGCGCTGGTGTTCGGTGGTCTGTCGGCTTACGTGCTGATCACTCGCAAGGACATGAGCTTCCTCGGTGGTTTCATCACCGCCGGTTTCTTCGTCCTGCTGGGTGCAACGCTGGCGAGCTTCTTCTTCCAGATCAGCGGCCTGCAACTGGCGATCAGCGCAGGTTTCGTGCTGTTCTCGTCGGTGTGCATCCTGTTCCAGACCAGCGCCATCATTCACGGCGGCGAGCGTAACTACATCATGGCGACCATCAGCCTGTATGTATCGATCTACAACCTGTTCATCAGCTTGTTGCAGATCTTCGGCATCATGAGCCGCGACGACTGATCGCAGCCTGTGAAGCAACAAAAAACCCGCTTAGGCGGGTTTTTTTTCGGCTGCAGGAAAGCACAGGGGGATTAGTTGATGATGATGCTGCCGTCGGTACTTTGCCGATACAGGGTATAGGGCAGCAGGAGGGTATCGAGTGCTCCGGACACCACCGCGTCAACCAATAATCCTGGGACAGCCGTGTTGTAGTCGTTTGCGTCCTTGCCCTCGCCCAAAGGCGCATGCAGGCTGCAAAAATCGTACATGACACCGCTGTAGATCCGAGGGACTGCGCCGCAATAGGATTTCTGCTTCTTCAAGCCATCCGCTGCCGCCTGATCGCTGCGCACGACCGTCTGAACCGTGCCACAACCCACCAGCATCAACGCTGCCAGCACCATTAACTGAATTCTCATCACCGCCAATCCTTCGCCGGAAAAAACTCAATCTACGCTGAACGTGCAGAAATAGCACTTAGGCCATCGGCGGCAGTCGGCGCTTGACGGGGGTCTTCTTGACGATCGCGGTATTGGTTTCCGCCAAGGTGTTCAAGCGGTCGAGGAGGGTGTCCAGTTGCTCCATCGAGCGCACGTGCAAGCGGGCAATAAAGCAGTCCTCACCGGTGACCTTGTCGCACTCGGTGAATTCGGGGATAGACATGATCTGCCGCTCCACCTCTTGCAATTGCCCCGGCAGTGGCCGCACGCGCACGATTGCCTGCAACTGGTAGCCAAAGCATTTCGGGTCGATCTCGACGGTGTAGCCCTTGAGCACACCACGTTCCTCCAGGCGCCGCAGACGCTCGGCCACGCTGGGCGACGACAACCCGCTGATGTGCGCCAGCGCCTTGAGCGAGCGCCGCGAATCCTCCATCAATGCGCTGATGAGGATCTGATCAATATCGTCGGTCATGGGGAAACTCCTGGATTAGGCAAATGAGCAAAACTACCCACGATAAAAAAGGCAGATGGCGAGTTTAGCCTGCTTTTTGCGCTGGAGCGGTGCCGTGTCGGCTTGGCATACTTTTGCCATGCTTTCGCCTAATGCTCAGGAGATTAATGATGGACAAATCCACCCGTCGCGGCTCGTTGGAGATGACCGCTGCCATGCTGATCTCCGGAACGATCGGCTGGTTCGTGCTGGTGTCCGGGCAACCCGTACTCGACGTGGTGTTCTGGCGCTGCGTATTCGGCGCCGCGACCCTGTTACTGATCTGCGCGGCATTCGGCTTTTTGCGTCCGGGCATTCTGACCCGTACTACCTTTCTGCTCGCCATACTCAGCGGCGTAGCCATCGTCGGCAACTGGTTGCTGCTGTTTGCCTCGTATTCGCGGGCCTCGATTGCCATTGGCACGGCGGTGTACAACGTGCAGCCGTTCATGTTGGTGGGATTGGCGGCGCTGTTCCTTGGCGAAAAGATCACCCTGCAAAAGTTGTTCTGGTTAGGGATTTCTTTTGCCGGAATGCTGGCGATTGTCAGCGCCCAGGGCACACAAGGCGCGAGCGGCAGCGACTATTTGTTGGGCATTGCCCTGGCGTTGGGCGCAGCCTTGCTCTATGCGATCGCGGCACTGATCATCAAGCGCCTGACGGGCACGCCGCCACACCTGATCGCACTGATTCAAGTGTGCACCGGGGTGTTGCTGCTGGCACCGTTCGCGCAGGTCAGCGCGTTGCCGCAGGCGCCGAGCGCCTGGGCTAGCCTGATCACTTTGGGCATCGTACACACCGGCCTGATGTATGTGCTGCTGTACGGCGCGATTCAGAAATTGCCGACGGCGCTGACCGGCGCGCTGTCTTTCATCTACCCGATCGCCGCGATTTTCGTTGACTGGTTCGCGTTCGGCCACCACCTGCAGCCACTGCAATGGCTCGGCGTGGTGGCGATACTGCTGGCGGCTGCGGGCATGCAACAGGGTTGGGGCTTCAAGTCGAGAGCGCGTGTCGTCGCTCGCCCTTAAATGGACTTGATCAGTTCTTTGAACACGCCTTTGAGTTGCTGATTGCCCGCATCGACCAGATGGTTGTCGTCGAAATACAACGGCACGCCGTCCCGCGAGCCCATGCAGTTGCCGTTCGGGCACAGGTAAGGCGTTGGATCGATCACTGTTGCGTTGCACTGCCTGGCGGCGGCTTCAATGGTGAAATTGGCGATTCTGTTGCGTTTTTGATAGTCGACCAGCGGGACGGAAATGTCGGACGTCTGCTGAAACAAACGCTGATTGAGATTCAAGCCTTTGTAAACACTGAAAGGCATTTCGGGGATCGGCCTGACGATGTAAACCGGGTGGTTTTGCGCAATCTCGCACACGGTTTTGCTGTATTCGGCCACATAGGCATCGACAAAAGCCGATTCGCCGGGCGCCACTTGCTCGGGAAAGTGAATGCGGTAGCTGTTGTTTCTGCCTGGATCGGCATACAGCGCCGCCCGACTGAACAGCACCACCGGCACCCCCTGGTATGAGTGTTTCAGCACTTCAAGCTTTTCGTGATTGAAGGCAAGGCACTGGCTTTGCAGAGGCTTGTCGCGCATCTCGAAGTTCTGCAGGGGCGGGCAGCCGCCGCGGGACCACGACAGGGCGGCTTGCGGGTTATCTATCTGTACGGCGGCGGCAGTCGATTGCGCATGACTGTCGCCGAACAAAATCACCGAGACTTCACCCGTGCCCAGTTTGCAGTCCGCCGCCGCGTAGGCGTTCGGGTAGCATTCCTGCGGGTACAACTTGCTGGTGTACTGCGGTTGACCGAGGTCGACAAACGCCAATCGCGCGCCTGGATATTGCTTGACCAGCGATGACGTCATCGCCGCCACGGCAATGACCCCGACCGTCAGTGAGGCAAATTTGAACAGCGTTCGCGGGGCTGTCGAAACCTTCTTGACCTTCGATTCGACACAGTAGAAAGACAGGGCACCCAACAGCAATGAACAAGCGATCGCCCCCAGCACATGCGGCCAACTGCTCAATAGACCACACAGGTACAACAGCACCACCAGCGGCCAGTGCCAGAGGTAAACGGAGTAGGAGATGCTGCCGATAAACTGCAAGACTCTGCTGCGACTGAACAGCGACTGGGTGTTGCCGTAGATCACCAGCATCGTCCCCAGTACGGGCAACAGCGCCAGGTAACCCGGCCAGAGATCATCCTCGGAAAAGCACAGCACGCTGATGAAGATGGCGACCAGGCCCAGGCCTTCGCAGAGTGAACCGTTGCGCTGGCTGAGACGCAGCGGAAACAGGAAGACCAGGCCTCCAGCGATCATTTCCCAGGCGCGCGCCGGCAGCATGTAAAAGGCAAAAATCGGCTTTGTCTGCGACAACACCACCGACGCCCCGAACGAAATCAATGCCAGCACGAGCAGCGCACGTCTGGTTTTTTCTGCGCCCAGGTATTTGTAGAGCCCCATGATCAGCACGGGATAGAGCATGTAGAACTGCCACTCCACCGACAGCGACCACGTGTGCAGAAGCCAGTTCTCGTGCAAGGGCGCGTCGAAATAATTGCCGTCTTTGGCAAACAGGAAATTGGAGCTGAACAGCAGGCTGCTTTTGATCGTGCGGATCGACTCGCGAAAATCGTCCAGCGGCAGGTACACGTATCCGAAGATCAGCAGTGCCACGCACAACGTCAGCAGCGCTGGAATGATCCGCCGGGCTCGGGAGGCGTAGAACCCGAGGAGGGAGAATTTCTGTTGTTGCAGGCCTGTGAAGATGATTCCGGTCATCAGGAATCCGGAAATCACGAAAAACACGTCGACGCCGGCAAACCCGCCGTCAAAACCCTGGATCTTGAAGTGAAAGAGCACCACCGAGAGAACGGCCAGTGCCCGTAACGCATTGATATTCTTCCTGAACTGCATATGTGCATCCATGTCACTGACGTTGCGATCGCGCATTGTAGTGATCATGTCGGCGTTGTTACATGGAAATTATGCCGAGTGGCTCAGATGTTCCAGTGCGGGGCGGTTTTCGCCAGGCGTTGGCGCATTTCGCCGATGTTGGCGGCCAGTTGTCGCGTCAACAGTCGGTAGCCATCCAGCGCGCTGTACACCGGTGCATCGAGGCTGGCGTCGGGCAACTCCATTGGCCGCTCCAACCGCTGCGAGGCGCCGCTCTTCAACGCCCGCGCCATGCCGATCAACTGCACCCGAATCTGCCGATGTTCGGCTTTGAGTGCCGATTGCAGGTGGGCCATGGCTTGCGGATCGCTTGCGTCCGGCCGGGTATTGCCGAGGATCTCCAGGGTGCTGATGCACATGCGCAGGTTGCGCTGGATGGCATCGAGTTCGGTCATGGAGATTCTCACTTCCTTGGACACCGACGGCATCAGTGAACGCAGCTGCACCATCACCGCGCCCAGCCGGCCCATCAGCTTCAAATGTTCGTCAGCGCTGACGGGCTGGCCGCTGATGATGCGTCCGTACACCGTGGCACAGTCGCGCAAGGCATCGGCGAGGTTGTAGCGCCATGAATACACGGCATACAGCGGCAGGGCGAAGGAAAACGCCAAGGCCAGGGCGATGCCGATGAGAATGTCGACGCCGCGCCACAAACCATCGGTGATCGGGTTGTCGCCATGCCCGGCGACGATAAACACGGTGATCGCCGAGAGCAGGGCGGTGTAGCCCCCTTTGCCGATGGCGTGATAAGAGAAAAAACCGCAGACCACCGCCATCGCAAAATACGTCAGCCAGGGCATGCCGAGCCACGCCTGCTGCGCCACCAGCAGCAAACCAACGCCCGCGCCGATCAAGGTGCCGGTCGCCCGTTCCGCAGCTTTCTTGCCAATGTTGCCGTGATGCTGCAAACCGCCGATCACCACCAGCATGGTCACCGAGGCCCATTCACCGTGGGGCAGGTTGATGCCGGTGGTCAGCAGGATGGTTGCCAGCAACCCGAGCGCCACGCGCACCGCATGGATCAGTCGCGCGTGGCGATAACGTCGATAAGGATCAAGCAACGGACGCAGGACACGGCGCAGCAAGGGCGGCAGTCGATGGGTGCTGTAAGTACTCAGTGCGGGCCTCTCGTTATTCGGCTTCAGGTCAATGGAAAGGAAAAATGTAATTCATCCAGGCCGACATGCGCAGCAGGATTTTGCGCATCGCGCCAATATGGTGAAAGTGCTGACTGTACAGCGCCGCCTGCCCATAGGCGCCGCCGGGCATTTGCTTGCTGTACTGGGCGAAGTCGGGATCGGTGATTTCAATGATCACCGGCACGCGCCCGGCGGGCGGCGAACCGGTGTAGCCGATAAGCGTGCCGGAAGGTTGCACCTGGCCTTCGGCGATCACCCCTATGACATTTTTTACCCGGCCGGCAAACACTTTGCCGGGAATGCCGTCGAACGCTACTTCCGCCTCATCGCCCACGGTCAGACGCAGCAGGCTGTTCTGGCGCATCCACGCAGCGAAATACTGGCCTTCTTCGGGGATGAACACCATCGAGGGGCGTAACGGCAACTTGCTCGCCATCATCCCCGGACGCAGCGAAACATGGGTGACAAAGCCTTTGCTTGGTGCGCGGACGGTGGTGTTGTCCAGTTCAAACTGCGCATTGTCCAGTTGTGCCTGCAGATCGTCGGTGCGGGCGATGGCGGCATCCAGTTCACGTTGCGTGCCGAAGTTGCGCCGGATCAGTTCAGTAATCCGGTAGCGATCGCCCTTGGCGGCGATCAGTTGCGCCTTCAGCGACTTCACCCGGTTTTGAAACGGCGTAGGGTCGATGCGAAACAGCACGTCGCCTTTTTCCAGCGGCTCGTTCCCCTTCACCGGCACGTCAATCACCTGGCCGCTAACGATGGGAATGACCGGCACAGAAACGAAGTACGTGCGCGCCACCTCGGAGTAGGGATGGTTGTAGTTCATGGTGAAAATCAAGGCGCCGATCAGCAGAATGCCGCCGAGTACGGCCGTGGGTACCGTCCATTTGTTCAGCGGGATGCGGAAGATCTTGAACAGTGCGACGCAGAACGCGGCGTAAGTCAGGATAAGGAGCAGATCCATGGTGTTCAGCCCTCCCTGTTGTGGGGGGCAGTGGCGTTCAGCGCTTCGAGTCGTTCGATGCGACCTTTTAGTTCGACCACCTGTTGCTCAAGGTGAATGACGTGGTTTTGCACGGATTTGCCGTCACCGAACCCCCAGCCGCGATCTTCTCGATAGGCCATGGCCCAGATCCACAAAAACGGCCAGAGCGCATGCAGCGTGAACAGACTGACCCAGCCAGTGGCATGGATTGCATCCTGATGCGGATGGTTACGGTGGACGGCGATTTCGTACGGAATGTCATGCAACACGATGATCCCGTAAAAAAGCACAAGCCCTACAAACACCAAAATACCTAACGCAAAGTAATCAAGCATGATCAAGCTCCCGGCATCCAGCACAGTGCTGGCATCAGTGTAGACACTGATTGGCCGGGCGCTTGGCCACTTTGGGTCATAACCGGATGCTGTCTCCTTTGTGCTTATTTGCGATCCGGGTGACGGTTGCTCAGAAAATATAATCGGTGGTCAGGAAGCTCGAATCACGGCCGCGAATGATCTCGCTGATCAAGTCCTTGTTACTGTCCTGGAACTTGGTTGCCACCAGCGTACGGATCGAGAATACCCGCAGCGCATCGTGCACCGACAGCGTCCCTTCGGCGGAATTTTTGCGGCCGTTGAACGGGTAAGTGTCCGGGCCGCGCTGGCACTGGGCATTGAGGTTGATCCGTCCGACCTGGTTGGCAAACGTATCGACCAGACGACCCACCGCCACCGGGTTGGTGCCGAAGATGCTCAACTGCTGACCGAAGTCCGACTCCAGCACGTAGTCGATCACGGTGTCGAGATGACGATAGGGCACGATCGGCACAACCGGGCCGAATTGTTCTTCCTGATACACGCGCATCTGCGGGTTCACCGGGTACAGCACCGCCGGGTAGAAGAACGACTCGCGGGATTCGCCACCATTGGGGTTGACCACTTCGGCACCTTTGGCGCGCGCGTCGGCCACCAAGCCATGCAGGTAATCGACCTTGCCCGACTCCGGCAATGGCGTCAGCGACACGCCGCTGTCCCACGGCATGCCCGGCTTCAGCGTGGTCAGTTTGGCGTTGAATTTTTCGATGAAACTGTCGACGACATCTTCGTGGACGAAGAGGATTTTCAGCGCGGTGCAGCGCTGGCCATTGAATGACAGCGAACCGGTGACGGCTTCGCTGACGGCGTTGTCGAGATCGACCTCCGGCAAGACGATGCCCGGATTTTTCGCATCCAGACCCAGCGCTGCACGCAAGCGGTGTGGTTTGGGGTGCAGCTTTTTCAGGTCGCTGGCGGCCTTGTTGGTGCCGATAAACGCGAAGATATCGATCTTGCCGCTGGCCATCAGCGCGCTGACGGTTTCGCGGCCACTGCCGTAGATGACGTTGATCACGCCGGTCGGGAAGCTGTCGCGGAACGCTTCCAGCAACGGACGAATCAACAGCACGCCGAGCTTGGCCGGTTTGAACACCACGGTGTTGCCCATGATCAGCGCCGGAATCAGCGTGGTGAAGGTTTCATTCAGCGGATAGTTGTAAGGGCCCATGCACAGCGCGACGCCGAGCGGCACGCGACGGATCTGGCCGAGGGTGTCCTGTTCCAGCTCGAAACGGCTGGAACGGCGGTCGAGTTCCTTGAGCGCATTGATGGTGTCGACGATGTAATCGCAGGTGCGATCAAACTCTTTTTCCGAGTCCTTGAGGTTCTTGCCGATTTCCCACATCAGCAGCTTCACCACCGCGTCACGTTGCTGACGCATGCGGCCGAGGAACGCTTCGACGTGCTGGATGCGTTCGGCCACGCGCATGGTCGGCCACAGGCCCTGGCCACGGTCGTAGGCGCGCACGGCGGCGTCAAGGGCGGTGAGCGCGGTGTCGGCGTCGAGCAGCGGCGTACTGCCGAGGATGACTTGTTCATCGCCGTTTTCACCGTGCAGATAGACCGGGCTGCGCACGGTGGCGAGCGGGCCGTCCCAGCGGCGCAATTGGCCGTCGACGAGATATTCGCGTTGCTCGACCTGACCGTCGAGGCGATATTTTTCCGGGATGTCGCTGACAGAAGGGAACAGATTGCCAAGGATGTTTGCTGTGGTCATGTCGCTACCCCGTGTTGATGTCCGCATGCAGAGCTAAAAGTCTCTACAGGTTATACGCCTGAATGCGCCGAAATTTAAACCCGCAAATGTCACCCGAATGTCACGCAAACGCGCACAGCAGAGCAGGCCTCCACACATGATCGTTCCCACGCTCTGCGTGGGAATGCCTCAAGGGACGCTCCGCGTTCCAAGCGGACGCAGAGCGTCCAGGGCTGCATTCCCACGCGGAGCGTGGGAACGATCATCTTCAGGTAATGGGCTGGCCCCGTTTGCCCCCCTCAATGTCCCGCAATGCCCTCAACCCGCTGCGGTCGCTGCCTTAAGGTGTGACGACAACAATAAGCGAGGCCGTTATGCGGGCAATCCGACTGACTCTACTGCTGGCCTTGGCCATGGCGCTGCCTGGCTGCGGCGACGACCCTAACCCCCCAGCCAGCGCCAACAGCAACGCCATGCCCAAAGACCCGGCGCTGGCACAGATCTACGCCAACAGTTGCCAGTTGTGCCACGCCAACCCCGCCGCCAACGCGCCACTCACCGGTGACCGCAAAGCCTGGGAGCCGCGCATTCAGCAGGGCACCGACACGCTGCTCGACCACGCCATCAATGGCTACAACGGCATGCCGCCGATGGGCCAGTGCGTCGAGTGCAGCGAAGAACAATTCCTGCAATTGATCGGCTTCATGGCCGACCAGCCCCTCCCACAATAAGGTGCCCGGCATGACCATGGATCTGACACGGCGTCAGTTGTTGCAGCGGGCAAGTATTGTCGGTGCGTTCAGCGCATTGGCGAGCCACCCGGCATTGGGCCAGTTGATGCGCGCGCCACGCCTGATCCCGTGGCGCAACTGGTCGGGCGGGCAGAGTTGCCTGCCGGCGGCGCGGCTGGCACCGAAAAATCTCGACGAACTGACGACCGTCATCAAACAGGCGCAAGGCAAGATTCGCCCGGTCGGTTCAGCGCATTCGTTCAGTGCGCTGGTGCCCACCGACGGCACGCTGTTGTCGCTGAGCTACTTCAACGGTTTGCTCGAGCATGACGCGAAAACCCTGCAAGCCGAATTCGCCGCCGGTACGCCGATGTCACGCATGGGCCAGCCGCTGAAAGACATCGGTCAGGCCCTGCAAAACATGGCCGACATCGATTACCAGACCCTGGCCGGGGCAATCTCGACTTCGACCCACGGTACTGGCAAAAACTTCCAGTCCTACTCGGCCCACGTCTGCGGCATGCAACTGGTAACGGCCAGTGGCGAGGTGCTCGACTGCGATAGCCAACGCCATCCCGAAGTATTCAACGCCGCGCGGGTTTCCCTTGGCGCCCTCGGTGTGGCGACGAAAATCCGCCTGCAAAACCGCCCGGCCTATCGCCTGCGCGAACGCCAATGGATCGCCAAGACCGAAGAGCTGCTCGAAGACATCGACAAGAACACGAGGGAAAACCAGCACTGGGAAATGCTCGTGGTCACTCATTCCGACTACGCCTTGTCCATCGCCCTCAACGAAACCGACGACCCGGCCACGCCGCCGATCAGCCCGGAAGAAGAGGGCGGTAACGAGTTCGTCACCCTGATCGAGAAGATCGACAAGTACGGCAGCGACTTCCCCGACCTGCGCCGCACGATGCTCAACAGCCTGCGCCATCTGGCCAGTTTCGATGATCGCGTCGGCGACTCGTTCGACATCTACGCCAACGTGCGCACCGTGCGGTTCAATGAAATGGAATACTCGGTGCCGGCTGAACATGGCCCGGCGTGTCTGCGCGAGATTCTCAAGCTGATTCAGGACAAGGACCTGCGCACCTGGTTTCCCATTGAGTACCGCTACGTCAAGTCTGACGATATTCCGCTGAGCATGTTCGAGGGCCGCGACAGTTGTTCGATCTCGGTACACCAGCATTACCAGATGGATCATCACAACTTCTTTGCGGCGGTCGAGCCGATCTTCTGGAAGTACAACGGCCGTCCACACTGGGGCAAGTTGCACACGCTCAACGCGAAAAACCTGCAACCGCTGTATCCGCGCTGGCGTGAATTTGTCGATGTACGCCAGGCGCTCGATCCCAGTGGACGCTTTCTCAATGCGCATCTGTCGTCGATTCTGGGGGTGAGCTGATGGCCGTTAATCGACGCAATTTTCTCCTTGGCACATTGGGGGTTGGCGCTTTGCTGGTAGGTGTTGGCGCATGGCTGCGGCCGGGGGATCGCGGCGCGCCGTACGACGATTATTTTCGTGCGCTGAACAATGAGTTGAAGGGTAAAGGTCCGATGCGTCCGGTGCTGCTGATTGATCTGGATCGCCTCGATCACAACATCGATGTGGTGATGCAATCGGTCAAGCGTGGCGGCAAGCAACTGCGCTTGGTGGAGAAGTCGCTGCCGTCACCGGGACTGTTGAGCTACATCGCGCAACGTGCTGGGACGCAAAAATTGATGTCGTTCCATCAGCCGTTTCTCAATCACGATGCTGTCACGTTCCCCCAGTCCGACATTCTGCTCGGCAAGCCGTTGCCGGTGCGTTCGGCAGAGCTGTTTTATCAATCCCACAAAGGCCCGTTCGACCCCTCGAGGCAGCTGCAATGGCTGCTCGACGGGCCGGAGCGCTTGCAGCAATACCTCAAGCTCGCACAGGGTCTGGGCACGCGGATGCGCATCAACATCGAGCTGGACGTCGGCCTGCATCGCGGCGGCGTCAGCGACTTGAATAGGCTGGGGCAGATGCTCACGTTGATCAGCGCCAATCCACAGCATCTGGAATTCGCCGGATTCATGGGTTACGACCCGTTCGTGGGCATGGGCGTGCCGGGTATTCTCGGTTCGCCCGAGGAACTGTTCGCCAAGGTCATGGTGATTTATCAACGTTGCGTCGATTTCACCCGCCAGCAGTTTCCCGCGTTGTGGCATGACGGCTTGTGCCTGAATACCGCCGGCAGCCCGAGTTACCGCATTCACGAAAACGAAAAACTCAGCACGGAAGTGTCGGTGGGCACGGCAATGCTTAAACCGACGCACTATGATTTGCCGTCGCTGACCGAGCACGTGCCAGCGACCTACATCGCCACGCCCGTGCTGAAAAGCACCGGCGCGGTGAACATCCCGGCGCTGGATGACAAGTCGAAACTGTTCTCGTGGTGGGACGCCAACCAGCGCCAGACCTTCTTCATCTACGGCGGCAACTGGATGGCCGAATTCGAATCGCCAGCCGGTCTGCAAAGCAATGGCGTCTACGGCCGCAGCTCCAATCAGGAGATGGTCAACGGCTCCAGTGCCGTTGGCCTGAACATAGAAGATCAAGTCTTCCTGCGCCCGACCCAGACCGAAGCCGTGCTCCTGCAATTTGGCGACCTGCTGGCGGTGCGCAACGGCAAAATCGTCGACACCTGGCCCGTCTACACCTGACCCAAAATCCCCCAAACACCGCAAAAACCTGTGGGAGCTGGCTTGCCAGCGATAGCGGTCTGTCAGGCGAAGTAAAGGGTTGCTGACATGACGCCATCGCTGGCAAGCCAGCTCCCACAGGGTTATCGGTGTCTGTCCCACCTCATTGCCAAATTCGGTAATGAAGCTTTTATGACAAAAGTTCGGTAGCACATCGCCAGTCCGGTCATGCCTATGTAACGCGCTTGAGGAGCCCAACGGGGCGCTTTTCACAAGCCGAGGCGGGACGCCGGGAGTGAGGCAATGGGGACTATGGAACGCTACTCGAAAGTGGGCATGCAGGAACTCGATCAACGCCTGTCGAAGATCGTCGAAGCCGCGCGCAAGAAGCCGGTTTCGGTGTATCGCTACGGCGCGCCGTGGGTCTGGATCGTCTCGCAGGATGACTGGCAGGGCGCCTTGAAAGAGGTCTCCAGCTACATTCCGCCGGGCCATTCGCTGGTGTTGCTGCGCCCGCAGATCGACGACTTGCTCGATGCCCACCGTGACCTCCTGCTCGACCTCGATGCCGAGCCCGGCATGCTGATCCCTGCGCAAACGGTCATGCACATCCTGCTCCTGCAACTGCTGTATTCGGTGCCCAGCGAGCAGCAGTTGTATGAACAGCTCAACTACAACCTGCTGTTCCGCTGGTTCGCAGGTCTTGGTCTGAACCAGAAAGTCTGGAGTTTCAACGTCCTCAGTCGCGACATCACCACGTTGCTCAACGAGCCACGGGCGGTGCTGCTCATTCAAAAAATCATCGGCGAAGTGTTCTGCGGTGCCTTGCTGCAAATGCCCGAGTTCTCGCTGAACTTCGCGCTGTTGCACACGTGGCTGGGCAAGCACGCCTGTGCCCCGCACGTCAGCAATTAACAGCGGCAACACACCAGGCGCGCAAGCGCCAACAGGTCATCGCGAATTCAGGGGGTAGTGTGGAACCGATTTTCAAGTCACGGCTGGCGCTGTGGGGCTGGCTGCTGGTGACGGCGGGCGCGCAGCCGGCATTGGCCGAGGAGGCTGCCGACAACGCAGCGGCGCAGCGTCTGGTCGACGTCAACGAATACTTCGTGCGCGGCAATACCGTGCTCGATGCGCGGGCGATCGAAGAGGCGGTGTACCCGTTTCTCGGCCCGCAAAAAGCCCTCACGGATATCGAAGGCGCGCGCGACGCGTTGCAAAAAGCCTATCAGGAACGCGGCTACCAATCGGTGTTCGTCGAGCTGCCGGAGCAAGCCGTCGCCGACGGCATCGTCTATCTGCAAGTCAGCGAAACCAAGGTCGGCCGCGTGCGTGTGGTCGGCGCCAAACACTATTCGCCGCTGGACATTCGCGACGACGTCCCGGCGCTGAAAGAGGGTGAGGTGCCGGACTTTGCCAAGGTTCAGGGTGAACTGGCGCAGCTCAATAAAACCCCGGGCCGGCAAGTCATGCCGCTGGTGCGCGAAGGTCAGCGTCCCGGCACCATGGACGTCGATTTGCAGGTCGAGGATCAGAACCCGTGGACCGCCAGCGTCGGCCTCAACAACGATTACAGCGCCGACACGGAAAAGCTGCGCACCGTCACCAGCCTCGGCTACAACAACCTTTGGCAGCTCGGCCACAGCGTCAACCTGACGTTCTTCACCGCGCCACAGGAAACCGACAACGCCAAGGTCTGGTCGGGCTCCTACAGCGCGCCGCTGACCGATCGCTGGAGCGTGCAGTTCTCCGGTTACCAGTCCGACAGCAACGTCGCCACCATCGGCGGCAGCAACGTGCTCGGCAAGGGCCACAGCTACGGCGTGTCGGCGATTTATACGCTGCCATCGAGCGGTAACTGGTCGAACTCGTTGTCGGCCGGCATCGACTTCAAGGACTTCGACGAACGCCTGACCCTCTCCGGCGAAAGCGACAAAGTCCCACTGCAATACGCGCCGTTCACCTTCGCCTACAACGGCTATCGCTACACCGAGAAGAGCCAGCTCGGCCTCGGTCTGAGCCTGGTTGCCGCCACTCGCAGCATCTTCGGCTACGGCAGCTCCGACGAAGACTTCGACTACAAACGCTACCGCGCCAAACCGAGTTTCGCCGTGCTCAAGGGTGACACCCATTACACCTGGACCTTCGACAGCGACTGGCAGAGCGCAAGCAAAGCCGCGTTCCAGCTCGCCTCCGGGCCGTTGGTTTCCAACGAACAATTCTCCGCCGGTGGCGCCACTTCAGTACGCGGCTATCTGGCTGCCGAACGCACCGGCGATGACGGTTTGCTGCTCAGTCAGGAACTGCGCACGCCATCACTGGCCAAGTACGCCGGCACATGGATGCAGGACTGGCGCTTCTACGCCTTCGCCGAAGGCGCGCAACTGTACCTGCGCGACGAGCTGCCGGATCAGGACGCCAGTTATGCCTTGGCCAGCGTCGGCCTCGGCACCCGCGCCAGCCTGAGCAAATGGCTGTCCGGCAGCCTCGACTGGGGCTACCCGCTACTCGAAGGGCCGAACACCTCGAAACAGGAATCGCGCCTGCACTTCAACCTTCAAGCCACTTTCTAAAGGAGCACGTTCATGCAGCGCCTCATTCTTTCGTTGTTGATCTGCCTGGGCTTCGTGCTCCCGGCCACGGCTCAGGCGTGGTGGCAGGACGACTGGCACTACCGCAAACAGATTGCCGTCGACACCACGCCACAAGGTGCGGCGATCAATCAGGCCCTCGGCCGTACGGCGCTGCTGGTGCGCCTGCACACCGGCAACTTCACCTTTGACGGCGTGAAGGAGGACGGCTCGGACCTGCGCTTCGTCGCCGCCGATGACAAGACTGTTCTCAACCACCAGATCGAAAGTTTCGACGCGCTGATGGGCATGGCGCTGATCTGGGTCGATGTGCCGAATGTCGAGGGCGGTCAGCGCCAGGACATCTGGATGTATTACGGCAATCAAAAGGCCCCGGCGACCGGCAACGGCCAACTGACCTTCGACCCCAATTACACCGCGCTCTATCACTTTGACGGCGCCACCGGCACCCCGGCCAAAGACACCACCGCCTATGGCAACACGGCGCAAAGTGCGACCGGCGCGGCGATTGACGGTGTAGTAGGGCGCGCGTTGCAGTTCAGCGGTCAGCCGTTGTTGTTGCCGGCCAGCCCTTCGCTGCAACACAACGCTGGCAGTGCGTTCACCTTCAGCGCCTGGCTGCGACTGGATCAGGCCAATGGCGAGCAACTGATTCTCGCCCGTCGTGAAGGCGCCAACAGCCTGTTGATCGGTACGAACCAAGGTGTGCCGTTTGTAGAGATCGATGGCCAACGCGCCGTCGCCACACAGGCGCTGAATCCTGGCCAATGGCAACACGTTGCACTGACCGCTGAAGGTGCCAAAGTCACCCTGTACATCAATGGCCGCGAAGGCGCGACCCTCGCTCAGGCGATGCCGGCCTTCAACTCGGTCATGGCCATCGGCGCCGATCTGCACGAAGGTCCGTTCCAGCCGTTCGTGGGCGCCATCGACGAACTGCGCCTGTCGAAAGTCGCCCGTCCGGCACCGCTGTTGCTGGCTGACGCTACCTCGCAAGGCGCCGAGTCGAAACTGGTCGCTTACGGTGTCGACGAAGAGCAGTCCGGTTTCGGTTTCGGCAGCCTCGGTTTCCTGCTCAACGCGGTGCCCATCGACGCCTGGGTGATCATCGCCGTGCTGGTGCTGATGATGTTCCAGTCGTGGATCATCATGCTGCGCAAGAACCGCAGCCTCAGCCGCGTGTCTGCCGCCAACGAAGACTTCCGCGTGCAATTCGCCAAGGTCGGCACGCGTCTGGAGATGTTCGCCGACGACGCGCAACTCGCCCAGCGTTTGCAGCATTCGTCGCTGTGGCGCCTGTACCTGGTGGCCGTCAAAGAGATCCGCACCCGCCGCGAGCAGGGCGCCGATACCTCGTCGGTTTCGGCGGCGACCATCGAAGCGATCCGCTGCTCCATGGACGGCGTGCGTACCCGCGAAAACCAGCAGCTCAGCTCGAAACTCTCGACCCTGTCCAACGCCATCGCCGGTGGCCCGTACATCGGCCTGCTCGGCACAGTGCTGGGGATCATGGTGGTGTTCCTCGGCACCGCGATGGCCGGCGATGTCAACATCAATGCCATCGCGCCGGGCATGGCTGCCGCTTTGCTCGCCACCGCCATGGGCCTGTTCGTCGCGATCCCGGCGCTGTTTGGCTACAACCGCCTGATCACCCGCAACAAGGAAGTCAGCGCCGACATGCGCGTGTTCGTCGACGAGTTCATCACCCGGCTGGCGGAGATGCACGGCGAGAGCCAGTTCAGTGAGGCCTCGCATCAGCGCGGCCATCACGCCAACCATTCCGTACCGGCCTGAGGAGCACTGACATGGCGTCCGTAAATGCCTCCCACGACGATGACGAAGATGCCGCGGTGGACAGCATCAACATTACCCCGCTGGTCGACGTGCTGATGGTGGTGCTGGTGATGTTCATCCTCACCGCCACTGCACAGGTCTCCGGGATCCAGATCAACCTGCCCAAGGCCAGCGCCTCCGTGTCGCTGTCCGAGGCCAAGACCAAGGCGATCTCGGTCAACGACGGCGGTCAGGTGTTCCTCGACGCTTACCCGGTGACGCTGGCCGAGCTGGAAGAACGCCTGCGCATCGAGAAGGCGCAGAGCCCGGACTTCCCGGTGATCGTGCGCGGCGACGCGACGGTGCAATACCAGAAAGTCATCGAAGTGCTGGACCTGTTGCGCCGGCTCGAACTGTCCCAGGTCGGTCTTGTGACCGGCAAACCGAGTCAGGGCTGAGTCATGACTGCACAACTCCCGATCGAGCCGCTGCCGGTGAAAAAACCAGCGCTGCGTTACGCGAAGTGGGGCGCCGGATTGCTGATCGGCGCGCTCGCCGCGTGGTTCCTGTGGCAGTGGGCGAATGACATGAGCGGCATCCGCCGCGAAGCGCCGAAGGTGCCGACGATCATTCCGTTGCCGCCACCACCTCCACCGCCGCCGGAGAAACCGCCGGAGCCAGAAACCCCGGTCGAAGAAAAAGTCGTCGAGCCGGAACCGACACCCGAGCCAGAAGAGGTCAAGCCCGAAGAGGAAGCCCCGCCATCACCGGCGGACGATCTGGCCAACCCGATGCAAATGGACGGCGACGCTCAGTCCGGTAACGACGCTTTCAACATCGGCGCGGGCAAGGGCGGCGGCATGGCTGGCACTGGTGGTGGGCGTTTGGGCACGGGGACGTACAGCCAGTTTCTGGCGTTCACCTTCCAGCGTTTGCTGCGCGAGAACCCCGAGCTGCGCAACCTCGCGTTCTCGTTGCAGGCCGATGTGTGGCTGAGCAGCGTCGGCGAGATCACCCGCGTCGAACTGATCAAGTCCAGCGGCAATCCCGAGATTGATACGCAGGTGCTGGCCGCGCTACGCGGTGCCCCGGCCCTGAGCGAACGGCCTCCGGCCTCCATCACTTTGCCTGTGCGCCTGTCCCTGCAAGGGCGGCGTCCGGGTTAACCCTCATTTTTAAAGCTTCGCCAAAAGGAGTTGTGTGCAGATGATTTCCAACGTGAATCGATTGTCCCTGGCGGTCGGCATGGTCATCGCGACCCTGGTCGGTCAGGCCGCGGCAGCGCCTGCGCCCGCGCCCTCGGAGAACGCCACGATCAATCTGATCCGCTTGCTGGTCGAGCAGGGCATTTTGAAACAGGACAAGGCCGACGCACTGATCGCTCAGGCGCAGAACGAAGCGGCCCAGGCTAAACAGGCTGCGGCATCCACCGCTGTGGCGGCGGGGCCAGTGGCGGCGCCGGGCGATGTGCGTGTGCAATACGTGCCGGCCGCGGTGCGCGACCAGATCCGCGATCAGGTCAAGGCCGAAGTCATGGCCACCGCCAAACAGGAAAACTGGGCCGCGCCCAACAGCTTTCCGGAATGGGCTGCGCGCATCAGTTTCGACGGCGACATTCGCCTGCGTGACGAATCGCGCTACTACTCGGATAACAACAGCAACGAAATCGTCGACTTCGCCAAGCTCAATAACAACGGCCCGTACGACGTAAACCCCAACAGCAGCACCAGCCTGCCGCCGCTGCTCAACACCCGCGAAGACCGCACCAATCAGTTCCGCATCCGCGCACGGCTGGGCATGAAAGCGCTGATCTCGCCGGAATGGACCGCCGGTATTCGCATCGGCACCGGCTCGGACAACAACCCGGTATCGACCACGCAAAGCCTCGGCGGTGGTTTCGCCAAGAAGGACATCTGGCTCGATCAGGGTTACCTCAACTGGAAGCCGACGGATGAGCTGACCCTGACCGGCGGGCGCTTCGCCAACCCGTTCATGTCCACCGACATGCTCTATTCCAACGACTTGAATTTCGACGGTGTGGCGGCGATTTTCGACCACAAGCTCAACCGCGATTGGGGCGTGTTCGGCACCGTCGGCGCGTTCCCGGTGGACTACACCAACGACACCACCAGCAGCAACGGTTTCGACAAGGAAGAGAGCGACAACAAGTGGCTGTACGGTGCGCAAGTCGGCGCCAAGTGGGCGATCAACAGCAACAACCGCCTGAAGGGCGCACTGGCTTACTACCGTTTCGACGACATTCAGGGCGAACGCTCCAGCCCTTGCGAACCGTGGGCCGGCGCGCCGGGTTGCGACAGCGATGGCAGCCGCGCGGCGTTCATGCAGAAGGGCAACAGCGTGTTCCTGCTGCGCGACATCACCCCGAACCCGCTCAACCCGAGCACCACGCCGCAACCGCAATACGTCGGCCTGGCCTCCGAGTTCAACCTGCTTGATCTCAACGTGGTGTGGGACGCCGACCTGCCGCAAGACTTCAAGTTGCGCAGCCAGGGCAACTACATCCACAACTTGAGCTACGACGAAGGCGACATGCGCAAGCGCTCGGCCGGGCAGATCGTCAACAACCTCGACAGCAACGGCAACATCGAAAGCGGCGCCAATGCGTGGATGGTGCAGTTCACCCTCGGCAGTGCGCTGGAGCTGAAGAAGCAGGGCGACTGGAACATGTTCGCCGGCTACAAATACATCCAGCCGGATGCCTTGCCGGACGGTTTCAACGACTCGTCGTTCCACCTCGGCGGCACCAACGCCAAGGGCTATTTCATCGGCGGCAACTACGGTCTGGCGAAGAACGTTTATGCGACCGGTCGCTGGATGAGTACCGAAGCGGTGTACGGCGCGCCGTTCGACATCGACGTCTTGCAGCTTGAGCTCAACACGCGCTTCTAAGGCGCCGGGAGAGGGTTATGAAAACGCGTTTGTTATCGCTTGGGCTTGGATTGTTGATCGCCACCGGGGCGAGTGCCGAAGGCATGGAAGAGCGCTTGCGCACCCAGTTGCGCAGCACCGCCCAGCAGTTGCAGGCCCTGCAAAGCCAGCAGGCCCAGGCCAGCGCCGCGCAACTGGCGGCGCAGAACGAGGTCAAGGCGGCGCAGGCGCAGATCAAGCAATTGACCGCCGAACTGGCCAAGGCCAAAGGCGTCGCCGAGCAACTCGCCGGGCAGCAACAGAGCCTGCACAGCCAGGCGCAGGCGCAAGTGGCGGCCAGCGCCGAGCAGACCGGCAAGTTCAAAAAAGCCTATGACGAGCTG
Organism: Pseudomonas sp. GM80; assembly: GCF_000282515.1. Classification (GTDB taxonomy): domain Bacteria; phylum Pseudomonadota; class Gammaproteobacteria; order Pseudomonadales; family Pseudomonadaceae; genus Aquipseudomonas. The sequence goes on from NZ_AKJD01000075.1 coordinate 19,956, forward strand.
TTGGTCATGGCCCGTGCCAAAGAGGCAGAACGGTCTAAGCTTCAAGCGCAATTGACTGAACGTGACACACAAGTGCAGCAATGTTCAGTCAAGAATCAGCAGATGTACGGCGTCGCCAAACAGATCCTCACCGCCTACGAAAACATCGATGTGGCCGAGGTGATGAAGATCCGCCAGCCCTTCGCGGGCAGCGCCCGGGTCAAGTTCGATGAATTGGCCCAGGGGTTCGGTGATGACCTTTACAAGACTCAATTCGACGCGCCGCAAGCCGCGCTCTCGCACTGATTTAAAAGACGGATAAACAAGGAAGAAACGATGACTCAATTGATCACCCACGTATCGCCAAAATCCCTGACCGAAGTCCTGCAGGCCGCCGGTTATCGCGTCAACGAAACCGAGCAGAACGGCATCGTCCAGTTGCTCAGCGCCAGCCAGGGCATTGGTTACGCCGTGCGTTTCGGCAATCCGGCGGTGGAGCAGGGCAGCTACGTCGATTTCACCTTCAGCTGTGCACTGCGCGTGCAGGGTGAGTTGCCCAAGGGAGTGGCCGAGCAGTGGAACGCCACGCGCCGTTTCGCGCGGTTGTCGTTGCAGGGCGAGTTTCTGGTGATGGAAATGGACGTAGTGGTGGCCGCGGGTGTGAGCAACGATCATCTGCGCGGCAATCTGGAACTGTGGGATCGCCTGTTGCAGGAGTTCATCGTTTATCTGCGTGATTTCACTCAGGCCGGTACGGCGCAAACCGCGAAAGTCGCCGTCGCCGAGCAAGAGGAAGTCGCGCTGTGAAAAAGCCTGTCATGGTGATCAGCGCCGCTGCGGTGGCGCTGTTGGTGGTGGCCGTGGCGCTGGTGGTGCGACCGGGCAGTGACCCGGTCGCCGCGCAGCAATCGTCGCCGCTGGCGGCGGTTGCTACGGGGCCAGCGGTGGCGCGTCTGGGTAATCAGCAGGTGTCGCCTGAGGAATTGCAGGCATTGCTGGCGACAGTTTCACCGGAAACCCGCGAGCAATTGCGCGGTAATCGTGAAGCGCTGGAACGCTGGCTTCGTGCGCGTCTGGCCGAGAAAGCGGTGCTGGAACAGGCTGATGCGCAAGGCTGGGCACAGCGTCCGGATGTGGCGCGGCAGACCCGTGCAGCCACCGAGCAGATCGTCTTTCGTGATTACTTGCGCTCGGTCAGCGAAGTGCCCAAGGACTACCCGAGTGCGGCTGAATTGCAGCAGGCCTATGACGCCGGAAAGTCGAATTGGCAGACCCCGGCGTTGTACCGGGTCAGTCAGATTTTCCTCGGGGTGAGTGATCCGCAAGCGCTGGAAGCGGTGCGCAAACAGGCTACGGAGTTGAGCAAAAAAGCTCAGGCGATGCCGGCGGAATTTGCTGCACTGGCGACTCAATATTCGCAGGATCGAGTGACCGCTGAACGCGGCGGTGATAGCGGTTTGCAGCCGTTGCAACAACTGGTGCCGGAAGTACGTGGCGCCGTCGCTCGGCTCAAGGTCGGCGCCGTTTCCGAGCCCGTGCAAAGCGCTGCCGGGTTTCACGTGATCAAACTCACCGAGCAACAACCGGCGCGCACGGCGAGCCTTGATGAATTGCGCGATCAACTGACCCAGGCCCTGCGCGGCCAGCGTCAGGAACAGATCGCCCAGGCCTACCTGGACGGCATGCTCAACACCGCCACGCTGAGCATCGACGGCGCCGAACTCAACAAAGTCCTCGAGGCAAAACGCTGATTTCGCCATCACTGCATCCCCCTGTGGGAGCTGGCTTGCCAGCGATGGCGGAGTGTCAGGCACAAGTGGAGTTGGATGTGCCGACCTCATCGCTGGCAAGCCAGCTCCCACACGGGGATGTGTGGACATCCAAAAAATACAAAGATCGACAGGGAGTCATCGATGTCATTCACCGAACCCGCAGGACGACAGGGCAGCGCCGAGTATCGTTGGGCGCAGGACAAAGGCGATTGCTGGCTGGAGCATGCCGCAACGATCGATGCCGAGATTGCGCAATATTTTCTGGTGAGCGCCCGCTGCGGCTGCTTCATGCAGGCGGCGCGCAGCCTCAACGTGCGTTCGACCCTGCTGCGCAAACAACTGGCGCAGCTCGAACAAGACCTGCAGCACTCGTTGTTCAGCTTTCAGGGCAGTGCCCTGAGCCTGACTCGCGAAGGCCAGCAATTGCAGGCCAGACTGGTGGCGTTGGCCCACGAGCGCACATTGCCGGTGGTCGAACAACCGCTGATTCGCCTGGCCGTCGCCGAATCGATCCTGCATGACATCCTCGGCCGTGATCTGATCGCTTTGCTGCGCCGCAACGCCAGTGTGCGTCTGGACATTATCGCGCTGGACAGCGAGTTGTCCTTGCGCGCGGTCAGCGCCGATGTCGTGCTCTGGCTGGCCCACGGTGAAACCCCGCATCCCGGGCCGACCTTCGCAACGGGTGCAGCGCAACGCCTGGCGCGCCTGGACTATCTGCCGCACATCGCCAAACGCTACTCCCGCGTCACCGCACGCCCGGACACTACCGACGATCTGGCCGATTTCATGCTGGTGCAATGGCAACATGATCGACAGATCGACAGCTTTCGCCCCTGGAATACGCTGGTTGAACAACGGCTGGCCGGCGTGGTGCAAATGCAATCTTACGAGCTGATGCTGGAGATGATTCGCTGCAGCGCGTGCATCGGTTTGCTGCCGACCTACATGAGTCGCTTTGATCGGGGACTGGTGGCGTTGCCGGGCCTGTTCGACGAACCCATGCAGTTACAGGCATGGCTGGCGGTGAATGCCGAATCCGAGCGGGTACCCGAAGTGCAAACCCTGATCGAGCTGATCCACCACACCTTCAACGAGCGCCGGGAGTGGTTTCAGGCGTGAAGCGGGTCGGGGTTGCCCGACGCCGGCGTCAGTCACCTGGCAATCAGTGACCGCCGAGGTTTTCGTCAACCGTCTGCACGGACGACCACGGCGTATCGGGGTCCGGACCGTTACCCAGTTGATCGGTGACGGTGAAGGAGAAGCTGAGTTTGCGATCCACACGCCTGGCCTTGTCGAGAAACGCGCGGTCGACAGTCAGGAGAATGCTTGTAGGTGCCGCCGAACCGGGGTTCGGCGGCTGCGGCGCTTCGTCTTTGCTTACGCTGACGTTGAGGTGTTCATCGTTGCATTTCAGGCTGATGCGGTCATAGGCGCGGCAGTAGGGGTAGGACACGCGGAGCTGCGCGCTGACGAAATCTGCGCCGACGCCGTTTTTGATGGCGTCGGGAAGCACCAGGGCCAGTTCGGAGTGTCCGCCCGGGTAGCGCGTTTGATGTTTCAAGCCTGGGCGGATGGCGTTGTAAAGAACCCTCAATGCAGGTTCGGAAGTGCCGATGTGCTGGCGCTTGCGCTCGACCGTGTAATACAGCTCGTTTATCCGGTCAGGCTGTAACCGACCGGTGGGAATACGCAGAAAAATACAAGCGTCCGGGTCCTCAACCGCTTGTGCGCTTAGCAAGGCGGCTTGTCCTTGCAGCCACAGGGTCATGACATCACCTGATTTGAGTGTGCCTGACAATGGCGGATCGACCTTGACCTCGGCACCTTTGCCATCACTGACCAGGTCGTAGGCGTTCAGCGGCACACCGATATGTGCGCCTTCGACGGGAGTGGTCTGGCCCTTGACCCTTGGCGGGTAAAAAATGCTGACGACGAACGTATCGGGTGTGGTCACTGAAGGACGCTCCTGTGTATGCGCGGCAGGACTTATCAAAGCGTTTTTTGCGGGGGAATGCACCTGTCAGGTCTGACAGGTGGGGCGAGTTTGTGCCCGGCAGTGAACTGTTTTGAGTTGAGAGTCTTGAACAATTAGAAGCTGGATCAAACTATCGCAGCCTTCGGCAGCACCTGCTGTTTGTGCGGGTTTGAGGTTACGGTTTAGAGTGGTCGGCCACACAGCGACCACGGAAGGACCTGCCATGCCTGAACACAACGACGCCATTCATATCGCGCGTTTCAACGAAAGCCACGTCGAGGGCATCACTGCGCTGTACAACGATCCGTTCGTGACTCGGCAGGTGCTGCAAATGCCGTTTCAGTCCACCGAGGTCTGGCGCAAACGCGTGATGCCGGACAATGAGCGAGTGGTGCAACTGGTGGCGCTGCATCAGGGCGTGGTGATTGGCAATCTCGGGCTGGAAAACTATTCACGGATCCGGCGCAGCCACGCCGGCAGTATCGGCATGGGTGTCGCCGTGGCATGGCAGCGCAAAGGGGTCGGTTCCCGGTTGCTGGCGGCGGCGCTGGAGGTGGCCGACAACTGGATGAATCTGCACCGCGTCGAACTGTCGGTGTACGCCGATAACGAGGCGGCGATCGGTCTCTACCGTAAATTCGGCTTCGAGGCCGAGGGGCTGTTCCGTGACTACGCGGTGCGCGACGGGCAATGGGTGGACACCTTGAGCATGGCGCGCTTGCGCCACGTCGCCAAAGCCTGAATCAGTCGCCCAAGGCGAACGCCACCGCCGACTGCGCATGCAGCTCGGTGGTGTCGAGCAGGGGCACAGCGCTGTGTTCGGGTTTGATCAGCAGGCCGATTTCCGTGCAGCCGAGAATGATCGCTTGAGCACCGCGCGCGGTCAGCGATTCAATCACCTGCCGGTAGGTCTGGCGCGATGTCTCGCTGATGACGCCCACGCAGAGTTCTTCATAAATGATCCGGTGTACGTCCCTGCGCTCGGCGTCGTCCGGTATCAACACGGTCAAACCCCGGGCAATCAAGCGCTGCTTGAGGAAGTCCTGCTCCATGGTGAATGCAGTCCCCAGCAGCCCAACGGTCCGTGCTTCGATATCCAGCGCCGCCTGGGCGGCCGGTTCGGCAATGTGCAGAAACGGAATGGCGATCGCCGCCTGAATCTGCTCCGCGACCTTGTGCATGGTGTTGGTACACAGCACCACGCACTCCGCACCGCCTGCTTGCAGCCTGCGGGCGGCGTCCACCAGAATCGCTGCGGCATCGTCCCAGCGCCCGGCGTGCTGGGCTTGTTCGACCGGGCCGAAGTCGACGCTGTACATCAATAGCTGTGCAGAGCGCAGTGGCCCGAGGCGGTCGCGCACTTGCTGATTGATCAGTCGATAGTATTCAGCGCTGGACTCCCAGCTCATGCCGCCGATCAGGCCGATGGTACGCATTGAAATTCCTCGGGCAATGACCCGGTGGGTATGTCCGGGTCTGCCCGCAGTGTCCATGTGTTCAACGCGTGTTGCCAGCGCCAATCAACTGTATCGCTGATCTTTTACCCAAGTGTCATGGTGCGGGCTCCGGCAACGGCTCCGTGTGGTTGCAACCTGCTGCCAAGGTTTTGTCGTAGCCGACATCCGGACGACCTGGTTCGATAAACCATTCCGGTTTGTCGCGAGCGATCGCCAGATGGCAAATCACCTGATGGCGCATGCCATGGGTGTTGGCCCAATAGCGGCTGTTGGAGTAGTCGCGCGTCAGTTCATCCCACAGAAACGGTGTCGAGTCGGGTTGGGTTTCACGGCCGCAGGGCGTCGGTGTAATCGCAAACGATCATTGGTGGTCCCGGTAAACCCACTTGGCGCTTTGAATGTATCTATCGCAGCGCACAACGGTGATCGAGGTGCGGTCGGAGGCCGTTTTCAGCGCTTGCGCCTGTGCAACTGAACCGAGCCCCATGAGCAAGCCGATGCTTGCCGCCGCGTACATCAGGCCATTTGCAAACGTGCGGGAGCGGCTCATTGCGTCACCGCCTGATCGGCTGCATCGTAGGTGAACGTGGCGGTGCCGATATTCGCGGCAGAGGGGGTCAGACGAATGATCGGCACGACGATTTTCGGGTTGGTCGAATTATGAAAATCCTTCTGGTTGTATTGGGCGTCGGCCAGGCCTTTGTTGTCCCCACCGTAGATATAGAAGAAGGCCATGAGCGGAAACTGATTCGGGGGGGCACTTTGCGTGCAGGACTTTTTCGGATCGGTCGAGGTCGGGTCGCACCAGGTCTTGACCAGCAGTTCGTTGTGTTCATTGACGCCACTGACGCCTGCCAGGCCTCTGGCGCGTATGGATTGATAGAAGGCCGGCGCTGCCAGGTGATTGCGACCATCACTGACGTCGAAGGCGCATTGACGCTGGTTGGGGTTGCCACCGGGTATTGACCAGACCGCATACCATTGCTCTGCGGTGGTTACGCCAGCGTTTTGGCAAAGTCGGCTCTGGGTGGGGTAGTCAGGGTGAGCAACGCAGACGGCATTGGTGTTGCGGGTTGTTGTCCAGGCGTCATATGGATAAGCGCACAGGTAGTCGAGATCGTATTTTTCCTTGGGGGCGCCGAAGATCGGAAAGATGATATAGCCGTTATTGTTCCCCCATGCCAGGCGCCCGAAGTTGGCATCCTTGCGCAGATAGGAAAAGGACACGCCGCCACTTTTCACCGAGGTGGGGCTGGGATCCCAGACCTTGTACTTCTGGGCCGGGTCTTTCTCGGTGACCCTCAGAGTCACGCCTGAACAGAGAAAGGCTGGTCGCGAATCAATGCCATTGCAGTTGGCGGATGTCAGCCCGTAAAGCCGGGTGAGCTCTGTCGCGACAGCGGCGCCATCGAGGACTTGAATGTCGCGGGTGCTGACGATCTCGGGCGGTTGGGTCGCGGTCTGTACGCACCCGGCCAATAAAGCGATAACCAGTAAACCGAATATTTTACGCATGACGAATTCCTTGTCGTGGTGGGACAACGTTTGCAGAGACTTTCAGTGAGCGATTTGCGCGTGGTCGAGTACCGTTACAGCGTGACTCGCAGGCACCACGAAAAAATGATGGGATCAGTGCTGCCCACACGTTTCAGCGTGTAGTTGAACAACACGTCCTTCCCCCGGTTCTCCGTGAGCCACGCCGACGGAACCGCAACATCGGTGTAATTCGCCTGCCCGATGTACAACTCGTCGCCATAACGGGTGGTGACACCGTGCAGCGCGATCCGGTATTTGTAAGTGGCTTCAAGCGTCGGGTAATAAATTCGCAGATTGGTCTTGGCAGCGTTCAGAGTCGGTTCCGGGAGGGCGTGTTTTTGCGCTGTGATTCGAAGATCGAGCTCCTTGGAAGGGACGTCGGTGGTGGTACCTGGCAACTGGACCGTATACGAAACCTTTGCATTGCTGCGGATGCTGTCGACCACTTCCAGTCGCGGCACTTTGAAGGTCAGGATTTGCCCAGGCGTGTTGACTGTCTGGACATCACTGATCCATCTGAAATTACGACCGGCGAATATGGCTTTGACGCGTTGCCCGGTGTTGGAGCCGGTGTACGCAACCTCGACAGTGGCGAAATCCTCTCGATAGAAGTCGCGCTCGAAATTGATGACCGTGCCATTTGCGTCCTTGGCTTCCAGCACTTTCGGGGCGGTCAGGTCGAGGTCGACGCGTTTGACGTGGACGTCGATGAGGGTTGTCCGCGACCAGATGGCATTCGGGCCTGAGGAGTTGCCAATGACGTCCGTCACCCTGAAGCGCAATGCGAACTGAGGATTGTCCTGCCAGAAATCAGCGGTGGTCAGTCTGATGACGATTTGCTGGGCAGTGGCTTCGGCAGCGGTCACGGTGTGTTTTTTGTCGCCGGGTTTGCTGTCAAGGTAGAGCGTAATGACATCGCCCAGGCGCATATGAATGTATTGCAGTTTGACATCCACGCCCTGACTGGCGCGATCGGCATTGACCCCATTGGCGACCACATCGGCCGGTAGTGTCATGATCAGGTTTGGGTTGTCGCCGGAACCTGTCACTTCGCTGCCAGGGCGCGGTGTGTGGAAGAGAATTTTCAGGTCGAGAGAGGTTTCGGGTTGTTGGGGGGGTCTTGTCACGCGCAAGCGCATCAGGTTGATGCCGTTCGCGAGCTTGGTGGTTGGAAGGTTCAGATCGAATGGTTTGTTCTCTTCACCAGCCATAATGACTTTACTGGCGTCTGCAGTGTTGGAGCCGTTTAGCAACACGTCCGCCTTGTCATCCTTGTTTTGGTTGAGCCAGGGATCGATCCGCAGCGTGATGAAGCCGTTTTGGTCCAGCGAAAGCGGAATGCCGCCGTGCGGGTTATCGGGATGGATGATCGGTGAAACCCAGCCGGGGATCTTCGGCGGGATAATGTCCGACTGTCGAGTCCCGTTTTTTGTGTCTGCCATGTCACCCGCTCCCGTTATCTGCCGTTGAGCAGTCATCTAATCCGCTGTGGCGCTTTGTGCCTACTGTCAGATCTGACAGGGGAGGTGCCGAAATCCATACCGTTCGTCGCTGCGAGCCATTGCCGGGATCAATGGCGTTTGCAGGATTAACGTACGGGCGTCCCTCGATCTGCCACTATCAAGCTTCGCAAGCTCCCCGAGGATCGTTCCAATGAATGACGTACAACAACTGGGCGAGATGCTTCGTCACTACGCCGAAAGCGAAGCGCACAAAAAACGATTGTTCGAGACCCAGTCGGCGACATGGGCAGCGCGGATTGCTGAGCTGTTTGCGCAGATTCAGCAATGGCTGGAACCGGTGCAGGCGCCTCATCTGCTGGAAGTGAGCCGTGAAGCCTATGTCGCCTTCGGACCGAGCACGCCGGTGGAAACCTCGACCTTCAAGACCGAAAAGCTGAGCATCGTGATTGCCGGCAAACCGGTGGAGTTCGTGCCCGATGTGATGGGCAGCGCGGGCCAGATCTCACTGGCAGTGATGGGCCTGACCGCGGCGCGGTATGGCAGTATTTCGCTGGTGGGGTTGGCGGACGGTCAGTGGCAATGGCGCAAGACCAACGGGCTGAAAGATCCCGACACGTTCGTGTTTGATGCGAACTTCCTCGCGCAGCAATTGCAAAGCCTGATCCCGCGCGACCGCAACTGATCCAGAACCTGAATTTGCACGCAAGCCTGTAGGAGCTGCCGCAGGCTGCGATCTTTTGATCTTGGGACGCAGAGCGTCCTCGGCTGCATTCCCACGCAGAGCGTGGGAACGATCGATCGCAGCCTGCGGCAGCTCCTACAGGGGGGAATTACATGTCGAGGTTGATCCAGCCGGGTTTGGCCACCTCTGGCGCCACCGCGTTTACGGTTTTACCAGTGGCCCGCTCAACCCGCCGCGCCACTTCCGGGTCATCGGCAAACGGCACCATGCTTGCTTCATCCAGGCTGTCCGCCGTCTCCCGCCGCAAGCAGTACTCCACCGCCAGCCACAGAAACACCACGCCCAACACATCAAAGAAAATCTCCATCACGAGCGGCTCCCTGCCTCAGGCGATCTGTGCTTCACGGTGGGCCAGCGCGACGTCCGCAACCCGCACCGTACGCCACACGTTGTAGGCCATCAGCAACATCCCCGTGAGGAAGAACACCCCGCCGGCAAAGCGCACGATGAACCCTGGATGACTGGCCTGCAGGGCTTCGACGAACGAATAGGTCAGCGTCCCGTCCTCGTTGATCGCCCGCCACATCAGGCCCTGAGTGATGCCGTTGACCCACATCGAAGCGATGTACAACACCGTGCCGATGGTCGCCAGCCAGAAGTGCAGGTTGATCAGCGGCGTGCTGTACATCTGCTCGCGGCCAAAGACTTTCGGCACCATGTGATAGGTCGCGCCGAAAGTGATCATTGCCACCCAGCCCAAGGCGCCGGCGTGTACGTGGCCGATGGTCCAGTCGGTGTAGTGGGAGAGGGCATTGACCGTTTTGATCGCCATCATCGGCCCTTCGAAGGTCGACATGCCGTAGAACGCCAGCGACAGCACGAGGAAGCGCAGGATCGGGTCGGTGCGCAACTTATGCCAGGCGCCGGACAAGGTCATCATGCCGTTGATCATCCCGCCCCAGCTCGGCGCGAGCAGGATCAGCGACATCGCCATGCCCAGTGACTGTGCCCAGTCCGGCAGCGCGGTGTAGTGCAAGTGATGCGGGCCGGCCCAGATGTACAGGGTGATCAGCGCCCAGAAATGCACGATCGACAACCGATACGAATACACCGGGCGGTTGACCTGTTTCGGCACGAAGTAATACATCATGCCGAGGAAGCCGGTGGTCAAGAAGAAGCCCACCGCGTTGTGCCCGTACCACCACTGCACCATCGCATCGGTGGCGCCGGCATACACCGGATACGACTTGAACCAGTCCACCGGAATCGACAGGTGATTGACCACGTGGAGCATGGCGATCACCAGAATGAACGCGCCGAAAAACCAGTTGCCGACGTAGATGTGCTTGGTCTTGCGCTGCACCACGGTGGTGAAGAACACCACGGCGTAGGCGACCCAGACCACGGCCATCCACACCGCGCCAGAGAATTCGATCTCGGCATATTCCTTGGTGGTGGTGTAGCCCAGCGGCAGGGTGATCAGCATGATCACGATCACCGATTGCCAGCCCCAGAAAGTGAACGCGGCGAGGGTGTCGGAATACAGTCGCACCTGGCAGGTACGCTGCACCGCGTAGTAACTGGCGGCGAATTGCGCGCTGCCGGCGAAGCCGAAAATCACCAGGCTGGTGTGCAAAGGGCGCAAGCGGCCGAAGGTGGTCCACGGCAGGTCCAGGTTCATCTCTGGCCACACCAGTTGCGAGGCGATCAAAACCCCCATCGCCATCCCCACCACACCCCAGAAAATCGTCGCGATGACGAATTGGCGGACGACCTTGTAGTTGTAAGCCTGTCCGATTGTTGCTGTGCTCATGGTCAGTTCATCCACGGTTGCAAAGTCTTGCCAGGCCACCCGGTCTGGCATGAGCTGCACTGTAGAAACCCCACCAGAAACAAAACAGGCTCAGGAATCTTTCATTTGTGCGGATCAGATTGAAGTGCTGGCTGCGGCGTTCTGCCGCGCCCTGATATGGTTTTTATCGCTTCAGGTGAATCTGTAACGTGCTGCGCTGCATCGGCATAGTGCTATCAAAATCTGTAGGCCTTCGCCTGGTCGCGATAGCGGTGTGTCAGTCAACAGCAGTTGCCTGACACACCGCTATCGCGACCAGGCGAAGGCCTACAGGAATTGTGTGCGTCCTGATGAGGTGGCAGTGGCATGTATCAATACGATGATTACGACCGGGCGCTGGTGTTCGAGCGCGTTGCGCAGTTTCGCGATCAGGTCGAGCGCTTCCTGGCCGGGGAGTTGAGCGAAGAAGAGTTTCTGCCGCTGCGCCTGCAAAACGGCCTGTACCTGCAAAAACACGCGTACATGCTGCGTGTGGCGATTCCTTACGGCACCCTCAGCGCCGAACAAATGCGCACGCTGGCGAGCATCGCCAGCGATTACGATCGCGGTTACGGCCACTTCACCACGCGGCAGAACATGCAGTTCAACTGGATCGAACTGGCCGAGGTGCCGGACATCCTCGAACGCCTCGCGCAGGTCAACATGCACGCGATCCAGACCTCCGGCAACTGCGTGCGCAACATCACCACCGAAGCCTTCGCCGGGGTGGCGGCAGACGAATTGATCGACCCGCGCCCGCTGGCCGAAATTCTGCGGCAGTGGTCGACGATCAATCCGGAATTCCTGTTTCTGCCACGCAAATTCAAGATCGCCATTTGCTCGGCGAAGCAGGATCGCGCGGCGATCATGATGCATGACATCGGCCTGTATCTTTATCCTGGCCGCGACGGGCAGATGTTGCTGCGGGTCATCGTTGGCGGCGGTCTGGGGCGTACGCCGATCCTCGGCTTGCAGATTCGTGAAGGCTTGCCGTGGCAGCATTTGCTGTCTTACGTCGAGGCCGTTTTGCGCGTGTACAACCGCCATGGCCGGCGCGACAACAAGTACAAGGCGCGGATCAAGATACTGGTCAAGGCGCTGGGCATCGAGGCGTTCGCCAAGGAAGTCGAAGAGGAATGGCAGCACCTCAAGGATGGCCCGGCGCAGTTGACCGAGGTTGAATATCAGCGCGTCGCCAGCGCCTTCGTGCCGCCGGACTATCGTGCACTGGCCGGCACGGATCTGGACTTCGGCACGCACCTGGCCGAGAGCCCGGCGTTTGCCCGCTGGGTCGCGCGCAATGTGCAGCCGCATAAAGTGCCCGGCTACACCAGCGTGGTGCTGTCGACCAAACCGGGCATGGCGGCGCCACCGGGGGACGTGACGGGCGGGCAGATGCTGGCGGTGGCCGACTGGTCGCAGCGCTTTGGTTTTGGCGAGATCCGCATTGCTCATGAGCAGAACATTGTCCTGCCGGATGTGCCCAAATCCGAGCTGTTTGCGCTGTGGCAACTGGCGTGCAAACACGATCTGGGCAGCGCCAACGTCGGCTTGCTCACCGACATCATTGCTTGCCCCGGTGGCGATTTCTGCGCGCTGGCCAATGCCAAGTCGATTCCGATCGCCCAGGCGATTCAGGCGCGTTTCGACAACCTCGATTACCTGCACGATCTGGGTGATATCAGCCTGAACATCTCCGGCTGCATGAACGCCTGCGGCCATCACCACATCGGCAACATCGGCATTCTCGGTGTCGATAAAAACGGCAGTGAGTGGTACCAGATCACCCTCGGCGGCGCCCAAGGCAAAAACAGTGCGTTGGGCAAAGTCATCGGCCCGTCGTTCAGCGCCGCTGAAGTGCCGCAGGTGATCGAGCGGATCATCGGCACGTTTGTCCGCTATCGCGAGCACGAGGAATTGTTCGTCGACACCGTTGCGCGGATCGGCCTGGAACCATTCAAGGAGCGGGTCTATCCGAAGACGCTGGAGGCGACAGCATGAACAATCTGTTGCGGCTGGAGCAGGGCGTGGCGCGGATCGTGACGGACGATCCGTGGACGCTCATACGTGAGCCCTCGACGCCGAGGCCGGGTGGTTTGCTGATGTTGCCGCTGGCACACTGGCTGGAGTCACCCTCGACCCACGCCGTGTGGCTCGGCCCGGACGATGAGGTGGAAAGCCTGGTGCCGTGGCTCGCATCACTGCCGTTGATCGCACTCGACTTCCCGAGTTTTCGCGATGGCCGCGCCTACAGTCAGGCGTATCTGTTGCGCAGTCGGTTCGGGTGGGCCGGGGAGTTGCGCGCGATTGGTGATGTGCTGCGTGATCAGCTCAGCCATATGCGCCAGTGCGGGTTTGACAGTTTTGCGGTGCATGAGGACAAATCGGCTGAGGATGCGCTGAAAGGATTGGCTGGCATGAGCGTGTTGTATGGGCGTTCGGTGATCGAGCCGCGTCCGCTTTTTCGTCGGCGTTGACGGTTTGAAAGATCGCAGCCTTCGGC
>NZ_AKJD01000076.1 GCF_000282515.1 Pseudomonas sp. GM80
ACAACGAACTGCGCATCGAGGACAAGAAAGGTCAGGAGCAGATTTACCTGCACGCCCAGCGCGATTGGGATGAAAACATCGAGCACGACCAGAAAATTCGGGTCGGCAATGAGCGTCACGATACGGTTGAGAAGAACAGCTACAGCGAGTTCAAGGCTGAAGAACATCACACGGTTTATGAAGACCGCAAGGTTGAGGCGCAGGCCAATGATCACCTGACGGTTGGGGTGAATCAGCACGTCAAGATTGGTACTGGGCAGTTCATGGATGCGGGGCAGGAAATTCACCTGAGCAGCGGCATGAAAGTGGTGATGGAGGCTGGTGCGGAGCTGACGCTGATTGGTGGCGGGAGTTTTATCAAGATTGATGCGGGTGGGGTGACCCTGAGTGGGCCGGTGATCAACATCAACTCTGGTGGTGGGCCGGGCAGCGGCACGGGGGCGGCGCCGTTGTTGCCGGGGCCGTTGAAGCAGGCGGATGCGGATAAGGCTGGGCAGTTGCTGGTGCCGGCGCAGCGGCAGGCGTTGATGCGCCGTACACCACGCTGTGAAATTTGCGAGAAAGCTGCCGCGCAAGCCGCGAAGGACGCCGCCAAATGAGCTACCCGTCGAACGCCAACTTTTTGCTGATCGACGGGGTCCTGCGTCCTGATGCGATCCCAAGTCTGTATCAGCTCGGCGAACCGCTGGAGATCGAACCGTTGTACTTGGGAACACGATGGGCAGAGTTGAAGGATTTGGGGCCGATACTGGTCAAACCACAAGGCAACTCTTCCGTTCTCAAAGACTGGCAGCAAAACCAACTGACCCAAGCCGATTCGTGTCCGCTGTTCAGCCGCGCGTCACTCAGTGAAGTAGCTGATCATTTGCGACATTTTATCTGCCCGCCGGATTTAAACGGCAGCAATGGTCTTCTGCGTTTCGCCGACCCTCTCGTCATGCATCATTGGCTTACCAGCTACGGGCCGGAGCATCTCAGTCACGTGCTGGGACCTATAGAGACAATTTGGATCAAGACGCCGGTCCACACCTGGCGGTCCGCGAGCGATACACCGATTACACCGTTCGCGAGACCCCAGTCAAAGGACCCTCGTGACAAAAACTTTGCCCTGCTCGGCGAGCAACAAATTGCGGCTCTGGAACTCGCTTATCGATGGCAGTTCAAAGAACGCCTATACGCCTGGCTGAACACCCGCGACGCTCAAACATTTTCACTGCTGAACAGCGAACAAACTGAGTGGTGGCTTGAACATGTTTTAGACAGCGGAAACGCCTGGGGACTGGTCAGCGAGCGAGGACTGGTAACATGGGCAGAAACTTGCGTCGACTGGGGAAGAGACTTCGCCACTCGCCCTGACAGCCCCTATCAAGAGTGGCTGAGCCAAAACCCCGACAAAGGGCGTTTGGCACCCGAACTGCGTATCGAAGCACTGGATGATTATCGCCAGCAAGCGCTGGAAGCAAAGGACACTGCAAATGGCTGACAAGAGCGGAACACTCCAACAACAGCGCAACGCCTGTTTCCCCACCACCACAGCAAAAGCCACCGGCGGCTGCCCCCTGACCGGCCCCGATGTTGCCATTGTTCCGATGCGCTATGCGCTGGATCGCTCTCGATATGATGAAGATCCGAAAAAGCTAAAGCCGCTCCTAAAATCAGGCAAGTGGACATCTTTGCCCGTTTTGAAGACGCGAAGCTATACCCTGCGTCAGTTGTACAAGGGTTATGTCTACGTCTACGACGAGACGGAAAAAACATTGCACGAGTACAGCTACTCAACGAGTACAGGACAACTGACTCGAATAAAATGGACGGATGCCGACATCGGAAAGGACGAGCGATCGGAATCAGGAGAATGCAAAAACCACCTTCTTTACCCTCGTAAAAACACCCTACACATTGCTTACTCGCCAAATCAATGGACATGGCGAATCTGTGAACACGTTCGTTCAAATCCCCGCAGCCGTAAAGAGTGGATGAAAGTCCTCAATCTTCCTAAATACTGCATCACTCAATCTGCTAAAGACACACTTCCGTTGTCATCAATTGCTGATGCGGCAGCAGACGTCGACAAAGACGCTGTGCAATTAGATAAGCGTCTAGCCGACTCAGCGATCCCACCTACAGCATCTGCAGGTTCAATCGGAGAACCTGTATTCAACTCGCTGGCGGCAGATGTGTTTTGGGCCGGAGAGGTGCCAGATAAAGATAGCGCGTTAATAATTGCATTAGATGCCCCTTTGTACATTTTAAATGATCTAGGTATGCAATTAGCAGCCGATCACGCCGCCTATCAACGTTGGCAAGAGCAGCACGAACACAGAATAAAAGTAGCACAGACTGTCGAAGCGCTCTGCGGGTCGTCGCTCGCGAAAGAAAAAATGCCATCGGAAATAAAGGACGATATAGGAAAGACTCGACAATACCAGCGCGAATTGGACAGCTATTATACTCAGAGAGAAACCGAAGAAGACTTAGCTATCGCAGAAAGTGCTAGCGGGTCCGCGCCATTGATCGTTCCTAGTCAAAGATTCAAAGCTATTCAAATGCGAAAAGCTTTGGAGAGTAAATACTCCATAACTTTATCAGAGGCGGACTACGTAGCGTGGAAATCACGTGAAAAATGGCGTAGACACGTAGACTTGGATGGTGCGCATGCTTACCTTCAAAACCACGCAAAGGCAGGGGAAATATTACTGCAACAAACAATCGAGACTCAGGCCGACTTCGAGACTTGGGCAAAACACATGGGCGTCGATCCAGAAAAACTATTCTGTGATACCGCCAACGAGGGACAGTTGCTTGACTTGCAAAATACATTTGCAAACTTATTAGGAATCTACTGCCAGAACGATAGTTCAAGCAAATGGCTAGCAAAAGAGGAAGTTACAAGCACCTCCTTGTTTGGATCCGTAAGATTTGGATTTTCAGAGCAACTAAAGGCCGCCTTTGGCGAACCATCTAATAAACTTCTGGACGGAATCGGCGACTATACAAATCTTGCCACACGTGCAGGAGAAATAAACAGCCTTGTCAATCACGAAGAATTCTCACACCAGCCTTGGCTGAAAGAGCTAGAAAAGTCGATTCAAGATACTTATGAGAATATCCGCACTTTATCAATAGACAAGGGCAAGAAAACCGCAAACGCAATTATACTTTCGTTGCTGCCATCGGACAGTCGATTGGCTTCAGGAAAGACGCAAAACCTCGCTGCACTTTTGCGCAACATGCTAATCGGGCAGGTATTAACAAACTCTCCTGAGCGAATTGTAGTAGATGCGCAGATAAAAGAAAAAATAGATATTTGGAAATCTGAAAAACGCAATTTGACAAAAGAGTTAGACGACTCAAGAAAGCAATGGAAGATTTCAAAAAGAAATGGGGGCCGACGTGGCCAGGGCAGAAAGATCAAGGCACTGGAAGCAAGCATAAACTTACACGAACTGAAAAAGCCTGTAATATTAGACTTCCAAAACAACAAATATGCCGAACTTTTACGGGACGATATTCGGAAATTCGCTATATCAAAAGCGAACGCAACAACAGCATGGGCTTCAAAAGCAAAATCGATAGCCCAGCGAGGCGGCGTGAATTCTGCTTCCATCACTTGGGGCGTAATAATTTTAAACATCATCAACACTGCCAATACCTATCATCAAGCAGCAAAAGATGGAGTCATCGACAGAACTGACCTCATAAAAACAACTTACAGTGCAGGTTACAGCGCCAACCTCATTGCGGCTGTTTTTGTAGAGAGCAAGTGGAGTAGTTTGAAAGGTCTCTCCACTTCTATCAATGGCAGTTCAACAGGAATAATGGAGCAATCAGCTGCGTTCTGGAGCTCTACGCAGGGCGAAACACAACTGTGGGGAAATGCCATACGAAGTTTCAGTAGAAGGCTCGCAGCGATGGGCGGACTTGCTATATTTTCCACAGCACTAGAGCTATGGGACATAAAAGATGACTACGCGACCGCCAATTCCTCTGCCGAAAAAGCAGCTCTCTGGGCTAAAGGGCTTGCTGTAGCAGGCATGGGTGTAGGTGGCGCATTGCAACTCATCGCCGTTACTTTATTTCGTTCTTGGACAGTCGTCGTAATGGGGGCATGGTTTGCATTTGGAATGCTCGTGATGGGGACAATATATCTATTAGCTACTGTAGCCCTGAATTATTTTAAAAATGATGCAATTGGAATCTGGCTGAGCAAATGTAGTTGGGCAAAAACCCGAAGTAATAGCGCTCTGGGAAGTCCTGCCGAACAGGCCGAAGAGCACCGCTCATTGTTAGAAATCCAGCTTAGTCCTCAAATTCACGTGCAAAGCACAATAGAGTACAGAAGAGAATACGTTCCGAAGATAGGAAGTCGGATGGTACCGTTCCAAACTGGCGCCTGGGTACAGTGGCGACTCCCTAGCGCACTGAGAGGTAAAACTGTCGAGTTCAATATTACTGGTAGTAAAAGCAGGCTGAATATATTACCCGTCACTAGAACAGACGATCCTGTACAAGATCCTTTCTTGGATAAAGGGGTGCTCTTGGGAGATGATCACTTCGAAAAAATTGGAAACAGCAGCCCCTCGCAGGTCGCAGAGAAGTTTGACAGCGAAAAAGTAGATCCAGGAAAGGACTTTATCTGGCAGGCGTGGGTACCACTTGGAGAAAATACAGACTATTTAGAGTTCCAAATATGGTATCCCCCCCTTATTATCAGCGGTGATAGCGACGATCGTGGTTACCTTTATCAAGTCGAGATAAGCACGGATGGTTCAACAGAGGCAGACGGTCTGAGCAAAAAAAACCTGCAAGTTAAATCGGCAAGCCGGAATGAGTCGCTTGTTCTTGTTCTAGATTAAAGAGACATAACATGAACGATATCAAAAGAATACCGACCAACACTACAGACGACTCCAACTTAGAAAGCGACAGCCCTCCCCCTCAGCCCTCTAGCGAGGAACTATTGGCGTGGACAACTCGCTCTTTAGAGCAACCATTAAGGGACATAAATCTCGGCCCTGTGGTCATGCTGCTAACACCCACACTAATTTGCTTGGGTATTACTTGGTATATGTGGGATAACATCCATGAAAATCTAGATATTTGGTTAGCAATTTGCGGCATCGCTTATGGCCTTTTTTTTACATTCCTAATGATGACACGCCAAAAAACCGTATTTAATTATCGAATCACCAAAAACGGCGCAGAAGTTGAGAAATATTTATACTTTCCGAAGTTTGCAACGCCCATGTTCAAATCTTCAGCCATTGCCATCGTAATACTCTTTATTTCTGTTGCGGTGTTCACAGGATCTCTTGCATTCATGATTGGGCCGATTGCTATGGCTTTAGGCTCAGCCAGATTTTTTATAAATTGGAAGAACGAAGTAAAAAACAATTCGGTAACATGGAGCAATTACGACTTGATTATTATAGATCAGGACAGATTGATGGTAATCGCGACATGCACTAGCAACCCATTATTTGGATTCAATATGCGCTTACCGAATAAGGAAATACTTCATGACTGTTTGAAAATATTGCACGAATTACTTCCAGAATCTGTAGAGTATCGTGTTGAGCGCTGGCCATGGTAGCAGCATAAAACCCGGATCAAACAACAAACCAAAAGAGTCGCAGATAGAACTTGACAGGACATTGGCAATCCGGTCCGACTTCAACTACTACGTGAATTTTCCACTAATGGCCTGACTTTACGGGCTGCGACCGCTACTGAGATCGCCGCTTATAATCAAGAAAGTGAAAAGTCGTTACACCTACGCAGCCAGTTGAGTGCGACATATAAACTGCGTAATCGTGAATTGATACGGCAATCTTCTGGCGTTGCGCAGCCAGGGAGCGAGGCTGTTTACCAGCAGCGAATTGATCAACTAAAACTGCAATTGGTCCCGCTGGAAGAGAAATTAACTGACGCATTATCTGTCGGTAGTAATAGTCCCGCTCAAATTGGCACGGTAGTCGATGGACTAGATCCGCAATTGCGTATGGAAGTGGATAGGACTGTCAGGGATTTTCGCGCGACGGGAACCTTTAGAAAACCTCTCAGTGGTGTTCTGAAATCGAAGGGAGACCTGCTGGCCTTCGGGCTGTTTATTATTCAAGGACAGAAATTTATTGATGCCGTGAGCAACCTCCTAAAAAAGGACAAAGGCTCATTGTCTACAAACGATGTTTTGGCATTTACTGAAGCAGTTGTCGGTATGGCCGGTGCAGGATTTGCCACAGCGCAAGGCCTATCTGTGACGATCTTACAAGCTGATATTGAAGAAATGGCTAGCACAGCGGGTAAGCTGAATACCATGACTCGCCTGGGTCGCTGGACAGGAATCGCGGGCATAGGAGCTTTTGGCTTTAGTGTATTGTCCGCGTCACTAGATTTACGCAAACACTCACTGCAATGGACAAAAGCGTTTGCTGAAGGAGATTCTAAAGATCTCGGAGCGTCAACAATACAAATTAGTGGCGATGCAATATTGATAGGCTCAAGTACTTGGGGGGCAAAACATACGGGTTCTATCATCAAAACTGTAATGACAACATCGACTGAAATGCGTGCATTTGCTTGGGCACAAGCGAGCCCGAAGCTCGTGTCATTCGGCGCCCGCGCTAATTTAATTGGGCTGATTGGTACCGCTCTGCAGCTGTTAGGCGAGGGACTTTACAATTACTTTAACTTAGATGAGCTTCAGAAGTGGATGCAGCCCAGTGCATGGGGACACCAGACAAAGCAACGTAGCGTTCAAGATGAATGGAACGAGCTAGCAAAAGTTGTTCAAAAACCAACCTGCGAACTAGTTCACGATACTAAACAGACATATTTAATACTCACTCTCCCGGGCTTAAGCACGCAAGAGATCGACGAGCGCAAATTGCAACTTCTTGCTTACCAACAGCAACGCGATGCCCCTATGCAAGGAGAGTACAATCCTAACCTCCCACCACTGCGCTGGAGAAAGAGCACTTCCATTTGGGCGACAAGATTTATAATTGTCAGCAAGGATCAGCAAGCACTGACCCTCAAGCTACCCATAAGTGACTCGTTGCAAACATCAGATTTCGCGTTAGTCTTCGACATTGGTTATCAACTCGAAGCAGAGCGCGATTTAATTCATCGAACTATTTTCATCCTAAAGGACTTGCAAATAATTACAAATCATGGGGCACGTATCCCTACTAAGGGCAATTTCAAACTTACCGCAGTGGAAACCATGCCGTTCGGAACAGGAAAAGGGTCCTTCAAAATCATCAAAAAAGAAGAGTTGGCGGTTATCGATGTTTAGGAATCTATTTAAGACCAACAAAAAAGCCTCAAAGGCCGAGCCTGCACCGGACTAAAAAAGCAAGCGTCCTTGCGCCGGAGAAATTCGAACTAAAGGTTTTAACGAGACTTTATTTCTAGCTCCACTACCTGTTTACAGTGGTCAAGTAGCGGGCTCCAGCCGAAACTTTTCCGAAATTAACGACACCTTCATTGAAGTAGGTGGAAATAACTGGGGAATGGTGGAACAAGGGAAAATACTTGCCGCAGCCATTTGGATGGCCTTATTTACGGCTTTTATAATGCCAAGCCTTGCTATCCTTGCTGGCGTACTTTTCTACCCTGAAAATTTTCCTGACCCGGTAGGTGACTTGCATACTTTCCTGAAGGCAACAACTAGCGTCTCACTATTGTTCATCATTCCTATAGGTGCTTATCTATACGGTATGTTTTCTGATTTACTACTCTCCCCCCCAAAAAAAACGCTTCGCTTCAACCGGCAGCGTCGAGAGGTTTGTTACGTAGAAAGTAAAACCAATCAAGTATTAATAGTCCATTGGGAGGACATTGTAACGTGGATCGCCAACACACAAGGTATAACTACTTATGGAGCAACTCGTCAGTACACATTCGGTATAGGTCTGGAGGATAAAGAGCATGATGACGTGAAATTTATTCTTATATCGCAACCCATTGATGCTCATGCATTAGGGATGTGGACATCAATTCGCAATTACATGGAGGACGGCGTACTCGTAGATACACCGAACCCAATGCTGGCGGCTTTGGGGCTACCCCCTACTGAAAGTCGACTAAAACCCTACGAAGGGCTACATACATTTGAAGTCGAACGTGATGACGCTCGGTGGATGTGTAATATGAAAGATGAAGGCGCGGACCTCTCAGATAAAGAACGTGAACATTACGGCTACCCTAAGCGCACACCTTGGCCACTACGCCGCTGGTATATGTGGCGAGTCCTAAGTTTTTGGAAAATGCCATATATGCTGGCTGAATGGGCCCACCGCGCAGGACGCCCTGCTTTACCGGAGAAGGTAACAACTTGGTCAAATCCACTGCCTGAAGACCATTGGGCTAAACCAAGTCCAGCTTTAGTAAAAGCCAACGGGGTTATAAAAGAAGCAATGAATAAAAAAGGAGCTACTTTTATCGAAGCATGCAAGTGTGCAGGGTTTCATCCATGAAGAAATGCACACTCAATACCATCATCTTATATACGAATAGGAAGATTTAACTCAACTGGCCATTGCAACGAATCGAGAGGTAGTCGACTTGAAATTCACTCATTTCAACCAGCGCCTTGGAAAGGCCATAAGTTACAGTATCAACATATTCTGCAAGCTAAAACAAAAAGAGATCGCAGCCAACTTCATAAAGCCATACTTATCGCCAGATGTGCCTATTATCAAAGCCAAGGTAAACGTACCGATGAGCACCGCATGATTCGTAGCGCCAACTCGTCGTAGATTTTCCGCTGTCTTTTCGGTGGAAGCTTTTGGGAAAACCACCTGCACAATATTCGAGCTATGCACAATGACTTTACTTAGACGTCTCTCATTAATCACCGGTATTATCGGCCTGACAGCTTGCAGCGGGTCATTGCTACCTACGCCTAGCATGATCACCAGTTTGCACCTCATCGACAGTAGTGGAAACGAGCGTATACAGGCGACGGAAGTAGATTACAAAAGATTTGAACGCGCGACTCCTGACACTCCGAGCACAGTCAATGTATTGCGTTACATCAATGAATCAGCCTCTTCGGTAAGCTTAGGTTTTGTATATCTACCCCTTGCTGAGAATGTCCAACTGAGTGTACGTCATGAGGCTGGTTATGAGCTTAGCGTAGATGTCGATCTTGATTTTGATAATCCGACTGCGCTTGGCAAGGCCGGAGACAAGTATGAGTTAGTGATCAGCAATATGAGCACCGCATCTTACGAACTCGTGACAACTGTGGATGGCAATGACGTCATATCTGAAGGGAAGGGAAACGATGCCAACTCCGGCTACCTGATACTCCCCGGTGAAGAATTAGTTATAAATGGCTTTTACAAGGATCAGAAAAAATCTATTCCTTTTCGATTTCAGAAAGTACCGAAAAACATTAACACTGCGGATCATGAGACTAACGTAAAGACGGGAGCAATTCGGCTAGCACTTTTCTCAGCATTGCGCGAATCCAAAACTTGCCAAACACATTAAAATCGAAGCCCCTCTTTCAAGCTAAAGCAACAGTGAATTTTCTGACTACCACAAAAGAGAGATACCCCCCAGAAAAGACAAACTCATCTACTCTATCGCCTTGATACACACATAAAAACATGGCAAGTATGGATATTCACGATTACAAGGACGGATTTGTGTACCAACCTAAAAAAAAGAATCCGTTACAACAGCTAGCATGTCTGAACAAAAGCGCCGAAATTCGCTCAACTCTTGAAAAGGGAGGAACTTTTCTCAATCATTTTAAACTCAAGCGCTCAAATCCTGAGCCGAATACAGAAAATAATTCATAAGAAGGCGAGCATCTTAAAGAGACATATTTCTAACAGATGCTTGTAAAGAAAAAATCGCAGCCCAAAACTGCGATTTTTTCTTTTCTACCCTTTAAACAGCTGCCAACCGCACCTGCTTCTCCAACTCCACCTTCAACCCCGGCTCCAGCTTCAACTGCCGCGCCAGTTCATCCAGATAGCTCTTCTCCATAAAACTCTCCTCATCCACCAGCATCACACTGGCGATGTACATCTCAGCCGCCATCTCCGGCGTACTCGCCGCACGTGCAACGTCGGCAGGGTCGAGGGGTTTGTTGAGTTCGGCGTGCAGCCAGTGTTGCAGTTCCTGATCGTTGTCGAGTTTGGTGAATTCACCCTCTATCAATTGCCGCTCGCGGTCGTCGATGTGGCCGTCGGCTTTGGCGGCAGCGACCAGCGCTTTGAGAATCGCCTGACTGTGTTGCTCGGCTTGTGCCGGTGGCAGGCGATCCAGCGTTTGCGGTTCGCGTTGTGGGGCGGAGCCTTTCTGCGCGTTGTAGTTGCCGTAGGCTTTGTAGGCCAGCACGCCCAGTGCAGCGAGGCCGCCGTAGATCGCTACTTTACCGCCGACCTTGCGCACTTTCTTGTTGCCGAGCAGCAGGCCCATTGCGCCTGCCGCCAGTGCCCCGCCGCCTGCGCCTGAGAGCAGACTGCCGAGACCGCCAGAGCCTGAAGCGCCGCCAAGCAAACCACCCAAGGCACCGCCGGCCGATTTGTTCTGCGACCCGCCCGACTTGTTCTGCAACAGATCCTGACCGGACTTTAATAGTTGATCGAGTAATCCACGGGTGTTCATGTTCCGCCTCCAAACAGGGGTTAACCGGATCTATAAGGCCTCCAGCCTAGTTCGAAAGTGCCCTTTTCCGGCTGGCAAGTGTGCTTCCAGATGTTGCCTGATACCCCTGTGGCGAGGGAGCTTGCTCCCGCTGGGCTGCGAAGCGGCACCCAATGCATTCTTTCAGACATACCCGGATTGCCGGTTTTGCGACTGCTTCGCAGCCGAACGGGAGCAAGCTCCCTCGCCACAAAGGAATTCGCAAGCCATACCCTCTAAAAAATAGATATACACTCAGGCCAATCTATAAAAACCGCCCACTGGGTAGCCTCGTCATGATGACCCTGCGTCAGATCCGTCACTTCATCGCTGTGGCCGAGACCGGCTCGATCTCCGCCGCCGCGCAAACCGCATTCATTTCCCAATCGACCCTGACCTTGGCGATCCAGCAACTGGAAGAGGAAATTGGCGTCAGCCTGTTCAGCCGTCACGCCAAAGGCATGACTCTTACGCACCAAGGTCATCAGTTCCTACGCCAGGCGCACCTGATTCTCGCAACGGTGGACAACGCCAAACGCAGCCTGCAACAGAGCACCGATCAGGTCGCCGGGCAGTTGATCGTCGGTGTGACCAGTCTCGTCGCCGGTTATTACCTGGCGGATCTGCTCACCCGTTTTCAACGTGCTTATCCCAACGTCGAGATTCGCGTGATGGAAGACGAGCGGCCGTACATCGAGCATCTGCTGGTCAGCGGCGAGATCGACGTTGGCGTTTTGATTCTTTCCAACCTCGAAGATCGCCACGCCTTGCAGACCGAGGTACTGACTCATTCCCCCCATCGTCTGTGGCTGCCGGCCCAGCATCCACTGCTGGAACACGACAGCATCAATCTCGCCGATGTCGCCCGCGAGCCGTTGATTCAGCTAAACGTCGATGAGATGGATCGCAACGCCCAACGATTGTGGCGCGGCGCCGGCCTGCAGCCAAAAATCACCTTGAGAACCGCCTCGACGGAAGCCGTGCGAAGCCTCGTCGCCGCCGGTTTGGGCGTATCGATCCAGCCAGACATGACTTATCGCCCATGGTCACTGGAGGGCGACATCATCGAAGCGCGGCCCATCGCCGACCTCAACCAAACCCTCGACGTCGGCCTGGCCTGGCGCCGAGGCACCGCGCGCCCCGCTCTCGTCGACCCTTTCCTGACCGTCGCCCGCGAGCAACCCCACGGCGGCCGCAAGCCATCTATTTAATCGAATGCTGCCTTCAGTATTTAGAATTTGTCGACCTCGGAGCCGCGCACTAGTCTTGCTGCATCTATAAGACGGTCGGCTCCCGATATCAGGGAGCAACAATGGCCACACAAGAAAAGAGAACGCGGAAAATGGCTGGCGCGCAGACCCCGATGTGTACCGCGTTGTTGATCGACGGCGAATTGGTCGCCGGGGAAGGTTTCGTCGAGCCGATTCTCAACCCGGCCACCGGCGAAACTCTCACGCACATCGCCGAGGCCAGCACCGAGCAGGTCGAAGCCGCGATCCTCGCCGCCCACCGCGCCTTTGCCGAGTGGTCGCGCACCACGCCGCAGCAACGTTCAAACCTGTTGCTGGACATCGCCAACGCCGTCGAAAAACACGCCGATCACCTCGCCCGCCTCGAATCGCTGAACTGCGGCAAGCCATTGCACCTGGCGCGTCAGGACGATTTGACGGCGACCGTCGATGTGTTCCGTTTCTTCGCCGGCGCCGTGCGTTGCCAGACCGGTCAGCTCAGCGGTGAATACCTGCCGGGCTACACCAGCATGGTCCGTCGCGATCCGATTGGCGTGGTCGCCTCGATTGCGCCATGGAATTACCCGATCATGATGGCCGCGTGGAAGATCGCCCCGGCCCTCGCCGCCGGCAACACGCTGGTGTTCAAACCGTCCGAACACACGCCGCTGTCGATCCTCGCTCTGGCGCCAGCGCTGGCCGAAATCCTCCCGCGCGGGGTGATCAACATCATCTGCGGTGGCGGCGAAGGCGTCGGCAGCCATTTGGTCGGCCATGCGAAAGTGCGCATGGTCTCGCTGACCGGCGATATCGTCACCGGACAGAAAATCCTCCAGGCCGCCGCGAAAACCCTGAAGCGCACGCACCTCGAACTCGGTGGCAAAGCCCCGGTGATCGTCTGCAACGACGCCGACATCGAGGCAGTGGTCGAAGGCGTGCGCACTTATGGCTACTACAACGCCGGCCAGGACTGCACCGCCGCCTGCCGGATTTACGCGCAGGCCGGGATCCACGACAAATTGGTCGCAGAGCTCGGCGCCGCCGTCAGCAGCCTGCGTTTCGCCGGCAAACGTGATGCCGACAACGAGATCGGCCCGCTGATCAGCACCCGCCAGCGCGACCGCGTCGCCAGTTTCGTCGAGCGCGCCCTCGGTCAGCCGCACATCGAACGCGTGACCGGTGCGGCGGTGCATTCCGGCGCCGGTTTCTACTATCAACCGACCCTGCTCGCCGGTTGCAAACAGACTGATGAAATCGTCCAGCGCGAAGTGTTCGGCCCGGTGGTCACCGTGACTCGCTTCGACGAACTCGCGCAGGCCGTCGACTGGGCCAACGATTCCGAGTACGGCCTCGCCTCGTCGGTGTGGACGCAGAATCTGGACAAGGCAATGCAGGTTGCCGCGCGCCTGCAATACGGCTGCACGTGGATCAACAGCCATTTCATGCTGGTCAGCGAAATGCCCCACGGTGGGCTCAAACGCTCCGGTTACGGCAAAGACTTATCCAGCGATTCGCTGCAGGACTACAGCGTGGTGCGGCACATCATGGCCCGCCACGGCCAGCATCTCTGACTACGCTAATAACAAGCCGCCAACGGCATGCTTCACCGCGTTCACAACTGCCCCGACCATAATTTAAAGAAGAGGGTTCAACCATGTTCGTGCACAAGACCGCACTGCTCAGTGCAATCACCACGGCCCTGCTGGCCAGCGCCAGCCTGCAAGCTGCCGAGCCGCTTAAGGCTGTCGGTGCTGGCGAAGGTCAGCTGGATATCGTTGCGTGGCCGGGTTACATCGAACGTGGCGAGAGCGATAAAGCCTATGACTGGGTGACCGGTTTCGAGCAGGAAACCGGCTGCAAGGTCAACGTGAAGACGGCGGCCACCTCTGACGAAATGGTCAGCCTGATGGCCAAGGGCGGTTACGACCTGGTCACCGCGTCGGGCGATGCCTCGTTGCGATTGATCGTCGGCAAGCGTGTGCAACCGATCAACACCGCGTTGATCCCGAACTGGAACACCCTCGACCCGCGCCTCAAAGACGCGCCGTGGTATGTGGTCAACCAGCAGACTTACGGCACCCCGTACCAGTGGGGCCCGAACGTGTTGATGTACAACACCAACGTGTTCAAAACCGCGCCGACCAGTTGGAACGTGGTGTTCGCCGCACAGGATCTTCCCGACGGCAAGCCGAACAAGGGCCGCGTGCAGGCGTATGACGGCCCGATCTACATCGCCGACGCGGCGCTGTATCTGAAGTCGACCAAGCCTGAACTGGGCATCAAAGACCCGTACCAACTCACCGAAGACCAGTACAAAGCCGTGCTCGATCTGTTGCGCGCGCAGCAGCCGCTGATCCACCGCTACTGGCATGACACCACGGTGCAGATGAGCGACTTCAAAAACGAAGGCGTGGTGGCGTCGAGCGCGTGGCCGTATCAGGTCAACGGTTTGATGAACGAGAAGCAGCCGATTGCTTCGACCATTCCGAAAGAAGGCGCCACGGGTTGGGCTGATACCACCATGTTGCACGCCGAGGCCAAGCACCCGAACTGTGCGTACAAGTGGATGGACTGGTCGCTGAAACCGAAAGTCCAGGGCGATGTGGCGGCGTGGTTTGGTTCGTTGCCAGCCGTTCCGGCGGCGTGCAAGGAGAGCGAATTGCTTGGCGCTGAAGGTTGCAAGACCAACGGTTTCGACCAGTTCGACAAGATCGCCTTCTGGAAAACCCCGCAGGCTGAAGGTGGCAAATTTGTGCCGTATAGCCGCTGGACGCAGGACTACATCGCGATCATGGGCGGCCGTTAGCCTTCACTCGATGCCGATCGTTCCCACGCTCTGCGTGGGAACGCATCACCGGACGCTCCGCGTCCATTCGCATGAAATGACGCGGAGCGTCACAGGCTGCATTCCCACGCGGAGCGCGGGAACGATCAATGGCACCGCTCTCCTCTCCTGTAGGAGCTGCCGCAGGCTGCGATCTTTTCGACGCACAAACGACTTTTTTGAAAGCCCGCTTTACCGGAGCACCGCACCATGACGCTTGCAGTCCAGTTCACCAACGTTTCCCGGCAGTTCGGCGAAGTGAAAGCCGTTGACCGGGTTTCCATCGATATCGAGGACGGCGAGTTCTTTTCCATGCTCGGCCCTTCCGGCTCGGGCAAAACCACCTGCCTGCGCCTGATCGCCGGGTTCGAACAACCGAGCGCCGGCTCGATCCGCATTCACGGTGCTGAAGCGGCCGGTCTGCCGCCGTATCAACGCGACGTCAACACGGTGTTTCAGGATTACGCGCTGTTCCCGCACATGAACGTGCTCGACAACGTCGCTTACGGTTTGAAGGTCAAAGGCGTCGGCAAAACCGAACGGCACAAACGCGCCGAAGAAGCCTTGGACATGGTCGCCCTCGGCGGTTATGGCGCGCGCAAACCGGTGCAGTTATCCGGCGGTCAGCGCCAGCGCGTCGCCCTCGCCCGCGCCTTGGTCAATCGCCCGCGCGTGCTGTTGCTTGATGAGCCTTTGGGTGCGCTCGATCTGAAACTGCGCGAGCAAATGCAGAGCGAACTGAAGAAGCTGCAACGCCAACTCGGCATCACTTTCATCTTCGTCACCCACGATCAAACCGAAGCGCTGTCGATGTCCGACCGCGTCGCCGTGTTCAACAAGGGACGCATCGAACAGGTCGACACGCCGCGCAATCTATACATGAAACCGACCACTACATTCGTGGCTGAATTCGTCGGCACCTCGAACGTGATTCGCGGCGATCTGGCGCGTGAAATCAGCGGTCATCCGCAGCCATTTTCGATCCGCCCCGAACACGTGCGTTTCGCCGAAGGCCCACTCGCAAGTCACGAAATCGAAGTCAGCGGTCTGCTCCACGACATCCAATACCAGGGCAGCGCCACCCGTTATGAATTGAAGCTGGAAAACGGCCAGACCCTGAGTATCAGCCACGCCAACAATCAGTGGATCGACAGCAGCGCACAACACCAGACCGGCCAGCGCCTGAGCGCACGTTGGGCGCGGGAAGCGATGATCCCGCTGCACGACACCGTGACGAGCGGGGTGTGACATGAGCACACTCGCGATGACCTCATCGCCGCCGTTGCGCAGGTTTTCCAACCTGCTCTACCGCAAGCCGAACCTGTATCTATCGATGCTGCTGGTGCCGCCGCTGCTGTGGTTTGGCGCGATCTATCTTGGCTCGCTGCTGGTGCTGTTGTGGCAGGGTTTCTACACATTTGACGACTTCACCATGGCGGTCACCCCTGACCTGACCCTGGCGAATTTCGCCGCGCTGTTTCAGCCGTCGAACTTCGACATCATCCTGCGCACGCTGAGCATGGCCATCGTCGTGTCGATCGCCAGCGCCATCGTCGCGTTCCCGATTGCCTACTACATGGCGCGCTACACCACCGGCAAAACCAAGGCGTTTTTCTACATCGCAGTGATGATGCCGATGTGGGCCAGTTACATCGTCAAGGCGTATGCGTGGACGTTGCTGTTGGCCAAGGGCGGCGTGGCGCAGTGGTTTGTGCAGCACTTGGGATTGGAGCCGGTATTGCAGTTCATTCTGGGGATTCCCGGGGTGGGCGGCAGCACCTTGTCGACCTCGCATCTGGGGCGATTCATGGTGTTTGTTTATATCTGGCTGCCGTTCATGATCTTGCCGATTCAGGCGTCGCTGGAACGTCTGCCGCCGTCGCTGCTGCAGGCCTCCGCTGACCTTGGTGCGAAGCCGCGTCAGACCTTTATGCAGGTGATTTTGCCGCTGTCGATTCCGGGCATTGCCGCGGGTTCGATCTTCACGTTTTCGCTGACCTTGGGCGACTTCATCGTGCCGCAACTGGTCGGGCCGCCGGGGTACTTCGTCGGCAGCATGGTCTACGCGCAGCAAGGTGCGATTGGCAATATGCCGATGGCGGCGGCGTTCACGCTGGTGCCGATTGTGTTGATCGCGGTTTACCTGTCCATCGTCAAACGACTGGGGGCCTTCGATGCGCTCTGATTCTTCATCACAAGGGCATGCCTCTCTAGGCCTGAAAATCGCAGCCTGGGGCGGGTTGGTGTTTCTGCACTTTCCGATCCTGATCATCTTCCTTTACGCCTTCAACACCGAGGAAGCCGCGTTCAGCTTTCCGCCGAAAGGCTTCACGTTGCACTGGTTCAGCGTGGCTTTTTCGCGGCCGGATGTGCTGGAGTCGATCAAGCTTTCATTGCAGATCGCAGCGATCGCCACGTTGATTGCGATGGTGCTCGGCACGCTCGCATCGGCAGCGCTGTATCGCCGTGACTTCTTCGGCAAGCAGGGCATTTCGCTGATGCTGATCTTGCCGATTGCGCTGCCGGGGATCATCACCGGGATCGCGCTGCTGGCGACGTTCAAGACGCTGGGGATCGAGCCGGGGATGTTCACCATCATCGTCGGCCACGCGACCTTCTGCGTGGTGATCGTCTACAACAACGTCATCGCCCGCCTGCGCCGCACTTCGCACAGTTTGATCGAGGCTTCGATGGATCTCGGTGCCGATGGCTGGCAGACCTTTCGCTTCATCATCCTGCCGAATCTCGGCTCGGCGTTGCTGGCCGGCGGCATGTTGGCGTTTGCGCTGTCGTTCGACGAAATCATCGTCACCACGTTCACCGCCGGGCATGAGCGCACGCTGCCGTTGTGGCTGCTCAATCAGTTGAGTCGCCCTCGGGATGTGCCGGTGACCAATGTCGTCGCGATGCTGGTGATGATGGTGACCATGCTGCCGATCCTCGGCGCGTACTACCTGACGCGTGGTGGCGAAAGCGTCGCCGGCAGCGGCGGCAAATAACCGAATAACCACAAACCCAACCCCATGTAGGAGCTGCCGAAGGCTGCGATCTTTTGATCTTGATCTTCAACAGCAACATCAAAAGATCGCAGCCTTCGGCAGCTCCTACAGGGGTTCGGTTTCGGCAGAACAATAAAGAGGACAACAGACATGCAAACCAAACTCTTGATCAACGGCCAACTGGTCAACGGCGAAGGCGCGGCGCAACCGGTGCTCAATCCTTCGCTTGGCGAAGTGCTGGTAGAAATCAACGAAGCCAGCGAAGCCCAGGTTGACGCTGCCGTACGCGCCGCCGACAACGCTTTCGCCGACTGGTCGCAAACCGCGCCTAAAGACCGCTCGCTGCTGCTGCTCAAACTCGCCGACGCCATCGAAGCCCACGGCGAAGAGCTGGCCAAACTCGAATCCGACAACTGCGGCAAACCCTACAGCGCCGCGCTCAACGACGAGATCCCGGCGATTGCCGACGTGTTCCGTTTCTTCGCCGGCGCCAGCCGTTGCATGAGCGGTTCGGCCGGTGGCGAATACCTGCCCGGCCACACCTCGATGATCCGCCGCGACCCGGTCGGCGTGATCGCTTCCATCGCGCCGTGGAACTACCCGCTGATGATGGTCGCCTGGAAAATCGCTCCGGCGCTGGCCGCCGGTAATACCGTGGTGCTCAAGCCCTCGGAACAAACCCCGCTAACCGCGTTGCGTCTGGCCGAACTGGCGTCGGAAATCTTCCCGGCTGGCGTACTCAATCTGGTGTTTGGTCGTGGGCCTACCGTTGGTAGTCCGCTGGTTACGCATCCGAAAGTGCGCATGGTTTCGCTGACTGGCTCCATCGCTACGGGTGCCAATATCATTTCCAGCACTGCCGACAGCGTCAAACGCATGCACATGGAACTGGGCGGTAAGGCGCCAGTGATCATATTCGACGACGCCGACATCGATGCGGCGGTGGAAGGCATTCGCACGTTTGGTTTCTACAACGCTGGGCAGGATTGCACCGCCGCGTGCAGGATTTATGCGCAACAGGGCATCTACGACAAGTTCGTCGAGAAGCTCGGCGCGGCGGTCAGCAGCATCAAGTACGGCTTGCAGGATGATCCGTCGACTGAACTGGGGCCGTTGATCACTGCACAGCATCGCGACCGTGTTGCCGGGTTTGTCGAGCGTGCTGTGGCGCAGTCGCACATTCGTTTGATCACTGGTGGCAAGGCTGTTGATGGTAACGGCTTCTTCTTCGAGCCGACCGTGTTGGCCGACGCGCAGCAGGACGACGAGATCGTTCGCCGCGAAGTGTTTGGCCCGGTAGTTTCCGTGACCAAATTCACCGATGAAGCGCAGGCGCTGGAATGGGCCAACGATTCGGACTACGGCCTCGCGTCCTCGGTGTGGACAGCGGATGTAGGACGCGCGCATCGCATGTCGGCACGTTTGCAGTACGGCTGCACGTGGGTCAACACGCACTTCATGCTCGTCAGCGAAATGCCCCATGGCGGTCAGAAATTGTCCGGTTACGGGAAGGACATGTCCATGTATGGGCTGGAGGACTACACCACGGTTCGGCATGTGATGTTCAAGCATTAACGGCGAAAAGATCGCAGCCTGCGGCAGCTCCTACATGATGGACGCCGCTCCCCTGTAGGAGCTGCCGCAGGCTGCGATCTTTTCCGCGACACACGGATGATGTCGGCGATTCACCACCAGGCTTCACCGAAACCAAAACAACAACTACCGAACCGGACGGCGCCTGCATGGCCCCGCCACGGCCTCGGCCATCCGAAATCTGCCGATTTCACGGAGCAAAACACACATGAGTTCCTCACCCGATCTCGCCACAGCCGTTGCCGACAGCGATGCCGAACAACTGCGCAAACTGGGCTACACCTCGAACTTCAACCGCAGCATGAGCCTGTGGGAAAACTTCGCCTTGGGCTTCACTTATCTGTCACCGGTCGTAGGGGTTTATACCCTCTTCGGCCTGTGCCTCGCCGCCGGCGGCCCACCGATGTTCTGGGCCTACTTGCTGGTGGGTTGCGGCCAATTGCTGGTGTGCCTGATCTTCGGCGAAGTGGTTTCGCAGTTCCCGATTTCCGGCGGTGTTTACCCTTGGGCACGCCGATTGGTCGGTAAGAAATGGGCATGGATGGTCGGCTGGATCTACTCCATCGCCCTTTGCGTGACCATCGCTGCCGTTGCGGTCGGCGCTGGCCCGTACCTGGCCGCCATGCTTGGTTTCGAGCCAAGCAACAACACCAACATCGTAATCGCCCTGGTGCTGACCCTGTTCGCCACACTGGTCAACCTCAGCGGCACCAAAGTGCTGGCGCGCATCGCCATGTTCGGCTTCCTCTGCGAACTGGTTGGCGCGGTGATCGTTGGCGTTTACTTGTTGGTGTTCGAACGCCATCAACCGCTCAGCGTGCTGTTCAACACCTTCGACATCAGCGTCGACGGCTCATACCTGCCGGCCTTCCTCACCGCGTCGTTGGCGGGGATGTTCCTCTACTACGGCTTCGAGGCCTGCGGCGACGTGGCCGAAGAAACCCCGAACCCCAGCGCAAAAATCCCGGTGGCCATGCGCATGACCATCTACATCGGCGGCATCGCGGCAATGTTCGCCTGCCTGGCGCTGATCCTCGCCGTGCCGGACATGCAAGCCGTGATCAACGGCACCGACAAAGACCCGGTCACCACCATCCTCAACAACGCCTTCGGCCCGGTCGGTTCGAAAGTGGTGATGGGCGTGGTGATGATTTCCTTCATCTCCTGCGTCATCAGCCTACAAGCAGCGGCGAGCCGTCTGCTGTATTCCTACGCTCGCGATGAAATGGTCATTGGCAGCCGACTGCTGAAAAAGATTTCTCCTACAACCCAAGTACCGGTTGCCGCACTGTTCGTGTCCGGCGTCCTGCCGGCCCTGATCATCGCCCTCGGCTTCTACCTGCAAGACGCCGTGGCCACCATCGTCAGCTTCGCCGCCATCGGCATCTATCTCGCCTTCCAGATGATCGTCCTGGCCGCGCTGTACGCCCGCAGCAAAGGCTGGAAACCGAGCGGCAAATTCACCCTCGGCGCATGGGGCTGGCCGGTGAACATCGGCGCGCTGGTGTACGGCGTTGGCGCAATCATCAACATGGCCTGGCCACGCACGCCGGACGCGGCGTGGTATGTGAACTATGCGATGGTGTTGAGCACGGCGATCGTGATTGGCTTGGGCCTGGTTTATATGTGGATTGGCAAGCCGTATGACCATGGCAAGGCCCCGGCTGGAGATGCTTGGAAGGTGAGTCGCTAAGATTGATTCACGTGCCCGCAGGGATGCGGGCACTGTTCACAGTACTAGATCCGTTGGGGCGTGGATAACGTTTCAAATACATCCATCAACAAATGGATTTCGGTACTGGGATTAGGCTCGCCACTGGCCACCACGTCTTCTAGTACTTTCGGCGCCAGCGTTCTTGCCCGATGAAACGGCTCACCCAGCAACTGAGCAAAATAGCTGATGGCTTTACCCTTCTCATAATTCGCCATATTGGGCTTAGTCCTCAAACTCTTGCTCACCAGATCACCCGGAGAGTTTTTCCCGGCAGATCTGAAAGGTTTTCGGCTAAAGCCAAAGTGCAAAAGAAGCCAAAATTCAAAGCATGGATACGACGCAATGACGGTGATTTTTGGATGAGACTTCGCCTCACTCAATGCACGTTCAAAACACAGGTGAGTATCGCGATCCAAGACGCAGAAGACTTTGTCGAAGTACTCTTGTCGCTTCATCGCTCGATCGACGATGCCGCTCGGGTGGGTCACACCGCAGTGGACGATTTCAACCTGTGCCCGGGCACGAAAGTGCAGTGCCGCCTCTTCCAGATAACGCTTACCCGATTTGCTGTCTTCGCAGAGCACCAACACACTGGGTTGCGGCTTGAAGCGTGAGGCTTTTCGATCAAACGACTTATTCGAGCTCACCATTGTCAGCCCCGCCTTATCAGCGGCAATCCGCGGTAGCGGCCTTCGAAGTAGCGCTTCTCGACGTCCTCGCTTTCCTGACCTTCAAAGTCGTGCACGGAAAACAGATGCGTGGCAGCGTGAGCATCGCGCTCTGTAATCCAGAATTGATCACGACGTAGAATTTTCTCATTCATCAGATGGGTGTCGTGGGTGGTGAAGATCAGTTGCGTATTCAGCCCGTTGTCCAGATGTCGGGCGATCAAATCGGCGACGATTTCAGGGTGCAGACTGCTGCTCAACTCATCGACACTGAGAACGCCACTGCCACCGGCCTGATTCATCATGAACCACGGCAGCCAGAAACCGATCAGGTTCTTTGTGCCGCAAGACTCTTCCGAAAAATCAAACTCGGCTTCACTCGACATACTCGAGTGCGTGAGCGTCAGCTTGTCCCGTTGCGCGGCGGCAATAAACTCCTTCAGCGTGAGTTTTCTGTTATCCGCAGCCGAAACAGCATCATCCGGGCTGAGTTGAATCGCTGATACCGGAATATCCAGCGCGCAGAGAAAATCACGCAAGTCGCTCGTATGGCTTTTAACCATTTGCAAAAAACGAATCGACGCTGTGGATAAACCGGGCATGTTGTTCTGCTCAATCACCAGCAGACCACTTTGAAACCAGGAGAACGGTAAGCGCAGTTGCATCAGTTCTTCACTGCTGTGAATCACTGCTTGTGCGAGAAACAACATCTTGGGGCTGGTCAAACGCTGCCAAGCGCGATGGACTTCCTTGCCACCCTCAAGGGTTTCGCCGAAAAGATAATGCTCGCCTTGCGCATCAACCTGACGTCTGTACAGCAACGTCTCTTTTCCTTGTGGAAAGCAGAGCAATTGCTCGTGAACAATCCGTTGCGCAGTCAAACCGAGGACAAATCGATAGCGCAAACCTCCTTGAACAAAGTCGTACTCAAAAGCACTGGGCTCATCTTTCAGTGTTTCGTCAAAGCGAAACGCTGAAACGGGTAACGCGGCATCCATCGTGTCAGCGGGTATCGCCAATAAACTCCCGACGATGCCCATCGCTCGAATCAACGATGACTTGCCGGACGCATTCGGGCCATAAATCGCAGCGACCTTGAGCAGTTCCGGAAGCTCCTCCGCATTCGTGGACGCTTTGAATGTGTTGCGTGATTTGCTCAGAAGAGGGCTCGCCGCCATGGAGAGCGTTTGCCTGTCCCTGAATGAGCGGAAATTGGACACCGAAAACTCGATCAACATGGAGAAACCTGCAGTTCATTCCGTGGATCCGAATAGATAAAGGAAAAACTACGGCTTGGGCGGTCGGTTGCCGCCGACACTGCAAAATCAGGCATTTCCTACAGATGCTGCCTTCATAGACAAGCCCGCTTTCCTACAGCAGGTGTCGACAGAGCTGACTTGGCGTCTTGGGTGGCTAGCCGATAGGCGTCTTGGGTGGCTAGCCGATAGGCTTCTTCTTGGCGGCGAAATCAGCGGCCCGGTTGAACAAAAAACCTGTGGCGAGGGAGGTTGTCGAATCGTCCCGCTGAGTCGCATAGCGGCCCCTCTTGAAAAAGCAGGATACTGCTGCGCAGTCCAGCGGGAGCAAGCTCCCTCGCCACAGGTTCAGTAGTAGGTTGATTGATCAGGCCACCGTAAAAGCCAAATGGCTTTCACGGTGCCCACCCCAGCGTTAAAACCGCGAAACACTCCGCATCGCATCCACCAGATACCGCATCGCGATCCGGTCACTTTCCGAAAGCTCCCGATAGCGCTCCACCAGTTTCAGTTCCTCAGAGCTCAACCGGCGCCTTCTGCGTCCGCTGCCCAGGCAGGGGAAGATGCCCAGCATGTCGGTGATGCCTTGTATTTTTGCCATGGACGATGTCCTTCTCTAGTACTGCAAAGAATTGCTTAAACACCACATCGCCCTGCCCCTTACAGCAGCGCCGTGTGCCCTGCCGGCAAAATCGATCGCGCCGGCCATGCCCATAGAATAGAAATAAATTCGCCGCTGAAAAGCGGTTTTTAGAGTAATTAGTCAAGAAAAGCAGATATGCCGTGTAAATCAGAACGTCCTGTCAGATTTTTAACCGACATGTCTTGTTTCATTGACACACTGGCGCAGTGAATCAACGAATTTTGCATTGCGAGCGAACCGTTTAAGCTAGCCGGCATCTGTTTATAGTCCGTTGCGTTTGGCCGAAGGCTTGTCCGAACCGTTATTTCTGATCCAGCACGTGCCAGGAACGGCGCGGGATTGCACACGACAGGTTGTATTTATGCACCGCAGGAATTTGCTCAAAGCGTCCATGGCCATTGCGGCTTACACCGGTCTTTCGGCCACCGGCCTGCTGGCGACCCGCGCATGGGCGGCCAGTGGCGGCGCCGCTGATGGCGAGGCGCAGGCGTTTGACTTCGAAGCGCTGAAGCGCCAGGCCAAGCAACTGGCTGGCAGTGCCTATCAGGACACTAAACAGGTGCTGCCGCCGACGCTGGCGACCATGACGCCGCAGAATTTCAACGCGATCCGCTACGACGGTAATCATTCATTGTGGAAGGAGAATAAGGGCCAACTCGACGTGCAGTTCTTCCACGTCGGCATGGGTTTCCGCCAGCCGGTGCGCATGTACAGCGTCGATCCGAAGACCCGCACTGCGCGCGAAGTGCATTTCCGCCCGGCACTGTTCAACTACGAGAACACTTCGGTCGACACCCAGCAGCTCAAGGGCGACCTGGGTTTTGCCGGCTTCAAGCTGTTCAAGGCGCCGGAACTGGATCGCCATGACGTGGTGTCGTTCCTCGGCGCAAGTTATTTCCGTGCGGTGGATGCGACTGGCCAATATGGCCTCTCCGCACGCGGTCTGGCGATCGACACTTACGCCAAGAAACGCGAAGAATTCCCTGATTTCACCAAATTCTGGTTCGAGACCCCGGATCAGAACGCCACGCGTTTTGTGGTCTACGCCCTGCTCGACTCGCCGAGCGCCACCGGCGCTTATCGCTTCGACATCGATTGCCAGGCCGAGCGCGTGGTGATGGAGATCGACGCGCACATCAATGCGCGCACCGCCATCGAGCAACTGGGCATCTCGCCGATGACCAGCATGTTCAGCTGCGGCAACCACGAACGGCGCATGTGCGACACCATTCACCCGCAAATCCATGACTCGGATCGCCTGGCGATGTGGCGCGGCAACGGCGAGTGGATCTGCCGTCCGCTGAACAACCCGGCGACTCTGCAATTCAACGCGTTTGCCGATACCGATCCGAAAGGTTTCGGTCTGGTGCAGACCGACCATGAGTTCGCCAACTATCAAGACACCGTCGACTGGTACAGCAAGCGTCCAAGCCTGTGGGTCGAACCGACCACCGCGTGGGGCGAGGGCTCTATCGATCTGCTGGAAATCCCTACAACTGGCGAAACGCTCGATAACATCGTCGCGTTCTGGACCCCGAAAAAACCGGTGGCTGCCGGTGATTCGCTGAACTATGGCTACAAGCTCTACTGGAGCGCTTTGCCGCCGGTGAGCACGCCGTTGGCGCGGGTGCAGGCAACTCGTTCCGGGATGGGCGGTTTTGTTGAGGGTTGGGCACCGGGCGAGCATTACCCGCCGGTGTGGGCGCGTCGTTTTGCTGTGGATTTCACGGGTGGCGGCCTGGATCGATTGCCACAGGGCACCGGGATTGAGCCGGTGGTGACGTGCTCGAACGGCAAAGTGCAGGATTTCAGCGTGCTGGTGCTGGATGACATCAAGGGTTACCGGATTCTGTTTGACTGGTACCCGACCAGTGACAGCGTTGAGCCGGTGGAGCTGCGGTTGTTTATTCGCACCAACGATCGCACGTTGAGCGAGACGTGGTTGTACCAGTACTTCCCGCCGGCGCCGGATAAGCGCAAATACCCTTGAGGGGTTGAGGCGCCTGGACGGGCCTCATCGCTGGCAAGCCAGCTCCCACAGGTTCGGTGCGATACACAAACCCCGTATTCAACGTCAACCATTGTGGGAGCTGGCTTGCCAGCGATGGCGGCAGTGCGGCAACAGAAGCCCATCAGACAAAACAAAGCCCCGGCCATCACTGCCCGGGGCTTTTTGCTTCGTCGCTACTTAATCAATCGCGCAAATCAGACTCATGAATCGGCTGATCCCGATGCGTCGCACGCTGATACTGCGCCGGCCACACCGCTTTGCGTCCACCCAGATCATCGTCGGCATGCAGCGGCCAGTACGGATCACGCAGCAGCTCGCGGGCGAGGAAGATGATGTCGGCCTGACAGGTGCGCAGAATATGCTCGGCCTGCGCCGGCTCGGTAATCATTCCCACAGTGCCGGTGGCGATGCCTGACTCTTTGCGTACGCGCTCGGCGAAGCGTGTCTGATAACCCGGCCCGACGGGGATTTCGGCATTCGCTGCGGTGCCGCCCGAAGATACGTCGATCAGATCCGCGCCAAGGGTATGCAGCCGTCGCGCCAGCTCCACGGTTTCATCCGGATTCCAGCCGTCCTCCACCCAGTCGGTGGCCGATACGCGAACAAATAACGGCAACTCTTCCGGCCAAACCGCCCTCACTGCCTCAGTCACTTGCAGCACCAGACGAATACGATTTTCAAATGAGCCACCGTATTGATCGCGGCGCTGGTTGCTCAGCGGCGAAAGGAATTGATGCAGCAGATACCCATGCGCCGCATGCACCTCAACCACACTGAAGCCGGCCTTCAGCGCGCGTTTCGCGGCATCGACAAACGCCTGAATGACGTCGGCAATCTGCCCTTCATCCAGCTGTTTCGGTTGCGTGTGTTGCGGGTCAAAGGCAATCGGCGACGGTCCGACCGGGGTCCAGCCGCCATCATCGGGTTTGACGCTGCCATGCTTGCCGAGCCACGGCCGATGGGTGCTGGCCTTGCGCCCGGCGTGGGCCAGTTGAATGCCGGCGACCGCGCCTTGGGAGGTAATGAAGCGAGTGATGCGTTGCAGCGGCTCAATTTGTTCGTCGTTCCACAGGCCAAGGTCTTCGGCGGTGATCCGCCCGTCGGCGGTCACCGCCGTGGCTTCGGTAAATACCAGACCGGCGCCGCCCACCGCGCGGCTGCCGAGGTGCACCAGGTGCCAGTCGTTGGCCAGGCCGTCGACGCTGGAGTACTGGCACATCGGCGAGACGGCGATGCGGTTGGGCAGGGTCAGTTGGCGTAGGGTGAAGGGTTCAAGCAGCAGACTCATGGGGCACCTCTCAAATCAGTGGGCAGGCTCCAGGGTTCTGTTTGAATAGTCGACGAGTGACAGGAAAAAGGTGCAGCACCCGCCCCCGCGGGCAAAAAATTCGACAAGACGTCACAAGGCCAATCAAGCAGTGCTTAGAGCCTAGTCGACAACGGGAGATCGGGGGAAATTCAAGAAAAGATCGCAGCCTGCGGCAGCTCCTACAGAGCGCACTTCTATGTAGGAGCTGCCGAAGGCTGCGATCTTTTGATCTTCAGCGCGGTTCGATATGAGCAATCATCAACTGAACGGTCTCATTACCCCGAAACTCGTTAACGTCGAGCTTATAGGCGAGCTCAACCCACTTGATCGTCGGATTCGGCCAGATATCCCGGTCAATCCCAAACGCAATACCGTCCAGCTTCACCGAGCCACACTCGCTCTTCAGCACCACTTTCAGGTGCCGCTCACCGACCACGCGCTGCTCAACCAACTGAAACACGCCGTGAAACAGCGGCTCAGGAAAGTGCTGCCCCCAAGGCCCGGCATGGCGCAGGGCGCGGGCCAGTTCGAGGTGGAATTCTTCCACCGCTAGCGTGCCGTCCGAGAGCATGCGCCCGGTCAGGTCTTCCTCGCGAAGTTGCCTACGCACTTCAGCGTCAAATGCCTCGGCGAACAGCGGAAAATTCTCTTGCGGCAGGGTCAGACCGGCCGCCATCGCGTGGCCGCCGTACTTGGCGATCAAGTTCGGATGCTGCGCCGCGACTACACTCAGCGCGTCACGAATATGGAAGCCCTGCACCGAGCGCCCCGAGCCCTTGAGCAAGCCATCACCCGCATCAGCAAAGGCAATGGTCGGACGGAAATAACGCTCTTTCATCCGCGACGCGAGAATACCGATCACGCCTTGGTGCCACTCCGGATCAAACAGGCACAGACCAAACGGCATCGACTCCACCGGCAAGTCCTTGAGCTGCGCCAGCGCTTCACGCTGCATGCCCTGCTCGATGGATTTGCGATCCTGGTTCATACCGTCCAGTTGCGCGGCCATTTCCCGGGCAACGTTGGCGTCGGCAGTGAGCAGGCATTCGATGCCCAGGCTCATGTCATCCAGACGCCCGGCAGCGTTCAGGCGCGGGCCGACGATAAAACCGAGATCGGTGGAGGTGATGCGGGTGGCGTCACGCTTGGCCACTTCAAGGATCGCTTTGATCCCCGGCCGTGCGCGACCGGCGCGAATGCGTTCCAGGCCTTGATGCACCAGAATCCGGTTGTTGGCGTCCAGCGGCACCACGTCGGCGACGCTGCCCAGCGCGACCAGATCAAGCAGTTCACCGATGTTCGGCTGCGGCTTGTTCTCGTACCAGCCGAGGCTGCGCAAACGCGCGCGCAACGCCATCAACACATAAAAAATCACCCCGACGCCGGCCAGTGCCTTGCTCGGAAACTCGCAGCCCGGCTGGTTCGGATTGACCAGCGCATCGGCCTGCGGCAGCTCTTCGCCGGGCAAGTGGTGGTCGGTGATCAGCACTTTGAGCCCGGCCTTTTTCGCCGCCGCCACGCCCTCGACGCTGGAGATACCGTTGTCGACGGTGACCAGCAAATGCGGCTCGCGAGTCAAAGCGACTTCGACGATTTCCGGGGTCAGGCCGTAGCCATATTCAAAGCGGTTCGGCACCAGATAATCAACGTGCGCCGCACCGAGCAAGCGCAAGCCAAGCATGCCGACCGTGCTGGCCGTCGCACCGTCCGCATCGAAGTCGCCGACGATGAGGATGCGCTGGCGTTGCTCCAGCGCCGTCACCAGTAAGTCCACCGCCGCATCAATGCCCTTGAGCTGCTGAAACGGGATCAACCGTGCCAGGCTCTTGTCCAGCTCTGCCTCGGACTGCACGCCCCGCGCCGCATACAGGCGGGTCAGCAGCGGCGGAATATCACCGAGAAACGGCAGAGTGGCAGGCAGTTGACGAGGTTCGATACGCATGGGGTGACGGAGACTTCTCTTTAATACGTGGGATTAATCAGCTACAGGCGCGGGATCAGCCGCGCTCACCCTGCAGCCACTGCAACTGGACTTCGTGCTGACCACGGTCGTCGGTGACGAAGATCGTCCCTTCGCTGATCATCACGTCCCACTTGATAACGCGGGGCATGTCCTTGGCCAGGGTTTCCAGCACTTCCTGCGGGACGGCAGCGATGTTGACGTTTTTCAGGTTCTTGATCGCCGGGATCACCTTGGTTTCCCAGACGCGCAGGCTGCCGTAGGCCAGCAGGCTGGTGCGCTCGGTGCGGCGCGAGCACCAGGTCAGGCGATCGGCGTCGGGCTGGCCGACTTCGATCCAGTGCAGAACGCGATCGTCCAGGCTCTTTTCCCACAGCGCAGGTTCGTCCACGTCTGACAGACCGCGACCAAACGACAACTGCTCGTTGTACCAGAGGGCGTAGGCCAGCAGCCGCACGGTCATGCGTTCTTCGGTTTCCGAAGGGTGACGGGCGATGGTCTGCTTGACGCTCTCGTAGACGCTGCGGTCGAGGTCGGTGAGGTTCAGTTCAAATTTGTAGGTAGTGGACGGCTGGGCCATGAACGGGCTTCTTGATACGAGGAAAGTCGGCAAGTCTAACCGATGCGGTAGGCAATCATCGAATTGATGGCGATCAACCTGCGGCGTCTGACAGCCGGCTATGTTAAAACGCTGTATCCGCACAGCCTTGTCCTACAGGATTCAGTATGCCGTTCGCCAACAAGCCGCTCAGCGGCGTGAAAGTCATTGAATTGGGTACGTTGATCGCCGGGCCGTTTGCCTCGCGCATTTGCGGCGAATTTGGCGCCGAAGTGATCAAGATCGAATCGCCGGACGGCGGTGATCCGCTGCGCAAATGGCGAAAAATGTATGAAGGCACTTCCTTGTGGTGGTTCGTGCAGGCGCGCAACAAGAAGTCGCTGACGCTGAACCTCAAGCATCCTGATGGCCTGGCGATCCTGAAAAAACTGCTCAGTGAAGCCGACATTCTCATCGAAAACTTCCGCCCCGGCGTCCTGGAAAAACTCGGCCTGAGTTGGGAAACCCTGCACGCGCTGAACCCGAAACTGGTGATGGTGCGCCTCTCCGGTTTCGGCCAGACAGGGCCGAT
This sequence comes from Pseudomonas sp. GM80, assembly GCF_000282515.1. Classification (GTDB taxonomy): domain Bacteria; phylum Pseudomonadota; class Gammaproteobacteria; order Pseudomonadales; family Pseudomonadaceae; genus Aquipseudomonas. Next base: position 29,984 of record NZ_AKJD01000076.1, read on the forward strand.
GAAAGATCAGCCAGGCTTCGGCGCGGTTGGCGAATCCATGGGCGGCTTGCGTTACATCACCGGTTTTGAAGACCGGCCACCGGTGCGCACCGGGATTTCCATCGGCGACTCGATTGCCGCGCTGTGGGGTGTTATCGGCGCACTGATGGCGCTGCGTCATCGCGAAGTCAATGGCGGGCTCGGCCAAGTGGTCGATGTGGCCTTGTATGAAGCCATCTTCGCGATGATGGAAAGCATGGTGCCGGAGTTCGACGTGTTCGGTTTTATCCGCGAGCGCACCGGCAACATCATGCCCGGCATCACCCCCTCCTCGATTCACACCAGCGCCGACGGCAAGCATGTGCAGATCGGCGCCAACGGTGATGCAATCTTCAAGCGCTTCATGCTGATCATCGGCCGCGACGATCTGGCCAATGATCCGACGCTGGCCAGTAACGACGGCCGCGATAATCGCCGCGACGAGTTGTACGGCGTGATCGATCGCTGGGTCAATTCGCAACCGCTGCAAACCGTACTTGACCTGCTCAATCATGCCGATGTGCCAGTCAGCCGGATCTTTAGCGCCGAAGACATGTTCAATGACCCGCAATACCTGGCTCGGGAAATGTTCCTGCACGCCAAGCTGCCGGACGGCAAGGACTTCAAGATGCCCGGCATTGTGCCGAAACTCTCTGAGACACCGGGCTCCTCCGAATGGGTCGGACCGCAGCTCGGTGAACACAATGCGCAGGTACTCAACGATCTTGGTTATGACGAGACACAGATCGCTCGCCTGCGCGAAGACGGAGCCATTTAAGCTGAAGCGCCGGCAGACATCGCACGCCAACCGCGCCCACCATTGGTGGACGTGGCGGCTGTTCGGCCTGTTGTTTCTGCTGGCCCTGTCGACCGGGGCACAGGCTAAGCCGACGTTGATCTGGTTGCTGCGCGACCTGCCGCCCCTGACGATTTTCGAAGGCCCGAAAAAGGGCCAGGGTGTGATCGACCAATTGATGCCGCTGCTGATCGCCGGCATGCCGCAATACGAACACACGCTGATGCGGGTCAACCGCGCCCGTGGTCTGCAAATGCTCCACGAAAACCCGTTCGCCTGCGATCCCGCGCTGTTGTGGAACAAGGAACGTGCGCAGTGGGTGGCGTATTCGATCCCGGCGATTCGCGCTGTCGGCAACGGCCTGGTGGTGCGCCAGCAAGATCGCTCGGTGCTCGAACCGTATCTGGTCAACGGTGAAGTGAATCTGTCGGCGCTGCTGGCCGCTACCGAACGCAAAGTCGGGGTGGTGGCGGAACGCAGCTATGGCGAATTCATCGACAGCCTGTTGCATCAAGCGCCCAGCGCCGCGCTGACCGCACATTACGGCAACGATGCCCTGACCAATCTGCTATCGATGCAGCGCCTGGGTCGGCTGCAGGTGGTGTTGGGTTATTGGCCGGAGATTCGCTATCAGGCGAAACAGGCGCAGATCAATGAAGATGAACTGGAGTTCTATCCGATCCAGGGCAACGGCAAATACCTGTCAGGTTATGTCGCCTGTTCCGACACTACGCAGGGGCGTCAGGCGATTACCGAGATCAATCATCTGCTGCGCACCCTGCCCCATGAACACCTGAATCAGCTCTACGCCGCATGGCTGGACCCCGACCGACGTGAGGATTATTTGCAGGAAGCCCGTACATTTTTCGAGCATCAAGCCGCGCAATAGGCAAACGCCGGACAAAAGAAACCCCGAGAAGTGGGGAGACGACTCGGGGTTAAACGTGGCCTACATAAAGACCAGTAGCAGCAAGCGACAAGCACCGGAGCACAATGCTTGATCCTGCTGTTACTGGGTCTGACTGACAGGGATGCAGGAAGGTTCCCACAAAAAATATTTCATCTTTACAGCGCCGCACGTTTATCCAGCGCCGCGTTGCGCAATGCCGCAATCACACAGGGTTCCAGTCGCCCTTCGGCGATCAGCACGTCACGGTGCAAACCGTCGACGACATCGGTCAGCAAGCGCTTGTCGCTCAACTGCGCCTGATTGAATTCGCGTTCAACCACAATGGCGCCGTTGCTGTTCTTCAGGGTCACCAGGCATTCGCCATGGCTGCCACGAGGGGTCAACGTCACTTGATACGGGCTCAGAGCCTCACCGAGCAATAGACTGATACTTTCCATCTCGATCTCCACTCATTAGTCCGAAAACATAGTGCCTGGGGCGTGTTCACAATAAATGACCACCGGCCCGAGAAGAAAGTTCTGCCTGCCAATGGCTCCTTCCGTGGAGCGTCACCGGTCTTGCAGAGCATGCACGGTGAAGATGACAGAAAAATAACGCCGCGCTTCAGACCTCCAGTGGCTGATGCAGGGCGTTCAGGTAGCGGTCGAGCAAATCACGCATGAGTACGGCTGAAACCGGGGTCTGCAAACGTCCGAGCAATTGCAGCGGGTGTTGCTGCAATAAGCGCTCGAGGTCGTTCTGCAGGCTGGGTGCGACCGTACCGAGAAGAACCAGCGCTCGCGCTTGCCGCTCGACCGCCAGATGCTGAATCAATGCGACGCCATCACCGCCCTTGAGTTGCGGATCGCAGATCGCGATATCGACCGCGCCTCGGTGCCCCAGAGAACACAATGCTGAGGCAAGCGAAGGCGCGGTCAGCACGTTGTAGATACCGATGGCATTGAGCATCTGGTGCAGCGCCATCAATTGAAAGGGGTTGTGTTCAAGAATCAGGACTTTGAGCGAGCGCATGAGCAACCTCGGAAACGGCAGGTGCGGACTCTCACCGCAGATGCCGTTCACTCTAGGGCAGCCGTCCTCAGCCTCCCATCGGAAAAGTAGTCGCGTCTTATAGGACTTTTCCCAAGTTCACCAAGGATGCCGACCCGGCGTGCTCACCCGCCGATGAGTAATATCGGTCCAGCCTCCGAGCAGACCGCGCAGCTGCCCATCAGCACTGTAAAACGGCACCGTCCATTGATAAACATCGCGAGGACCCGTCTTGAACTGCAGCTGCCGATTACTGAAGCGTGTCTTGCGCGTGCGCAATTGCTGCATGAATTCATCGTGCAACATCAGCGCCGTTGCCTTGGGCAGCGCATCGACCTCCGGCAGCGAGCGCCCCTGCACTTGATCGAATCGCACCAGGAGCGCCTCTTCGTAACTGCGATTACACATGATCAACCGCCCGTGCAAGTCGCGGACAAATATCGGATCGGGCATCGAATCGATCAGCGCATGCTGAAAGGCTAACTGATCGCCGAGGTCTTTTTCGGCCTGGCAGCGTTGTTTGATCACGGCGCTCAAGCGGCGATTCCAGATCAACGACAGCACGCCAAACAGGCCAATGACGGTCATTGTCCAACAGCCCCAACCCGTGACCCGCTGCCAGATCGAAGGCGCAGGGGTCGGGGAGACGCCGTCCAGCCACTTGAGCCGAATGGCACGCAGCTCCGCCGCAGGAAACGCCTCGAGCGCCTTGTTGAGGATGCTCAACAGCTCCGGCTGGCCTTTGCGCACGGCCAGGTGATCGGCTTCCCATTTACCCTCCAGCAGTTCGCCGACGCGCAGCAATCCCGAGGGAAACAATTGCGCGCCGATTTCGTTTTCGATGGTGGCGTACGCCTCGCCGCTTTCGACCAACGCCCGCGCTTCAGCGTAGGTTTTGACCGAGCGGATCTCGATCGATGGATAGTCGCGCCGAATGATGCCTTCTAGTGCGTGGCGGCTCGGCAGAACCAGCACGCGTTTGGCCAATTGTTCCAGCGACTGCACCGGCGGCTCACCGACTCGGCCGACAAACACCCAACCGGCGCCGCCAAAGGCGTGGCTGAAATCCAGAAACACTTTGCGTTCATCACTCATCGCCAACGTCGTGCTGATGTCCGCTTCGGCCTTCTCAAGCCGCTCGAGCATGTGATCGGTGGAGAACGACTCCTGATGCACGAACTGCAGCCCCGTCATGGCGCTGATGCGCTGGAGCACTTCGTTGTTCAAGCCGCTCCAGTGAGCATGTTCATCCTGGAACAGGTACAACGGATATTGCACCGATGCGACGATGATCCGAGGGTTGTCGCGGATCCATTGGCGCTCCCTGGCGTCGAGTTCCACGGGCAGAAACTTGCTGCCCTCGACATCGTGCAGCATCAGTTGTGCCGCCACTCCCCAGCGCATGAACCCCAGCATTGCCAATACAAACAGCCCGACCGTCGCCGGCTTCAAATTTCGAAAAAACCACATTGCCACTTCCTTCGTGATCGACTCACCCGTCCTTCGTGGGTGAAAACCCGAGCAGTGTGGCAGCAGAAACAAAAAAGCCCGTCAGGAGACGGGCTTCAAAATGTGACAGCTTTTGCAGGCTTAAAGCGGCTTGCCGCGGTTGCCATGCTGGCTGACAAAGGCTTGCACGGCTTTCAGCTCGTTTGGCAGAACGGTGCAGCGCTCGTTTCGCTCAAACAAATCAGAAAGATGTGCAGGTAGTTCGAGCGCTTTTCCTACACCGGCTTTCTCTACGGCCTCAGGGAATTTCACCGGGTGAGCGGTGCCCAGGATGACCATAGGGATATCCAGGCTGCGACGGCATTCACGCGCAGCTTTGACACCGATGGCGGTGTGCGGATCCAGTACTTCGCCGGTCTGCTCGTAGACTTCTGCGATGGTTTCGCAGGTTTGTGCGTCATCCACGGCCAGCGAATCGAACAGTTTGCGGGCTTCGGTCCAGCGCTCTTGCTCGACGCTGAAACCACCGCCCTGCTTGAACGAATCCATCAAACCGGCAATCGCCGCACCGTTGCGCCCATGCAGGTCGAACAACAGGCGTTCGAAGTTCGACGAGACCATGATGTCCATCGACGGCGACAGCGTGGCGTGCAGGGTTTCCTTGACGTACTGATTGCCGCTCATGAAGCGGTGCAGGATGTCGTTGCGGTTGGTGGCGACGATCAACTGGTTGATCGGCAGCCCCATGTTGCGCGCCAGGTAACCGGCGAAGATGTCGCCGAAGTTACCGGTTGGCACCGAGAACGATACCGAACGCGCCGGACCGCCCAACTGCAGGGCGGCGTGGAAGTAGTAAACGATCTGGGCCATGATCCGCGCCCAGTTGATCGAGTTCACCGCCACCAGACGCGTGCCTTTGAGGAAGCTCTGGTCGGCGAAGCTCGCCTTGACCATTTCCTGGCAGTCATCGAAGTTGCCTTCGATGGCGATGTTGTGGATGTTCTCGCCGAAAATCGTGGTCATCTGGCGACGCTGCACTTCAGACACACGGTTGTGCGGGTGCAGGATGAAGATGTCGACGTTTTCGCAGTGCTTGCAGCCTTCGATGGCGGCCGAACCGGTATCACCGGAGGTGGCGCCGACGATTACGACGCGCTCACCACGTTTTTCCAGCACGTAGTCGAGCAGACGACCGAGCAGTTGCAGGGCGAAGTCCTTGAACGCCAGGGTCGGGCCGTGGAACAGCTCCAGCACCCATTCGTTGCCATTCAACTGACGCAGCGGCGCGACGGCGCTGTGCGAGAACACGCCGTAGGTTTCTTCGAGAATCTTTTTGAAATCGGCGTCCGGAATGCTGCCGGTGACGAACGGGCGCATCACCCGGAAAGCCAGTTCGTGATACGGCAGGCCGGCCCAGGAAGCGATCTCTTCCTGGGTGAAACGTGGCAGGTTTTCCGGAACGTACAGACCGCCGTCGGTCGCCAGACCAGCCAGCAGGACGTCTTCGAAATTCAGGGCCGGTGCCTGGCCGCGGGTACTGATGTAACGCATGACTGACTCCAATGGAGAGTGTTCACAACAACGGCCCCGTTTACGGGGCCGATGCAGGACAACGACTTAGTTCAAGTGCTCGACGCGGATCCGTACGACCGGACCATTCACGCCGGCCAGCGCTTCGAGGGCGGCGATGGCGTCGTTGATGCGCTGCTCGACCACGCGGTGGGTCAGCAGGATCATCGGCACCAGACCGTCGTGCTCTTCGACTTCCTTCTGCATGATCGACTCGATGTTGATGCCGCGCTCCGAGAGGATGCTCGCCACCTGAGCCAACACGCCCGGATGGTCCTTGGCCTGAATACGCAGGTAGTAAGCACTTTCGCAGGCTTCGATCGGCAGGATCGGATGGGCCGACAGCGAGTCCGGCTGGAAGGCCAGGTGCGGCACGCGGTTTTCCGGGTCGGAAGTCATGGCACGAACCACGTCAACCAGATCGGCGATCACCGACGAAGCGGTTGGCTCCATGCCGGCGCCAGCACCGTAGAACAGCGTCGAACCGGCGGCATCGCCGTTGACCATCACCGCGTTCATCACGCCGTTGACGTTGGCGATCAGACGATCGGCCGGGATCAGCGTCGGGTGTACGCGCAGCTCGATACCGGCGGCAGTGCTGCGCGCCACGCCGAGGTGCTTGATGCGGTAGCCCAGCGCTTCGGCGTAATTGACGTCGGCGGTGGTCAGCTTGGTGATGCCTTCGGTGTAAGCCTTGTCGAATTGCAGCGGAATGCCGAACGCGATGGAAGCCAGAATCGTCAGCTTGTGCGCGGCGTCGATGCCTTCAACGTCGAAGGTCGGATCGGCTTCGGCGTAACCCAGTGCCTGCGCTTCGGCCAGCACGTCTTCGAAGGTACGACCCTTCTCACGCATTTCGGTGAGGATGAAGTTGCCGGTGCCGTTGATGATCCCGGCGACCCAGTTGATGCGGTTGGCGGACAGGCCTTCGCGGATCGCCTTGATCACCGGAATGCCACCGGCCACGGCCGCTTCGAACGCCACGATCACGCCCTTCTCGCGGGCCTTGGCGAAAATTTCATTACCGTGAACGGCAATCAGAGCCTTGTTCGCGGTGACCACATGCTTGCCATTCTCGATGGCCTTGAGTACCAGCTCGCGGGCAACGGTGTAGCCGCCCATCAGCTCTATGACGATGTCGATCTCAGGGTTTGTGGCCACTTCGAAGACATCGTTGGTAATCGCAATACCGGTCGTCTGGAACTGAGGCTTTGGCGTGCGCATGGCAATTTGTGCCACTTCGATTCCACGCCCGGCACGTCGAGCAATTTCCTCGGCGTTGCGCTGAAGTACGTTGAAGGTACCGCCACCGACGGTCCCTAACCCACAGATGCCTACTTTGACCGGATTCACTGTGAACTCCCCATAAAACGGCCGACGCGGGGTCGGCCGGAAAACAACCGCGTGCTCGCGGCTCTCAATTGATGGCCCGGCGATGTCGCTGCCGGGCCATGATCGTCACGGCTGACCGTGACGATGCGAATTACTTCGCGCCCAGCGCCAGTTTGGCGACTTGTGGCGCAGGCTGGTAGCCCGGAATCACTTGTCCGTCGGCCAAAACGATGGCCGGTGTGCCGTTCACGCCGATCGACTGACCGAGGGCGAACTGCTTGGAAACCGGGTTATCGCACTTGGCGGCCTTGATTTCCTTGCCATCGACCATTTTGTCCATGGCGGCTTTCTTGTCTTTCGAGCACCACACGGCTTGCAGCTGCTCGTCACCCGGCGAATTCAAACCCTGGCGCGGGAACGCGACATAACGCACTTCGATGCCGCGCTTGTTCAGCTCAGGCACTTCGGCGTGCAGCTTGTGGCAGTACGGACAGGTGGTGTCGGTGAACACGGTGATGTGCGATTTGGTTTCGCCGATGGCCGGGTAGACCACGGTTTCGGCGACCGGAATGGCATTGATCAGTTTCGAGACGCCCAGGCGTTCGGTTTTTTCGGTCAGGTTGACCGGTTTGCCGTCCTTGAGCTGGAACAGGTAACCCTGCACGATGTATTGGCCATCGGCGCTGGCATAGAGCACGCGGCTGCCTTTGAGTTTTACTTCGTACATGCCTGGCAAAGGACTGGCGGTGATGGTCTCTACCGGGACTTCGAGCTGGAGGTTTTCCAGGCTTTTACGAATGGCTTTGTCGGCCGCGTCATCGGCGACGGCAAAGGTGCTGACCAACGCAATGGCTGCGGCGGCGAAAATCTGGGTCAGACGCATGAGAACTCCTGAAGGCGGACAAATGAAACGATCAGAACGCCCGTGCCGGAACACCGGGTCATAACCGTCCATCGTGCAAACCGGCAAAGCCTAACACATAAGGCCACGGTGGCCGAATGCGCCTGTCGCCATACATTCATGTGTAACTGACACAGCTGCATGCTTGTACAACTGACCCACAACCATATGTGGCTGACACACATTATTGTGGCGAGGGGATTTATCCCCGCTGGGTTGCGAAGCAGCCCTAAAACCATCCATCGCGATCTTTCACGCAAAACCGAGCCAGCCGGGTTTGCGACTGCTGCGCAGCCGAACGGGGATAAATCCCCTCGCCACAGGTTAGTGTTCCAACATTAGAGATGTGTCAGCCGCGCGGGTGGTGTTTGGCGTGCAGGTCTTGCAGGCGGGCGCGGGCGACGTGGGTGTAGATTTGCGTGGTGGAGAGGTCGCTGTGGCCCAGCAGCATCTGCACCACGCGCAACGCACTGCCTCTGCAACTGCTACACCCCTATGTGACTGACACACATTATTGTGGTGAGGGGATTTATCCCCGCTGGGTTGCGAAGCAGCCCCAAAACCATCCCCCCAATCTATCAGTCAAACCGAGCAGCCCAAGATGGGGGCCGCTGCGCAGCCCGTCGCGGATAAATCCCCTCACCACAGGTAAGTATTTCAAACAAAGGGGATGTGTCAGCCGCGCGGGTGGTGTTTGGCGTGCAGGTCTTGCAGGCGGGCGCGGGCGACGTGGGTGTAGATTTGCGTGGTGGAGAGGTCGCTGTGGCCGAGCAGCATCTGCACCACGCGCAGGTCGGCGCCATGGTTGAGCAGGTGCGTGGCAAAGGCGTGGCGCAAGGTGTGCGGCGACAGCGACTTGCCGATCCCCGCGACCTTGGCCTGATGCTTGATCCGGTGCCAGAACGTCTGCCGGGTCATCTGCTCGCCGCGCTGGCTGGGAAACAGCACATCACTGGGCCGCCCGCCTAGCAGTTCGCCGCGCCCATCGCGCATGTAGCGCTCGATCCAGACAATCGCCTCCTCGCCCATCGGCACCAGCCGCTCCTTGCTGCCCTTGCCCATCACCCGCAATACGCCCTGACGCAAATTGACTTGCTCCAGGGTCAGGCTGACCAGTTCGGTCACGCGCAAACCGCATGCATACAGCACTTCGAGCATGGCGCGGTCACGCTGACCAATCGCTTCGCTCAAGTCCGGCGCCTGCAACAGCGCCTCCACGTCAGCTTCTGACAGCGATTTGGGTAATGGCCTACCCAGTTGCGGCATGTCGACACGTAACGTCGGGTCGACGCTGATCATCTTTTCCCGCAACAGATAGCGATAAAAGCCACGCACACCGGAGAGAAATCTCGCCGTGGAACGCGGTTTGTAGTTTTGCTCAAGGCGCCAGGCCAAATGATCAAGGATCAGCTCACGCCCGGCGTTGATCAGCTCGAGGTTTTTCTCCTGCAACCAGCCATTGAACAGGGCGAGATCGCTGCGGTAAGCGCCGCGCGTGTTGTCGGACAGGCCCTTCTCAAGCCACAGAGCGTCGAGGAATTGGTCAATCAGTGGATGGTCGATGGCAGGCATGGGCGCTCAAGACACACAGCCTCAAGGGCTGTGCGCAAATGTAGAGTGAACTGTAGGAATGGGCGCTAGTCTTTCATAGCCCGCTACTTCAAGGAACAGGGAGCATCAATGAACGAGCAGCAAATTCTATTGGCATTTGGCGGGATTGGTGCGGCGGCGCTGGGGTGCCAATGGCTGGCCTGGCGCCTGAAGTTGCCGGCAATTCTGTTTCTGTTGCTGACCGGCATTCTGGTCGGCCCGGTGCTGGGCTGGCTCGATCCGCAGGAAATGTTTGGCCCATTGCTGATGCCGCTGGTGTCACTGGCGGTGGCGCTGATTCTGTTCGAGGGCAGTCTGACGCTGCACCTGTCGGAATGGAAAGAGATCGGCAGCGTTGTGCATCGACTGGTGACCATTGGCGCGATCTCGACCTGGATCGTCATCGCGGTCGCCACACATTTTCTGCTCGGCTTCGACTGGATGCTGGCCATCCTTTTCGGCAGCCTGACGCTGGTCACCGGCCCGACCGTGATCGTGCCGATGCTGCGCGTGGTGCGACCGAAAGCCTCGATCGCCAATATTCTGCGCTGGGAAGGCATCGTCATCGACCCGATCGGCGCCCTCCTCGCCGTGGTGGTTTACAGCTTCATCATTGCCAGCGCTGAAGGCCATGGTCTGAAACAAAGCCTGTTCACCTTTGGCGGCGTGATCGTCTGTGGCGCGGTGTTCGGGATTGTTGGCGGCTGGCTGCTCGGCACGGTGATCCGCCGGCAGTGGCTGCCGGAATATCTGCATAACCTCGCGTCGTTGGCGGCGGTGTTGGGGATTTTCATTGCTTCGAACACCGTGATGCACGAGTCGGGACTGTTGGCGGTGACGCTGATGGGCATGTGGCTGGCGAACATGAAGGGCGTGGATGTGCGGCACATCCTGCACTTCAAGGAAAACCTCAGCGTGCTGCTGATTTCCGGCCTGTTCATTTTGCTCGCGGCGCGCCTGGATCTGTATGCGTTGATCGGGCTGGGGCCGTTGGTGCTGATTCTGTTGCTGGTGATTCAGTTGATCGCCCGGCCGTTGAACGTATTGCTCAGCACGGCCGGTTCCAGCCTGAGTTGGCGTGAGCGTGCGTTGCTGTGCTGGATTGCACCACGCGGGATCGTCGCGGCGGCGGTGTCGGCGATTTTTGCGATTCGCCTGCATGAGGCCGGGCATGAAGGTGCCTTGCTGCTGGTGCCGCTGACGTTTGCGGTGATCATCGGCACGGTGGTGCTGCAAAGCGCGACCGCACGACCACTTGCACGGCTATTGAAAGTTGCCGAGCCGGCGCCGAGCGGTTTCCTGATCGTTGGTGCGAACGGTCCGGCCCGCGAGCTGGGCAAGTCGCTGCAACAACTGGGTAGCCGCGTGCTGCTGACCGATTCGAGCTGGGAAAACATTCGCGCGGCGCGCATGGAAGGTTTGCCCACGTACTTCGGCAACCCGGCCTCGCAGCATGCCGATGCGCATCTGGATCTGGTCGGGTTGGGGCATTTGCTGGCGCTGTCGCCTTCGGGTGAACTCAATACTCTGGCGGCGATGCGCTTTCGGCATGACTTCGGGCATCAGCGTTTGTTCGGGTTGGCCAGTGGGCACGAGAGTCGGCGCAGCGATAAACATCGGGCGAGCCTGGAACATCGGGGTAATCAATTGGGCAGCGAGGCGTTTACCTACGCGAAACTGGCCAGCCAGATGGGCCAAGGGTCTGAACTGTATAGCACGACGTTGACCGATGGTTTTGGCTGGGAAGATTACCGGGCGCTGCATGGCAATCGTGCGACGTTGCTGTTTATGCGCGATGACAGCGGCTGGGTGCATGTGGTGACGCTGGAGACGGCGGTGAAGCCTGGGGCGGGCTGGACGTTGCTGGCGTTGATTCAGCCTGAGACCAGCGGCGCCGCATAAATCGAATCGCGGGCAAGCCCGCTCCCACAATGTCCGTGTCGTGCATAAAAGTTGTGAACGACACAAAACCTGTGGGAGCGGGCTTGCCCGCGATGGCCGCGACTCGGTTTCAGATCAGGCTGCAAAACCCGGCAGCACCGGCACCGGCCGCTTGTCGTCATCGATCGCAACAAAGCTGAACTGCCCGTGGATCGCTTTCTCGCGGCCATCACAGCTCATGCTCTCGACAAAGACTTCCACCTCGACTTTGAGGCTGGTGTTGCCGACCTTGATCACCTTCCCCACCAGCTCGACGATGGACCCGGCCGGGATCGCGTGATTGAAGTCGATGCGATCGGTGGACACGGTCACCAATGGCAGACGGCAGAAGCGTGTCGCGGTGATGAAGGAGACTTCGTCCATCCACGCCAGCGCAGTGCCGCCGAACAGGGTGTTGTGGTGGTTGGTGGTCGGCGGGAAGACGGCTTTGGTGACGCGGGTCACCGAGAGTTCGGTGCGGCGTTGGATTTCCTGGTCGCGGGTAGACATGTGAGATGACTCGTAAAACGTAGACTGCAAATCGAAAACAGGATCAAAAGATCGCAGCCTTCGGCAGCTCCTAAAGGATGGGGGCAGTTTATTGCAGGCAACAAAAAAGCAGCCCGTAGGCTGCTTTTTTCTGCATCGGAAGCTGGACTTAAGCCAGTTTTTCCTTGATGCGAGCTGCTTTACCCGACAGGTCGCGCAGGTAGTACAGCTTGGCTTTACGTACGTCACCGCGACGTTTAACAGCCATGCTGTCGATCTGCGGGGAGTAGGTCTGGAAAGTACGTTCTACGCCAACACCGTTGGAGATTTTACGAACGGTGAACGCACTGTTCACGCCGCGGTTACGCTTGGCGATTACAACGCCTTCGAACGCTTGCAGACGGGAACGATCGCCTTCCTTCACTTTCACCTGAACGACAATAGTGTCGCCTGGGGCGAAGGTAGGGATTTCTTTGGTCATCTGCTCTGCTTCGAGTGCAAGGATGATTTTGTTGGTCATGCTGTGCTCCTAAGGTAAATCGTTCGATCTACCATCGATACGTTGTTAACTATCGTCCCGCTCGCGGATGTATTCCTCGAGCAGCTTCTTCTCTTCTCCAGAAAGCGAGCGGCTTTCCAGAAGATCGGCGCGTCGTTCAAAGGTCCTACCAAGGGACTGCTGTAAACGCCAACGCCGGATATGCGCGTGGTTGCCACTCAGCAACACGTCGGGTACACGCTGATCCGCATACACCTCAGGTCGGGTGTAGTGCGGGCAATCCAGCAGACCATCCGTAAAGGAATCTTCCTCGGCGGAGTCCGCATGCCCTAAAGCTCCAGGCAGCAGTCGTGTAACCGCATCGATCAGGACCATGGCCGGCAGCTCGCCGCCAGACAGTACATAGTCGCCAATCGACCACTCTTCATCGACATGAGCTTCAATGAAACGCTCGTCAATGCCTTCATAGCGGCCGGCAATCAGGATCAATGCATCCGATTGTGCCAACTCGCGTACCGCCGACTGAGTCAGTTGACGGCCTTGGGGGGACAGGTAAATCACCTTCGCCGCCTCCCCGGCTGCTGCCTTGGCCTGAACCAGAGCATCTTCCAGGGGCTTGATCTTCATCACCATGCCCGGACCACCGCCAAACGGGCGATCGTCCACAGTGTGATGCCGATCCGTCGTGTAATCCCGCGGGTTCCAACAGGTCAGCTGCAAGAGCCCCTGTTTGACCGCTCGACTGGTGATGCCGTAGTCGCCGATGGCGGAAAACATCTCGGGAAACAAACTGATCACTTCTACGCGCAAGTTAGCCACGCTTAGAAGTCCGCGTCCCAATCCACCTTCATCTCGCCCGCGGCCAGATCGACTGCCAACACACATTGCTCCGTATAGGGCAACAAGCGTTCGCGATCATCCAGGCTGCCAGCGCAAGGCTTGACGACCATTACATCATTGGCGCCGGTTTCCAGAAGATGATCGACTTTCCCGAGCAATTGCCCCAGTTGATCGATGACCTTCAGACCTTCCAGCTGGTACCAGTAGTACTCGCCGTCGGTCAATTCAGGGAACAGGTTGCGCGGCACGCAGATCTCATAACCGGCCAGAAGACGAGCTTCTTCACGATCATCAAGACCCTTGAGCTTTGCGACCAGGAACTTATCGCTCCCGCGTCCACTGACCAGCTCGACCTGTTTGACATTGCCTTCGCGCTTGAGCGTCCAGGTTTTGTACTGCAACAGGTTTTCAGTCGGATCAGTAAAGGAATAAACCTTCACTTCGCCGCGAACGCCATGAACAGAATAAATTTTGCCAATAACGATCAAATCATCGGCAACAGCAGGCGTCGCGTTCATATTGCTCAGGCCGCAGCCTTTGCAGATTCCTTCAGCAACTGAGCAACACGCTCAGAAGGCTGTGCACCAACGCTCAGCCAGTAGGCTACGCGCTCTTGGTTCACGGACAGACGGATTTCCTGACCACGGGCAACAGGGTTGAAGAAACCAACCTGTTCTTTGTGGGAGCCGTCACGCGGGTTACGCGAGTCGGTTACGGTCAGGTGGTAAAACGGGCGCTTTTTGGAGCCGCCAAGGGCAAGACGGATTGTTAGCATGTGAACATCGTTCCTGTAGTCGGTGCTGCAAATCTAAATGCACAGCGGGCATGGGTGCCCGAAAGGCCGCATATTCTAAGGAATATCCGGACTTTTGCAAATGACTTTTTCCGGCGCCTATGGCATGCCGTGCAGATCTGCATATAGAGCCGTCGATGAAAACGGCCGGTCAGCTCCCGCCAAGTGCGGGTTTGCTGTTGATCCTGCGTCCTTGCAGGGTCTGCGCCGGTGCGACGACCGGCGCGGATTCTTGTGTCCCGTCTCACCCATTTCGCTCACTTTTGGCGAGTGGCTGATGCCCTCAAGCAAGGCGCCGCGACGAGTCATAGCCAGCTATGGCGAGGAGCGGCAACGCAGCATGAGGGCATCAGACGCCGCCATAAGTGAGCAGAATGGGTGAGACGGGACACCTTACATTTTCGGCATGCCGCCGCCGGGCAACATTCCGCCCATGCCGCGCATCATTTTCGCCATTCCGCCTTTGGCGGTGAATTTCTTCATCATCTTCTGCATCTGCTTGTGCTGCTTGATCAAGCGACCGATGTCCTGCACCTGAGTGCCGGAACCCATGGCGATCCGGCGTTTGCGCGAACCGCTGATCAGCTCAGGGTCGCGGCGCTCGGCCGGGGTCATGGAATTGATGATGGCTTCCATCTGTTTGAATTGCTTCTCTGCGGCGTTTTGGGCATTGCCCATTTGCGACAGGTTGACGCCGCCGATGCTCGGCAGTTTGTCCATGAGGCCGCCGAGGCCGCCCATGTTCTTCATCTGTTGCAGCTGATCGCGGAAGTCTTCGAGGTCGAAGCCCTTGCCCTTCTTCAGCTTCTTGGCCAGTTTGTCGGCCTTGTCTTTATCGAGGGTCGCTTCGGCCTGTTCGATCAGGCTGAGCACGTCGCCCATGCCGAGAATCCGCGAGGCAATACGTTCAGGGTGGAACGGATCGAGCGCTTCGCTCTTCTCGCCCATACCGATGAACTTGATCGGCTTGCCGGTGATCGCGCGTACCGACAGGGCGGCACCGCCACGGGCGTCGCCGTCGACCTTGGTCAGGATCACACCGGTCAGCGGCAGCGCATCACCGAAGGCCTTGGCCGTGTTGGCCGCATCCTGACCGGTCATGGCGTCGACCACGAACAGGGTTTCGACCGGGTTGATCGCGGCGTGCAGTGCCTTGATCTCGCCCATCATCTCTTCGTCGATGTGCAGACGACCGGCGGTATCGACGATGACCACGTCGATGAATTTCAGTTTGGCTTCTTTAATAGCTGCGGTGGCGATGTCGACCGGCTTCTGGCTCAAGTCGGACGGGAAGAACGTCACGCCGATGTCGTTGGCCAGGGTTTCCAGCTGTTTAATAGCGGCCGGGCGATAAACGTCCGCCGACACGACCATGACCGACTTCTTCTTGCGCTCCTTAAGGAAGCGCGCAAGTTTACCGGCGGTAGTGGTTTTACCCGCGCCCTGCAGACCGGCCATCAGAATGACGGCTGGCGGTACGGCGCTCAGGTTCAAATCTTCGTTGGCCGCGCCCATCAGGCTTTCGAGCTCAGCCTGGACGATCTTCACGAATGCCTGGCCCGGCGTCAGGCTGCGCGACACCTCGGTGCCGACAGCGCGCTCCTTGACCGAATTGACGAAGTCCTTGACCACCGGCAGGGCGACGTCGGCTTCGAGCAACGCCATGCGCACTTCACGCAGGGTGTCTTTGATGTTGTCCTCGGTCAGCTTCGCCTTGCCGGTGACATGGCGCAGCGTCTGCGAGAGACGGTCGGTTAAGTTTTCAAACATTGCGCGATCCTTTCAGGCCCTGTGTAGACCGGGATAATGGCGGCCCAGACCGGAATCAACATGTGCTCGGCGAGCCTGCGGCGTGGGCAGGTCGCGGATTATAGCGAAGACTGCGGCTGGCGGACACCTCGCTGTCAGCTTCCTGAGTCTTTCGTGTCGTGGCGGTTCTATGCCAAACTCAGCCCCTTTCGGGCTTGCCTAACAGGATTTATGCTCCCCTTGTCACCCAGTTTGCTGACCACCCTCGCCGCCGCCCTTCTATATGCCGCTGCGACCCTTTATCAGAGCACCCGCTTGGCCACTGGCGCCAAGGCGAACAAGCGCCTGCTGGTTGGCCTCGGCGTTTTCGCCGTGGTGGCCCACGCTGCCAGCCTGCTCACGCATTTGCTGACGCCGATTGGTCTGGGTCTGGATTTCTTCAGCGCTTCCAGCCTGATCGCCGCAGCGGTGATCGCCCTGACGCTGATCGCCTGCTCGCGCATTCCGGTGGAAAACCTGCTGGTGCTGCTGTTCCCGCTGGGCGCGATCACCGTGCTGCTGGCGCAGTTCGCGCCGACCGGCACGGTGCAGATCATCGATGAAGAGCCGGGCATCCTCGCGCACATTCTGTTGTCGATCCTCGCCTACGGCATGTTCACCATTGCGGTGTTCCAGGCCTTGCTGCTGCTGGTGCAAGACCACCAGCTCAAGCACAAGCACCCGTCCGGGCTGATCAAGAACTTCCCGCCGCTGCAAACCATGGAAAGCCTGTTGTTCGGTTTCCTCTGGGCCGGCTGGACGCTGCTGTCGCTGTCGCTGATTTCCGGATGGCTGTTCGTCGAGAACCTGTTCGCCCAGCATCTGGTGCACAAAACTCTATTGGCGTGCCTCGCCTGGATCGTCTTCAGCGTGTTGCTGTGGGGCCGCAACCGTCTCGGCTGGCGCGGTCACAAGGCGATTCGCTGGACCCTCGCCGGTTTCTGCCTGCTGATGTTGGCGTATTTCGGCAGCAAACTGGTTCGTGAATACATTCTGCACATCTGACGGGCGGCATAAATGGACGGTTTGCCCATAGGGCCGATGCTCGCGGTATTTGTCCTGCTGATTTTATGGTCAGGGCTGTTTACCGCCGTCGAAATCGCGCAGCAGCACCTGCTCGCACAACGCACCGCCTCGCGCGCCAGCGATAAACCGCTGGCGAAGCTGAGCTTCCCGCTCGACAGCCTGATCCTCTGCAACACCTTGTGCCGAGCCCTCGCCGTGATCATCGCGACGCTGCTGGCGATTTTCCTCTGCGAAGAAGACGGCCCGTGGGCCGCCTGCCTCGGTGCCGGGGCAATTCTGCTGGTGTTTGCCGATTATTTTCCGCGCACGGTCGCTCAGCGTTATCCCGATGCGGTGCTGACGTTCGGCAATACCTTGCTGGCGGTGCCGCTGAAGATTGTTTATCCACTGGCCTGGCTGTTCAGCCGCGCCAGCAGCCTGCTGATCCGCCCGTTCGCGCGCAAACCGCAAGTGGTGCAACAGAGCGACGATGACGCGCCCAGCGATCGTCGTGATGATCCCGAGCATCCTGTTCACGCGCACCCGGTTTCGGGGATACATGCGCTGGACAACATCACCGTTAACGACATTCTGGTACCGCGCAGCGATGTCGACGGCATCAACCTCGACGACTCGATTGAAGAGATCATCGAGCAACTGCGCCACAACAAGCGCACGCGCCTGCCGGTGTTCCACAGCGACATCAATCAGGTCGAAGCGGTGCTCAACACCCGGCAGATCCGTCATCTGTTGAACAATGGTGATCTGACTATCGAGGCGCTGCTGGCGGCCAGTTATGAGCCATATTTCGTTCCGGAAAGTACGCCACTGCAACTGCAACTGCTGAACTTTCATAAGCAGCAGCGGCGGCTGGGCATGGTGGTCGACGAGTACGGCGAAGTGCTTGGCATCGTTACCCTGGAAGATATTCTCGAAGAAATCGTCGGCGAGTTCGAAAGCGAGCACAGCCTCGATAACCCGCATATTCATCCGCAGGCGGATGGGCGGATGGTGATCGATGGCACCGCGTCGATTCGTGAATTGAACAAGTGCCTGGGCTGGCACTTGCCGAGCGATGGGCCGAAAACGCTGAATGGCTTGGTGACCGAGGCGTTGGAAACGATTCCTGAGAGCGCGGTGTGCTTGAAGATCGGGCGCTATCGGCTGGAGATTCTTGAGACTGAAGAGAACCGGGTGAGCAAGGTGCTGATCTGGCATACCTCGTCTGTGCCTGCTTTGCTGCCTGCCCGATAAAAGATCGCAGATCAAAAAATCAAAAAATCGCAGCCTTCGGCAGCTCCTACATTTGAAATGCGTTCCCATGTAGGAGCTGCCGAAGGCTGCGATCTTTGCTCTTGTTTGATCGTTAGGCCCCTTCCTATAATCGAAGCGCTTACCCAAGCTCTGCCAAACCGTGTGCTTACCCCGCACACAACAGGTTTCGGCCATTTCCGCTGCACTCCGGCGACTGTTCCTACCTGAAACAGCGACCGCGCCTCATCCCACATCCCTGGGTGTTCGACCATAATAATTCGCTCCAACGGAGCTCATGACTGTCAGGGATCACCGCATGACGACCAGTACCGCTTACAGCGACACCGCGCCTGCCCAACCAACCAACTCCGCCACCCGCGTGGCGACGGCGAGTTTTATCGGCACCGCGATCGAGTTCTACGACTTCTATGTTTACGCCACGGCGGCCGCGCTGGTGATCGGGCCGGTGTTCTTTCCGCAGACGTCCGGCACCGCGCAGATGCTCTCGGCGTTTCTTACTTTCGGTATCGCCTTCCTTGCCCGACCGCTGGGCTCGGCGCTGTTCGGCCATTTCGGTGACCGTATCGGACGCAAGTCGACGCTGGTCGCATCCTTGCTGTTGATGGGCGTATGTACAACGCTGATTGGCGTGCTGCCGGGTTACGCCACCATCGGCGCGTGGGCACCGATTCTATTGTGCGTGCTGCGTTTTGGTCAGGGCCTGGGATTGGGCGGCGAATGGGGCGGTGCCGCCCTGCTCGCCACGGAAAACGCACCGAAGGGCAAACGCGCGTGGTTCGGCATGTTTCCGCAGCTCGGCCCTTCGATTGGTTTTCTCGCGGCCAACGGTTTGTTTCTGACTCTGGCCATGACCCTCGATGATGAGCAATTTCGCAGCTGGGGCTGGCGGATTCCGTTTCTGCTCAGCGCGGTGCTGGTGATGGTCGGCTTGTACGTGCGCTTGAAACTGCATGAAACGCCGGTATTCGCCAATGCCATCGCGCGTCAGGAGCGGGTGAAAGTGCCGCTGGTCGAGCTGTTCAGCCAGTATTGGGCACCGACCTTGTTGGGCGCAGCGGCGATGGTGGTGTGCTATGCGCTGTTCTATATCTCGACGGTGTTCTCCCTGAGCTATGGCGTTTCCACGCTGGGTTACAGCCGCGAGACATTCTTGGGATTGCTGTGCTTTGCCGTGCTGTTCATGGCGGCTGCGACGCCGCTGTCGGCTTGGGCCAGCGATCGCTATGGGCGTAAACCGGTGCTGATCATCGGTGGCGTGCTGGCGATTCTGTCCGGGTTTTTGATGGAACCATTGCTGACTCAGGGTTCGACCTGGGGCGTGGCGCTGTTTCTGTGCATCGAATTGTTTTTGATGGGCGTGACGTTTGCGCCGATGGGGGCGCTGTTGCCAGAGCTGTTTCCGACCCACGTGCGTTATACCGGTGCTTCAGCGGCGTATAACCTGGGCGGGATCGTCGGGGCCTCGGCGGCGCCGTTCTTTGCGCAGAAATTGGTGGCGATGGGTGGTTTGAGTTATGTCGGCGGGTATGTGTCGGGGGCGGCGGTGCTGAGTTTGATTGCGGTGCTGTGTCTGAAAGAGACGCGGGATAACGATCTGAATCAGGTTGCCTGACAGATCGCTATCGCGGGCAAGCCCGCTCCCACAGGGATTTCTGTTGATCACAATTTTTGTGTACGACAAAAAACCTGTGGGAGCGGGCTTGCCCGCGATGGACGCGACTCGGTTTAGAGTTCTACGACAACAGCCTGAGCAGCACGGGTCGCCTTGGCACGCGCTGCCTCGATCGACTCATCCCGCGCCAACGCCACGCCCATGCGGCGCTGACCATTCACTTCCGGCTTGCCAAACAGGCGCAATGCCGTATCCGGCTCGCTCAACGCAACGCCGAGATTGGCGAATGCGGTCTGCGTCGACTGCCCTTCCACCAGAATCACTGCCGAAGCCGATGGCCCGAACTGACGAATCAACGGCACCGGCAAGCCCAGAATCGCCCGAGCGTGCAACGCGAACTGCGACAGATCCTGCGAAATCAAGGTCACCAGACCGGTGTCGTGCGGACGCGGCGAGACTTCGCTGAACCATACCTGATCACCTTTGATGAACAGCTCAACACCGAACAGACCACGGCCACCCAGCGCTTCAGTCACCGCTTTGGCAACGCGCTCGGATTCAGCCAGAGCAATCGGGCTCATGGCTTGTGGCTGCCACGATTCCTGGTAGTCGCCCTTCTCCTGACGGTGACCGACCGGCGCACAGAACGTGGTGCCGCCGATATGGCGCACGGTCAGCAGGGTGATTTCGTAGTCGAAATCGATAAAGCCTTCGATGATCACCCGACCTTTGCCGGCGCGACCGCCCTCTTGCGCGTAATCCCAGGCTTTCTGCACGTCATCGGTGCTGCGCAGCAGGCTCTGGCCTTTGCCCGACGAGCTCATCACCGGTTTGACCACGCATGGGAAACCCAGGTCCTGAACGGCTTTGCTGTAGTCCTCGAAGGTGTCGGCAAAGTGGTAAGGCGAGGTCGGCAGGTCCAGCTCTTCAGCGGCCAGACGACGGATGCCTTCGCGGTTCATGGTCAGTTGCGCAGCGCGCGCGGTCGGGATCACGGTGAAGCCTTCGGCTTCCAGTTCAACCAGAGTGGCGGTGGCGATGGCTTCGATTTCCGGCACGATGAAGTGCGGCTTCTCGGCTTCGATCACCGCACGCAGAGCGGCGCCGTCGAGCATGTTGATCACGTGGCTGCGATGGGCAACTTGCATGGCCGGCGCGTTGGCGTAACGGTCGACGGCGATCACTTCAACGCCCAGGCGTTGCAGCTCGATCACCACTTCCTTGCCCAACTCACCACAGCCACACAGCAATACGCGGGTCGCGGTTGGCGACAATGGAGTTCCGATACGGGTCATCTCAGGTCCTCAAAGAAGCGGATCATCGAGGAAAGCAACGCCAGCCGCGCTTTCCATGGGGAGAAAGCGCGGCATTTTACATGAACCCGAGGCTTTGGCTTCAGCCGGCGACGGCCTGTTTGCGATCGCGCCAGGCCATGATCAGCCAGACGGCGGTGACGCCAGCGAATTTCGACAGCAGCGCGGTGATGATCACCGGCGGTGTCAGCAAGTCGATCATGCCGAAAAAGATGAAGGTGTCGAGGGGGATGCTCAGTGCCGAACTGATCCACAAGCGGTCGCGCAATGGCCGTTTGGTGATGCTGAACACCAGCCAGTCGATGCACTCGGAAACCGCGAACGCTGTGGCGCTGGCCAGCGCGATGGAGGGATCGGAGGTGACGTAGGACAGCACCAGCGCCGCCAGCATTGCCACGATGGAGCCGTGGCCGAAACGGGTTTGCACCATGTCGCGCAGCACGAACACCAGGCCGCCCCAGGCCGACCAGATGATGTCCAGGTGCGGAGCGGTAGAGAAGGCGAAATTGATCAGCACGACGCTGCTGATGTAGGCGATGAGGAAAATCATGGAGGCGACCTGGCAGATTGGCGCACAGATTACTTCAGCCAAAGCAGAATCAAAAGATCGCAGCCTTCGGCAGCTCCTACAAGGGAACGAATTTCAAATGTAGGAGCTGCCGAAGGCTGCGATCTTTTGCTCTTTGCTACTTGTTCGGGGTCGACCCAATCATCCACACCAAACCACTCGCCTTCGCCCGCTCATGACACAACCCCAGCACCACCCGGCGCTCGTCATTGCTCATGCGGCCCCAACGGGTAATCTCTTCCACCGTACGCTGGCAGCCAGTACAAATATCCTCCTCATCCAGCGCACAAATATTCACGCACGGCGAGGCGACCGGTCTTTCTGGCGTGTTCATTCTTCCTGCTCAACCAGATCACGCGCGTAACGCTGGGAGTTATGCACATAGTGCGCGGCGCTGGCTTCGAGCATCTTCTTCTGCGGCTCGGTCAGCTCACGCACAACCTTGCCCGGTGATCCCATCACCAGCGAACCATCGGGAATCTCCTTGCCCTCACCAATCAGCGAGTTGGCGCCAATGATGCAGTTCTTGCCGATCTTCGCGCCGTTGAGAATCACCGCGTTGATGCCGATCAGACTGTAATCGCCCACGGTGCAGCCATGCAGCATGGCGTTGTGGCCGATGGTCACGCCGGTACCGATGGTCAGCGGATAGCCCATGTCGGTGTGCATCACGGTGCCGTCCTGCACATTACTGTTCTTGCCGATCAGGATCAGTTCGTTGTCGCCACGCAGCACGGCGTTGAACCAGACGTTGGCGCCCTCTTCCAGTTTGACCTTGCCCACCAGCACGGCGTTGGGGGCGACCCAGCTCTGCGGGTGGGTCTCGACACGGGCGTCGCCCAAGCGGTATTTCATCTTGTTTTCCTCAGGGCTCACGGTGATGGCCATTCGAACGATGGCTTACGTGCCAATAAAGCTTTTCGGCGGTTGGTGCAGACTGATCTTGGCGTCATAAAGCAGATTGATCAACTCGACGATCATGATCGCCGTCAGGCCCCAGATCTTGAAGTCGCCATAGCGGTAGCTCGGCACGTACCAGCTGCGACCTTGATAGTCGATGCGATGGGTGTGTTCGCGGGGGTCTTTGCGGAAGAATTCCAGCGGTACGCTGAACACCGCGGCGATCTCGGCATCATTGGGCTGATACTCGACGAAATCGGGGATTACGCCGACATAAGGCGTGACCTTGATGCCGTGCAGGGAGATCAGCGGGCTGAGCGGGCCGATCACTTCGACCAGTCCCGGCGGCAGACCGATCTCTTCCTCTGCTTCGCGCAGGGCGGTGAAAATCAGATCCGGGTCTTCGGGATCGCGGCGTCCACCGGGGAAAGCCACTTCGCCGCCATGGGTCGAGAGCCCGCTGGCGCGCAGGGTCAGCACCAGTTCCGGCTCGTCACTGCGGGTGATCGGCACCAGAACGGCGGCCTCGGGGAAACGTTTGTCGGTCTCCAGCGTGCGCGGTGTGTGGTTGCTTACCCGATGCAGTAGCTCGTCCAGCATGAGTGTTCTCGATCAGTGCCTTACCCTGCATCATGCACCAATCATTGCAGCCGCCCAAGCCCCCGAATCTCGCCATGTCGCGAAACGACAACTTGCCGACCGACACCGCTGCACGCCAAGATAGGCGCAGCATTCAGGAAGCCCAGCATGAAATTTTGCAGCCACTGCGGTAACCCGGTCACCCAGCGCATTCCCGAAGGCGATTCGCGGCTGCGATTTGTCTGTGACAGCTGTCAGACCATTCACTATCAGAACCCCAATATTGTCGCCGGTTGCGTGCCGACCTGGGGCACGAAAGTGTTGCTCTGCCGTCGCGCCATCGAACCGCGCCTCGGTTATTGGACGCTGCCCGCCGGTTTCATGGAGAACGGCGAGACCATCGAACAGGCCGCGATCCGCGAAACCGCCGAGGAAGCCTGCGCCCGCGTGCGTAATCTGAGCATCTATACGCTGATCGATGTGCCACACATCAGTCAGGTGCATGTGTTCTTCCGCGCAGAGCTGGTTGATCTGGACTTTGCCGCCGGCCCCGAGAGCCTTGAAGTGCAACTATTCGACGAAGCCGACATTCCATGGGATGAGCTGGCTTTCAGGACGGTGGGGCGTACCTTAGAATGCTTCTTTGCTGATCGGCGGGTTGAGGTGTATCCGGTGCGTTCGGAATCGATTCCGCCGTTGGTGCAGCCGGTCATTGTTGGTTAGAAGATCAAAAGATCGCAGCCTGCGGCAGCTCCTACATAAATCCTGTTTGCTTCACTCCCTGGGGAATCGTTTCAATGCGCTGGTTGCTTGCCCTGTTCTGCCTGTCGTTCGTCAGCGTCTCCCAAGCGTCCTTCGTGACCACCGTGACGCCGGCGAATACCCCGCTTATCGAGAAAGTTCTGGTGCTCAAATCGGCGCATCAACTGCAGTTGATTGCCGACGGCAAGCCGCTGAAGACCTATCGCATCTCCCTGGGCAAGGGCGCGAAAAAAGGCCCGAAGCTGATTGAAGGCGACAAACGCACACCGGAAGGTTTCTATTGGATCGACTGGCGCAAGACCAGCGACAAATTCAACCTGTCGATGCACATTTCCTATCCGAACATCAGCGACTCCGCCCGCGCCCGGCGTGAAGGCGTCGAGCCTGGCGGGATGATCATGATCCACGGCACGCCGGATTCCGAAGAAACCCCGGAAGACCTGTTCCACACCCTCGACTGGACGGACGGCTGCGTCGCCATGCGCAACGTTGACATGCGCGAAGTGTGGAGCCTGGTGCCGGATGGCACGATGGTTGAAATCCGCCCTTAACCTGTGGCGGGGGATTCAGCGAAACGCCGCACCGCCCCGTTGGGTGGCGAAGCCGCCCCCGCGTTCTCTCAGCCAAACCGAGTTGGCAGGTTTTGCGACTGCTGCGCAGTCGATCGGGGATAAATCCCCTCGCCACAGAGTGCTCATTCAGCAGTACCGCTGGTCACCCGCAAAAAAATAAATCAAAAGATCGCAGCCTGCGGCAGCTCCTACAGAGGTGATACCACTTTCCACTGTAGGAGCTGCCGCAGGCTGCGATCTTTTGCTTTTCACGGCCCACCTTTAATACCACTTCAAACAATACCTGGTACAAGCCGCCATTTCATTGGGCTAAATGCCGATTACCCGCGTTGACATGGTATTCAAGTGGTATTAATTTCCGCCTCACAAGCGAGCCACAACAATCCTATACTCGCGCCGGAAATGACCTACATGAACGACCTCCACGCCCTACGTCCAGACGACTCCCAGCCGACGCCGCTGTACCTGCAACTGGCGCGCAATCTGGAAGCGGCGATCCATGCCGGGCAGTGGAAGTCCGAGCAAGCGATGCCGTCCGAGCGCAATCTCAGTGAAATGCTCGGTATCTCTCGGGTTACCGCACGCAAGGCCCTGGAAGTCCTCCTCGATCAAGGCCTGATCCGTCGCCTGCAAGGTTCCGGCACCTTTATCACGCCGCGTCTGGAACAACCGCTGTCGCGCCTGTCCGGTTTCAGCGAGATGCTGCGCTTGAAAGGTTTCGTGCCCAGTTCGAAATGGCTGGAGCGCGAAATCACCCTGCCGACCCACGAAGAATTGATCCGCCTCAGCCTGTCGCCGAACGACAAGGTCGCGCGCATGAAACGTCTGCGCAAAGCCGATGACACGGTGATGGCCATCGAGATGAGCACCCTGCCCGCCTCGATCATGCCCAAGCCACAACTGGTCGGCGATTCGCTCTACGAATACCTCGACGGCATCGGCAAACCGATCGTCCGCGCCTTGCAGCACATTCAGGCGATCAACGCCTCGGACGAGTTCGCCGCGCTGGTCGGCATCGCCCCCGGCACCGCGATGCTGCTGATGACCCGGGTCGGCTACCTCGAAGACAACACACCGATCGAAGTCACCGACACCTATTGCCGCAACGACTACTACGACTTTGTTGCAGAGCTTCGCCGTTAAGCGCAGCCACAAGCGAGAACCAAAATGTCCGAAGACAACATCCTCACCGCCAGCGGCTGGATTCGCGGCCGGCTGATCCACGAACACGGCAAAGTCGTGTCGATCGAAGGCGTGCCTTGCGATCCGGCGAGCAATGACCTGCCGTATCTGCTGCCGGGCTTCATCGACCTGCACGTGCATGGCGGTGGCGGCAAAGACATCATGGAAGGCGCCAGCGCCTTCGAGACCATCACCAAAACCCACGTGCGTTTTGGTACCACCTCGCTGCTGGCCACCACCATGACCGCGCCGAGTGCCGAGATCTCCAGCGTGTTAAAGGAAGTCGGAGAATTCTGCGAACAGCGTCCGAAAGGTGCCGCGCGCGTTCTCGGCGTCCACCTCGAAGGCCCGTACATCAATCCCGGCAAACTCGGTGCACAACCGAACTTCGCCCACACCGCGTTGATGGCCGAAGTCGAAGAATATCTGGCACTGGCGCCGATCCGCGTGATCACCATCGCCCCGGAAATCGCCGGTCACGACGGCTTGATCCGCGAACTCAGCAGCCGGGGCGTGCGCATGCAGATCGGCCACACCCTCGGCAGTTACGAGGAAGGCGTTGCTGCAATGGAGGCTGGCGCAACCAGTTTCACCCACCTCTATAACGCCATGAGCCCGCTGCATCACCGCGAGCCGGGCATCGTCGGCGCGGCACTCGCCCACGCCAAATTCGCCGAGCTGATTCCGGACTTGCTGCACGTGCATCCCGGCGCGATTCGCGTGGCCCTGCGCTCAATCCCGTGCCTGTATTGCGTCACCGATTCGACCGCCGCCGCCGGCATGCCCGACGGTGAGTACAAGCTCGGCAGCCACACCGTGACCAAATGCCTGGGCGGCGTGCGCCTGCCCGATGGCACGTTGGCCGGCAGCACGCTGACCATGGATCAGGCCCTGCGCAATCTGGTGAAGATCGGTTTGCCGATCGCCGAGGCTTCGCAGCGTCTGTCGCAATTCCCCGCCGACTACCTCGGCATCACCGAACGCGGGCGCCTTGCACCAGGTGCCTGGGCCGACTGCGTGCGGCTCGATCGCTCACTCACACTGACCGCCGTCATGGTCGAAGGAGAAGACATTGACTTCAAAAATGCTTGAGGAGGCGCTGTCCTCGTTCGAGGCCGTGCAAGCCCAACTGCAACAGCTCGACCCGCAGATGATCGAGATCGCCGGACGCCTGCGCCGTCAGCCACCGCAAGTGGCGATGACCGTTGCGCGCGGCAGCTCCGACCACGCGGCGAGCTACTTCGCTTACCTGACCATGCAGCAACTGGGCGTGCCGGTGGCGTCGTTGCCGATGTCAGTGGTGACCATGCAGCAAGCGCCGTTGAAGGTCAGTGGTCAGGTCGCGTTCGCCTTTTCGCAATCGGGACAAAGCCCGGATCTGGTCAACAGCCTGCGTCTGTTGCGCAAGCGTGGCGCGCTCAGTGTGTCGATGGTCAACGCCGCCGATTCGCCACTGGATGCTGCGTGTGAGTTCAGCGTGCCGCTGCTCGCCGGGACTGAAAGTAGCGTCGCCGCGACCAAGAGTTTTATCGCCACTCTCAGCGCCAGCGCTCGTTTGATCGCGCACTGGAAAGAGGACAGCGAATTGCTCGAGGCCGGTAAAGCCCTGCCTGAAGGCCTGCGCGAAGCGGCAAAACAGGACTGGAGCGTGGCCATCGAAGCGTTGCGCGATTGCGAGCGTTTGATGGTGATCGGCCGTGGTGCCGGTTTCGCCATCGCTCAGGAAGCGGCGCTGAAATTCAAGGAAACCTCGGCGATTCAGGCCGAAGCGTTCAGCAGCGCCGAAGTGCGTCACGGCCCGATGGCGTTGATCGACGAACACTATCCGTTGCTGGTTTTCGCACCGCGCGGTGCTGAACAGGCTGGCCTGTTGAGCCTGGCAGCAGAAATGCGCCAACGCGGCGCTCGTGTGTTGCTGGCCGCGCCGGATGACGTGAGCGAACGCGACCTGACACTGACCCGCGCCGAACACCCGGCGCTCGATCCGATTCTGGCGATCCAGAGCTTCTACGTGATGGCGGCAGGTTTGGCCGTGGCCCGTGGCATGGACCCGGACCAACCGCGCCACCTGAGCAAAGTAACCCGCACGCACTGACACCCGTTGATCGATGCATAACCCTATCGGCGGATGCAGAACCGTCGATTGATGCACAACCCCTGTAGGAGCTGCCGAAGGCTGCGATCTTTTGATTTTGATTCACAGGAAACAAGATCAAAAGATCGCAGCCTGCGGCAGCTCCTACAGGGGATATCGAACCGAGATTTAACCGATGAGACCGAGCCATGCACAACAACAATAAAGAGCTGACCCTCAGCGCCCCGCTCAGCGGCCCGGTGCTCACGCTCGCCAAAGTCCCGGACGCGGTGTTCGCCAGCGGCGCAATGGGTGACGGCATCGCCATCGACCCAATCAACGACACGCTGTACTCGCCGTGCGCCGGCGTGATCATCCACGTCGCCCGCACCGGCCACGCACTCACCGTGCGTGCCGACAACGGCGCGGAAATCCTCCTGCATCTGGGCCTCGACACCGTTGAACTGAACGGCGAAGGTTTCTCGATGCTGGTCAAGGAAGGTGGTCGCGTGACTCAGGGCCAGCCGTTGTTGCGCTACGACCTGGACAAGGTCGGCCAACAGTGCAAAAGCCTCGTCAGCCTGTTGATCCTGACCAACAGTCAGGATTTTCAGGTACGTCCGATTACGCTGAAAGCGGTGAAAGTCGGCGATCCGCTGCTGCACATTGTGGCGCGCAATGGTTCGGCAGCGAGTGCTGAATTCGTCGGCGGGCCGGAGGTTCAGGGTCATGTCTTGGTGGCTCATCGCGGTGGTTTGCATGCGCGCCCGGCAGCGCTGATTCGGCAGACCGCGCAAGGTTTCAAGAGCCAGTCGCAACTGCACTTCGGTGGTAAATCGGCGCCGTGCAACAGCCTGATCGGTTTGATGGGATTGGCGGTTGGCGAACAGGATGAAGTGCAGGTCAGCTGTCAGGGGCCGGATGCTGAAGCGGCGCTGCAAGCGTTGCTCACGGCGCTGGCGACTGCCCTGCCGGATGATCATCACGCGGCGGCACCGATCCATGTTGCGCCTCTTAAACGTCCGGCCGAAGCAGGTGTGTTGCACGGTGTCTGCGCCGCGCCAGGTTTCGTCGGTGGGCCACTGTTTCGTTTGAACGCGATCAGTTTGCCGCTGGACGCGGGCAATCACGATCCGCTGCAACAACAGCAAGTGCTTGAAGCTGCACTGCAACAGGTCAGCAGCGAAATCGACGGCACCCTCGCCCAAGCGAAGAAGCACAAGAATGCCGATGAAGAAGCAATCTTCGCCGCGCATTTGGCGTTGCTGGAAGACCCGGCGCTGCTCGACGCGGCACAGCAATCCATCGAACAAGGCACTGCGGCGACTCACGCCTGGAGCCAGTCGATCGACGTGCAGTGCGAAGTCCTGCAGCACACCGGCAGCGCGCTGCTGGCTGAGCGCGCCAACGATCTTCGCGACCTGAAACAACGCGTACTGCGTGCGTTGCTCGGTGAGGCGTGGAATTACGATGTGCCGGCCGGTGCCATCGTCGCTGCGCATGAACTGACGCCTTCGGATCTGCTGCAACTCAGCGCCCAAGGCGTCGCCGGTTTGTGCATGGCCGAGGGTGGCGCGACTTCACACGTGGCGATACTCGCTCGCGGTAAAGGTCTGCCGTGCATGGTTGCACTGGGTTCGGCGTTGCTTGATCAGCCGCAAGGCCAATCAGTAGTGCTCGACGCTGACGGTGGACGTCTCGAACTGACACCAAATGCCGATCGTTTGGCTGAAGTTCAACAGGCGCAAATCGATCGCCAGCAACTTCGCGACGCGCAGCAGGCCAATGCTCACTTGCCAGCAGAAACGCGAAATGGCGTGCACATCGAAGTCGTCGCCAATGTCGCCTCCAGCGCTGAAGCGGCAGATGCCTTTGCCAACGGCGCCGATGGCGTCGGTCTGCTACGCACCGAGTTTCTGTTCGTCGATCGGCAGACCGCGCCGGACGTGGAAGAGCAACGCAGCGCCTACCAAGCTGTGATCGATGCGATGGGCGATAAGTCAGTCATCATCCGCACCATCGACGTCGGCGGCGACAAACAACTCGACTACCTGCCGCTGCCGATCGAAGCCAACCCGGTGCTCGGTCTGCGCGGCATTCGTCTGGCTCAGGCCCGCCCGGAAATTCTCGATCAGCAACTGCGCGCGCTGCTGCAAGTCAGCCCGCTGCGTCGCTGCCGAATCCTGTTGCCAATGGTTACCGAAGTCGACGAACTGCTGCACATTCGCCAGCGCGTAGAAGCGCTGTGCCTGGAGATGAACATCGCTCAGCGTCCAGAAATCGGCGTAATGATCGAAGTCCCCGCCGCCGCATTACAGGCCGAACAACTCGCCGAACACGCTGACTTCCTCTCCATCGGCACCAACGATTTGTCGCAATACACCCTGGCCATGGATCGCGATCACGCCGGTCTGGCCGCCCGCGTCGACGCCCTGCACCCGGCGCTGCTGCGCCTGGTCGCCATGACCTGCGAAGGCGCGGCGGTGCACAAGCGTTGGGTCGGCGTCTGCGGCGCCCTCGCCTCTGATCCGCTGGCCACGCCAGTGTTGATCGGTCTGGGCGTCACCGAACTGTCGGTCAGCCCGGTGCAAATCGGTGAAATCAAGGATCGCGTGCGCCAGGTGCACGAAGCCGAATGCCAGCGCCTCAGCCGCGACCTGCTCAAGCTGAGCAGCGCCGCCGCCGTGCGCCACGCCTGTCATCAACATTGGCCTCTGCGCTAACAAAAACAACAAGGACAAACGCCATGTATCAACTCTTCATCGAAGGCCTGCAACGCCTCGGCCGCGCGCTGATGCTGCCGATCGCGATCCTGCCGATTGCCGGCCTGCTCCTGCGTCTGGGTGACACTGACCTGCTGAACATCGCGATCATCCACGATGCCGGCCAAGTGATCTTCGCCAACCTGGCAATGATCTTCGCCATCGGCATCGCCGTCGGTTTCGCCAAGGACAACAACGGCACCGCCGGCCTCGCCGGGGTGATCGGTTATCTGGTGATGATCTCCACACTGAAGGTGCTCGATGCGAGCATCAACATGGGCATGCTCGCCGGCATCGTCGCCGGCCTGATGGCTGGCGCGCTGTACAACCGCTTCAAGGACATCAAGTTGCCGGAGTATCTGGCGTTCTTCGGTGGCCGGCGGTTTGTGCCGATTGTCACCGGGTTCGCAGCGGTCGGTCTGGGCGTGGTGTTCGGCTACATCTGGCCGCCGATCCAGCACGGCATCAACGCCTTCGGCGCCTTGATGATGGAAAGCGGCAGCATCGGCGCGTTCGTGTTTGGCGTGTTCAACCGCCTGCTGATCGTCACCGGCCTGCACCACATCCTTAACAACATGGCGTGGTTTGTGTTCGGCAACTTCACCGACCCAACCACTGGTGCACTGGTGACTGGCGACTTGTCGCGCTACTTCGCCGGCGATCCGAAGGGTGGCCAGTTCATGACCGGCATGTTCCCGATGATGATCTTCGGCCTGCCGGCGGCGTGTCTGGCGATGTACCGCAATGCGCTGCCGGAACGCCGCAAAGTCATGGGCGGGATTTTCCTGTCGATGGCGCTGACTTCGTTTTTGACCGGGGTGACTGAACCGATTGAATTCGCCTTTATGTTCCTCGCACCGCTGCTGTATCTGCTGCATGCGCTGCTGACCGGGTTGTCGATGGCGATTACCAATGCGTTGAACATCCATTTGGGCTTCACCTTCTCCGGCGGCTTTATCGACATGATTCTCGGCTGGGGCAAGTCCACCAATGGTTGGCTGGTGTTCCCGGTTGGGTTGGCTTACGCGGTGATCTACTACTTCGTCTTCGACTTCTGCATTCGTCGCTTCAATCTGAAAACGCCGGGGCGTGAGGATGTGGCTGTTAGTGAAAAAGCCGTGCTGACTGAAAACGAGCGCGCCGGTGCATACATCAAGGCGTTGGGCGGTGCTGAAAATCTGCTGACGGTTGGCGCCTGCACCACACGGTTGCGGCTGGAGATGGTTGATCGCAACAAGGCTTCGGATGCTGATCTGAAAGCGCTGGGTGCGATGGCGGTTGTGCGCCCCGGCAAGGGCGGCAGTTTGCAGGTAGTGGTCGGGCCGATGGCGGACAGCATTGCGGATGAGATTCGTCTGGCGATGCCTGCATTGGGGCGTGCTGTTTTGGTTGAAACCGCTGTTGTTGATGAGCCGAAAGTTGTGGCCGTTGCCGGTTCCGAGGCGCAGCAATGGCTGAACGCGTTGGGCGGCGGCGACAATGTGCTGCAACTGGATTGCATTGCGATGACACGGATTCGCCTGCAATTGGCGGATGGCAAGGCGTTGTCCGAGGCGCAGTTGAAGGATCTGGGGTGTCACGGTGTCAGCCAGTTGGATGGCGGGGTCTGGCATTTGCTGGTGGGGGATAAAGCAGCGAGTTTGAGCGGGGCACTGGAAAGCCTGGTGAATCGTAGCGAAGTTAGCGTGAAGGTTTAATCGACACAAAAAACCCGGCTTAGGCCGGGTTTTTCATCGCCAACAAATTCGGCTCAGGATGAATGCTGTTCCGCTTGGTAATGGCGGGTCTGAAATGGCATCAGCGTTTGAACCTTCAATCCAAGACTTTCTGCTAACCCCCAAGAAACGGCCAATTCATCTTTGCGATTGCGTAATGAAACCTTTGTTTGAGGCGCGACATCCTGCTTCGGTGTCGAGTGCGCGAAAAGCTCCAGCGCATGAAGCGTTTCCAATACGCGGGTATCCGAGACACACGAAAAACGCGTAAATCGCTCCAACAGGTAGGCGGCGCGCCGGCGTTCAACATCATCACTGTGAAGCTTCAGAAAGGCCTTAACTTCGCTTTCGACATTTGAATCCGAGTACCAGACTTCTTTCGCAGCATTCACCAGTGCAACGTCGTCGGCCTGATTCAGAGGGCTTCTGACGAGAGTGTCCAACGCGGATGAGAGGACGTGAGCGTCATTCAGCTTCGTCATCTGCTTTCTCCAGATAGTCTTGCAGCTTAGATAGAAGAGCTTCGCGAGCAGGCTCGCTCCCACAGTTTTAGTTGTGTTGAGGCTTCGAGAATCGGTTGACTTTCAGGCCGTCATCGCTGGCAAGCCAGGCTCCCACTGGTTCTTCACTGATCTCAAAATCGTGCACGACTTTGTGGGAGCCAGCCTGCTGGCGATGAATGATGACGCGGTCGTCAGGTTTGTGGATCAACTCGATCCAGTGCGCGGTTTACTGCGAGTTCGGCGAGCATGATGATTTGCTGGATGGCCAGAGCCGTGCTGCGTTGCAAGCCGCCTAGTTCGGTTGCGAAGTTGCTGGCCATGGCGTTTGCGCTGGCCAACGATTCACAGGCGTGGGCGAGCAGGCTTTCGGTGTCGACGCTGGGGTGGACGAGGAACATCGTGCTCGGTTGACGCGGCTTTTGTGGTTCGGGACTGAGGTAGAAATCGAGAGCGCGTTTGATGGCTTCGCGGTTTTTGGCGAGGTCTTCGGCGTGGATGGCGGCTTCGAGTGGTGTGGTGGTTTCGTGGGGTGGGTCGGGGATTAGTTTGTCCATCGAACAAGTCCTTTTAAGTATTGCAGCCACTTGCTCTCGATCTCACTCGAAGAAGGGTGGCAGCCATGTACGGAGTGAGATTACCGGTAAGGACCCCAAATCCGGCCGGACCGAAGTCCGCCCGCACATAGCCGCCATAAGGAACTGCTGACAGCGTGAGCTGGCCGCAATTATGGGGGCACTTGTCTGGGGATCCAAATCGGGTATCTCACCTCCCGGTCGCTGAATTGGCAGCGACAGGCAAAGACTAGAGAGCGGGCGTCCGACGTACAACCTGAAAATCTTGTGGGAAGGTTCTGCTATTTCTACACAAACCTAAACAGACTCTGATTCTTTGGTGATTGGACTGACCCCATCGCCAGCAGGCTGGCTCCCACAGTTTTGACCTGATGTATTCAGACAGAAATTGGTTGGGTGTCAGGCCGCCATCGCTGGCAAGCCAGGCTCCCACAGGGATTGTGGTGCATCTGCGGGTGATTGGTTGCTGTGAGGTTGTTATCGCGAGCAGGCTCACTCCTACAGTTGGATTGGGTACACCTGAAAGAAACAGGTCGGCTGGCAGTACGCCTTCGCGAGCAAGCTCAGCTCCTACGACAGCAAGATCAAAAGATCGCAGCCTGCGGCAGCTCCTACAAGGGCAGAAGCCGAACGCGCCGCGCTCCTCACCACTCAACAGGATGAGCGCAAGCTCGGCTGCAGCTTTTGATCTTGATCCACAGGCCCCGTCGGCAGGCTGAGTGGAGGGATTTATCCGGGGGTGGGAGCGCAGCGACCGTTTGGCGCAGCCAAATGCATCGAGAGGAGGTGCAGCGGAGCAAACCGGAGGCGATGCGCCCGGATGGATCCCGGAGCGAAGGAACCCCGAGCTTTAGCGAGCGGGCCGAACGTTGGGGCAAGCCTTTTTGGTTACTTTTGACTGGGCCGGCATTCCGGGCGTTTGTCAAAAGTGACCCGCCGTAAGGGCGGAACCGTCAGCCGCAGCGCCCGAAGAAACGGATATTCACTCAGTCAGACAGAGCATGGTCGCCTGTCAGGGCGCCATCGCGAGCAGGCTCACTCCTACAGAAAAGCAAATCGGGGGCAACAAAAAACCCGCAGACAATCACTCATCTGCGGGTTTCCCGTTTCAGCCGCCAGGAAGATCAGAAATCTTCCAGCCGCCACACCTCATAAGCCGGCGTCTCGTAGGGATGACTAAGCTTCAAAGCCGCCACAACAGCAACAATCAACTCATCCGCCACCACCAGCTCAACCTTCCATTCCTCAACCTGCTCAACCTGTCCCGTTTCACCAATGAACGGCTGACTGCCGTCCAAAGGTCGAAACTGGCCCAGACCAAGCACCTGCCACGCACAGTGGTCATAGTCACCGATCCGCCCACCACCGGCAGCGAACACAGCCCCTTTGACCACCTCGACATGACTGTCAGGAACAAAAAACGCCAGCTTATACACGACGATCAGTTAACCCAAACGCGTGCATTACGGAACATACGCATCCAAGGTGCGTCCTCGTTCCAGTCCTCCGAACGCCACGAGTTCTGCACGGCACGGAACACACGCTCCGGGTGCGGCATCATGATCGTCACACGGCCATCACGGCTGGTGAGACCGGTAATCCCGCGCGGCGAACCGTTCGGGTTGGCCGGATACGACTCAGTGACCTTGCCATGGTTGTCGACGAAACGCATCGCCACGCAACCCGACAGATCGGCTTCCAGCAGTGCTTCTTCGCTGGAGAACTCGGCGTGACCTTCACCGTGAGCGATGGCGATCGGCATACGCGAACCGGCCATGCCCTGCAGGAAGATCGAGTTCGATTCCTGGATCTGCACCATCGCCACACGCGCTTCGAACTGCTCGGAGCGGTTACGCACGAAGTGCGGCCAGAACTCGCTGCCCGGGATCAGCTCGTGCAGGTTGGACATCATCTGGCAACCGTTGCACACGCCAAGGGTGAAGCTGTCGTTACGCTCGAAGAAGCCCTGGAACGCATCGCGGGCGCGGCTGTTGAACAGTGCCGACTTGGCCCAGCCTTCACCGGCGCCGAGCACGTCGCCGTAGGAGAAACCACCGCACGCCACCAGACCTTTGAACTCGTTCAGGTCAACACGCCCAGCGAGAATGTCGCTCATGTGCACGTCGATCGCGTTGAAACCGGCGCGGTCGAACGCAGCGGCCATTTCCACCTGACCGTTGACGCCCTGCTCACGCAGCACGGCAACCTGTGGGCGAATGCCTTTCTTGATGTAAGGCGCGGCGATGTCCTGGTTGACGTCGTAGCTGAGCTTGACGCTCAGGCCCGGGTTGTCTTCTTCCAGCAGCACGTCGAATTCTTGCTCGGCGCAGTCGGCGTTATCGCGCAGACGCTGGATCTGGTAGCTGGTTTCAGCCCAGGTACGTTGCAGCAGACGACGCTGGCCTTCGAACACGGTGTCACCGTTGAAGGTGATGTTGATCTGGCCATTGTTGATCGGCTGACCGATCACCGACACGCAGTCGCCCAGACCGGCCGCGCTGAATTGCGCGAGGATGTCTGGTGTGGCGTCCTGACGAACCTGGATCACTGCGCCCAGTTCTTCGTTGAACAGGATCGCGGCGATGTCGGCGGTGGTTTCTGCCAGACCGTCGAGGTTCAGGCTCAGACCGCAGTGGCCGGCGAAGGCCATTTCCACCACGGAGGTCAGCAGACCACCGTCGGAACGGTCGTGGTACGCCAGCAGGTGACCGTCGGCGTTGAGGCCCTGGATCACCGCGAAGAAGGCTTTCAGGTCTTCAGCGTCATCAACGTCCGGCGCGTGTTTGCCGAGCTTGCCGTGGGTCTGTGCAAGGATCGAAGCACCCATACGGTTCTGACCGCGACCGAGGTCGATCAGGATCAGGTCGGTGGTGCCCTTGTCCATGCGCAGTTCCGGGGTCAGGGTCTGACGGATGTCAGCCACTGGCGCGAAACCGGTCACGATCAGCGACATCGGCGAGGTCACGGTTTTTTCTTCGCCGTTGTCGTTCCAACGGGTAGCCATGGACATCGAGTCCTTGCCCACCGGAATGGTTATGCCCAGCTCAGGGCACAGCTCCATACCGACCGCTTTCACGGTGTCGTACAGACGCGCGTCTTCGCCCGGGTGGCCGGCAGCGGACATCCAGTTCGCCGACAGTTTGATGTCGGAGATCTTGTTGATGCGCGACGCGGCGATGTTGGTCAGGGTTTCGCCGATGGCCATGCGGCCCGACGCCGGAGCGTCCAGCAGAGCCAGCGGAGTGCGCTCGCCCATCGCCATCGCTTCACCGGTGTAAACGTCGAAGCTGGTGGCGGTGACGGCAACGTCAGCCACCGGAACCTGCCATGGGCCGACCATTTGATCACGGGCCACGAGGCCGGTGATGGTGCGGTCGCCGATGGTGATCAGGAAGCTCTTGCTCGCCACGGCCGGGTGATGCAGAACGCGTTCGATGGACTCGCTGATGTCGAGGTTCGACGGATCGAAGTCATCGCCCAGCTCGGCTTCACGAACCACCGAACGGTGCATGCGCGGGGCTTTGCCCAGCAATACTTCCAGTGGCATGTCCACCGGGTTATTGCCGAAGTGGCTGTCGGTCACGGTCAGTTGCGGCTCGGCAGTCGCCTCGCCCACTACGGCAAACGGGCAGCGCTCGCGTTCGCAGATCGCCTGGAAGCGCGCGAAGTCTTCCGGGCCTACCGCCAGAACGTAACGTTCCTGGGATTCGTTGGACCAGATTTCGTGCGGGGCCATGCCCGGCTCGTCGTTGGGAATGTTGCGCAGTTCGAAACGGCCACCGCGGTCGCCGTCGTTGACCAGTTCCGGGAAAGCGTTGGACAGACCGCCCGCGCCGACGTCGTGGATGAAGCTGATCGGGTTTTTGTCACCCAGTTGCCAGCAACGGTCGATGACTTCCTGGCAACGACGCTCCATCTCAGGGTTTTCACGCTGTACGGAAGCGAAGTCGAGATCCGCCGAGCTGGTGCCGGTGGCCATCGAGGAAGCCGCGCCGCCACCCAGACCGATCAACATCGCCGGGCCGCCGAGGACGATCAGCTTGGAGCCTACGACGATCTCGCCTTTCTTGACGTGCTCTTCGCGGATGTTGCCCATGCCGCCGGCCAACATGATCGGCTTGTGGTAACCACGAACTTCGTCACCGTGCGGGGTGGTGATCGACTGTTCGAAGGTACGGAAGTAGCCAGTCAGGGCCGGACGACCGAATTCGTTGTTGAACGCAGCGCCGCCGAGCGGGCCTTCGATCATGATGTCCAGCGCGGTAACGATGCGCTCAGGCTTGCCGTACGGCACTTCCCACGGCTGTTCGAAGCCCGGGATCTGCAGGTTGGATACGGTGAAACCGGTCAGGCCAGCCTTTGGCTTGGCGCCACGGCCGGTTGCACCTTCGTCACGGATCTCGCCGCCGGAACCGGTCGATGCGCCCGGGAACGGAGCAATCGCGGTCGGGTGGTTGTGGGTTTCAACCTTCATCAGGATGTGCACCGGCTCCTGCACCGCGCCGTACTGGCGGGTTTCAGGGTTCGGGAAGAAACGGCCGGCAACGTTGCCGACGATCACCGAGGCGTTGTCCTTATAAGCCGACAGAACGCCTTCGCTGTGCATCACGTAGGTGTTCTTGATCATGCCGAACAGGCTTTTTTCCTGGTTCTCACCATCTATATCCCAACTGGCGTTGAAGATCTTGTGGCGGCAGTGCTCGGAGTTGGCCTGGGCGAACATCATCAGTTCGATGTCGTGCGGGTTGCGCTTCAAGCCATTGAAGGCGTCGACCAGATAGTCGATTTCGTCTTCAGCCAGGGCCAGACCCAGCTCGGTGTTGGCTTTTTCCAGCGCGGCGCGACCACCACCAAGGATGTCGATCGCGGTCAGCGGCTTCGGTTCGGCGTGGCTGAACAGACCGGCGGCCTGTTCGAGGTTGGCCAGCACAATTTGCGTCATGCGGTCATGCAGCACGTCGGCGATCTGTTGCGCTTCGGCGTCGCTGAACTGACCGGCAACGTAGAAGGCGATACCGCGCTCCAGACGCTGGATCTTGCTCAGGCCGCAGTTGCGGGCGATGTCGCTGGCCTTGCTCGACCATGGCGAGATGGTGCCGAAACGCGGCAACACCAGAAACAGACGACCGGTCGGCTCTTGTACCGGAACGCTTGGGCCGTACTTCAGAAGGCGCGCTAGCACCTGCTGTTCGTCGCCGGTCAGGTCGCCGGTGACTTCGGCGAAGTGAGCGAATTCAGCATACAGGCCACTGACAGCTGGAACCTTCTGGCTCAGTTGCTCAAGGAGTTTGCTGTGGCGAAAGGCAGAAAGGGCAGGAGCGCCGCGCAGGATCAACATCTTCGGGACAGCCTCGGGAAGGGGTGTGCTTTGAGGCCGTGCATTCTAGCCTAAACCGCCCTCAACATCACCCGAAACGCTACGCACGGTTGCACTCGGGTATCAATCTGTGTTTCCGACTCCAGAGTCAGGTAAATCGGCTATACAGAGGCCGCTTATTTTTACTGTAACAAAAAGCCGCGAAGGCCCGTTTCCAAGGGGTTTCGTGCGGTTTTGTGATCGCTAGCAGACTGGCCCTGCGCTGTCGAGATATGGCGCCCGCAGCCGTTTGCGTATACTGCGCAGATGTTTTTCCCAACGGCTTTGCGTCCGCGGTACGCCAAATGGCTGATCGCAACCGGACTCTTCCTGATGCTCAGTGGCTGTGTTGATAAACCCAACACGCTGGAGCGCATAAAGGAGGATGGTGTGCTGCGCGTGATTACACGCAACAGCCCCGCCACCTACTTTCAGGATCGCAGCGGTGAAACCGGCTTCGAATACGAGCTGGTGAAGCGTTTCGCCGACGATTTGGGTGTCGAATTGAAAATCGAGACCGCCGACAACCTCGACGACCTTTTCAATCAGATCGGCAAACCCAACGGCCCGGTGCTGGCCGCCGCCGGCCTGGTCAGCAGCGAGCAGCGCAAGCAGCAGGTGCGGTTCTCGCATTCCTACCTTGAAGTCACCCCGCAGATCATTTATCGCAATGGTCAGTCGCGGCCAACCGACCCGGGTGATCTGGTCGGCAAGAAGATCATGGTGCTCAAGGGCAGCACCCACGCCGAACAACTGGCGGAGCTGAAAAAGAAATTTCCCGGCATCGAATACGAAGAGTCCGACGCGGTTGAAGTGGTCGACCTGCTGCGCATGGTCGATGAAGGTCAGATTGACCTGACCCTGGTCGACTCCAACGAAGTGGCGATGAACCAGGTGTATTTCACCAACATTCGCGTCGCCTTCGACCTCGGCGATGCGCGTAGCCAAAGCTGGGCGGTAGGCCCGGGCGAAGACAACAGCCTGCTCAACGAGATCAACGCGTATCTGGACAAAGTGCAGAAGAACGGCACCCTGCAACGCCTGAAAGACCGCTATTACGGCCACGTCGACGTGCTTGGCTACATGGGCGCCACGACCTTCGCCCAGCACTTGCAGCAGCGCCTGCCGAAGTACGAACAGCACTTCAAGAATTACGCAAAGAAAGAGAAAGTCGACTGGCGCTTGCTCGCGGCCATTGGTTATCAGGAATCGCTCTGGCAACCGACCGTCACCTCGAAGACCGGCGTGCGCGGGCTGATGATGCTGACCCAGAACACTGCGCAGGCGATGGGCGTGTCCAACCGCCTCGATCCGAAGCAGAGCATCATGGGCGGGGCGAAATACCTGGCTTATATGAAGGATCAGCTCGACGATTCGATCAAGGAACCGGATCGCACCTGGTTCGCCCTGGCGGCGTACAACGTCGGCAGCGGTCACCTCGATGACGCGCGCAAACTGACGGCCAAGGAAGGGTTGAACCCGGACAAATGGCTGGACGTGAAGAAGATTTTGCCGCGCCTGTCGCAGAAGCAGTGGTACAGCAAAACCCGTTACGGCTATGCCCGGGGCGGCGAACCGGTGCATTTTGTGGCGAACATTCGTCGTTATTACGACATTCTGACCTGGGTGACGCAGCCGCAGCTTGAGGGCGACCAAGTGGCTGAAGGCAATTTGCATGTGCCGGCCATCGACAAGTCAAAACCCGCTCAAGAACCTGCCCCGCTTTAAAGCAAAAGATCGCAGCCTTCGGCAGCTCCTACAGGAATACACATTCCAATGTAGGAGCTGCCG
>NZ_AKJD01000077.1 GCF_000282515.1 Pseudomonas sp. GM80
GTGCCGCAGCTCCTACACATTGTTTTGCGGACATCAGTTGGGGCGTGTGCGACATAGGTGCAAACGCCAGACGCATGCTAAGCGGCTAATATGGCAGTTCAACGCTGTCGATTGTCTGAGATTTTCGCTTTATGCAAACTGCTTATACCGTCCTGATCCTGCTGATGCTGGTCAGCGTTTCGCGTCTGGTCGGACGGGTCATTCCGCTGCCGCTGCCTTTGGTGCAAATCGCCGCTGGCGCCTTGCTGGCGTGGCCGACGCTGGGTCTGCACGTCGCCCTCGACCCCGAACTCTTCCTGTTTCTGTTCCTGCCGCCGCTGCTGTTTTCCGATGGCTGGCGCATGCCCAAACGCGAATTCTGGCATCTGCGCGGGCCGATTTTGACGCTGGCGGTCGGGTTAGTGCTGTTCACCGTGGTCGGTGCCGGCTATTTCATTCACTGGTTATTGCCGGCGATTCCGTTGCCGGTGGCTTTCGCCCTGGCCGCTGTGCTGTCACCGACCGACGCCGTGGCGGTTTCGGCAATTTCGCAGAATCGCTTGCCGACGCCGCTGATGCACATCCTGCAGGGCGAGGCGTTGATGAACGATGCCTCGGGTCTGGTGACGTTCAAGTTCGCTTTGGCCGCCGCGATCACCGGGGTGTTCTCGCTGACCAACGCCAGCCTGACCTTCGTCGTGGTGGCGCTCGGTGGTCTGGCGGTCGGCGTGGCGTTGAGCTGGCTGGTCGGGCGTTTGCGTGCGTGGATGATCGCGCGCGGCTGGGACGATCCGGCGACCCACGTGGTGTTCATGTTGCTGCTGCCGTTCGCTGCTTATGTATTGGCTGAACGCCTTGGCGTGTCGGGGATTCTTTCGGCGGTGGCGGCAGGGATGATGCAGAGCTGGCTCGACTTGTTGCCACGCCAGACCAGCACCCGCCTGCTCAATCGCAGCGTCTGGTCACTGTTGGAATTCGCCTTCAACGGCTTGATTTTCCTGCTGCTTGGTCTGCAATTGCCGGACATCATCAAAGCCGTGGTCAGCCACGAACCGACGTTGTGGCCGACATTGTTCTATCGCTGCCTCGACGTCGTGGCGATTTTCCTCGCGTTGGTATTGCTGCGGTTTATCTGGGTGCAGAGCATCTGGCGTTTGTCGGTGTTGCTGCGGCGTTTGCGCGGTAAAGGCGAGCTGACTCAAGTGCCGACCGCGCGTTCCTGCTGGCTGCTGACCGTCGGCGGTGTGCGCGGAGCGGTGACGCTGGCGGGTGTGATGTCGGTGCCGATGCTGATGGGCTCGGAGGCATTTCCCGAGCGCGATCTGCTGATCTTCATCGCCGCCGGGGTGATTCTGCTCTCGCTGATTTCGGCGTGCATCGCGCTGCCGCTGTTACTGCGCGGCATCGAAAAGAGCCCGGACGACAAGCGCCGGCAGGAAGTGCGCGATGCCTGGCGCAAAACGGCTGAAGCAGCGATTCACTCTCTGGAAACTGAAGAGTTACCGCCGCAAGATGCTGCACAAGCAGCGCTGGCGGCAGAGCTCAAGGCGCGGATCATGTCTGAATATC
Source organism: Pseudomonas sp. GM80 (assembly GCF_000282515.1). Lineage (GTDB taxonomy): Bacteria > Pseudomonadota > Gammaproteobacteria > Pseudomonadales > Pseudomonadaceae > Aquipseudomonas. The sequence goes on from NZ_AKJD01000077.1 coordinate 1,549, forward strand.
GCCATCAACTTGACGTGTTCAACGATTCCGCCGAAGCGCAGGCGATGGCGTTTCAGATGGATCTGCTGGAGCGGCGTTTACGTTTGAAGGCGCTGCGCGCGCAGCGCCTGGAACTCTATAGTCTCAGCCGTCATCACCAGATTGGTGATGACGTGTTACGTGAAGTGTTGGGTGAACTTGATTTGAGCGAGGCAAATCTGGGACAGGTGAAATAACCAGGCCCGGGTTTACACCGGGCAGGGGTAAGCCTTCGCCATGAAGGCTTTATCTTTTTCGCTGAGCTCCAGATTAAGAAAATTCTGAAAATCGCCTGTGGTCCAGGATTGGTAGATGACGTAGTGCATGATCGACTTGCGGTCGTAGTCCGAGCAAATGCTGTCTTCGGTGGCTGCCCGATCAAGATACTCACGGTGTAGCCATTGGCGCTTCCTGTTCGCCTCGTAGTTATCCTCATCAGGATTATCGGTAATGCCGTGTCTTTCGTAGATGGCGGGCACATTCCATGGAATTGCGGCTGCCGGGTGGATCTGTTCGTGTTCCGCACCCAGCATATGGCCGAACTCATGCATCACATTCGCGGCGAAATAACGCGCGTGAATGGCCGGGTGAGGCCAGAGCTGCATCGTCGCTGTATGGGTATTGAGTAATGCGTCAGTGCCAATATTGGACGAGAAAACGCCATCGTTGCTAAGTATGCGGATATCCCCCTCGACACCCTCAACGAAATCAAACTTCAAGTTGATGTGCGGCAACCAATTGCTGGCTGCCGCGATGGTCGCGTCTTTGAACTCTTGCGTGCCATTGAGGAAGGCAATACGAAGAATACGGCCGGGAGTCCACAGTTTCGATGGATTTTTTTTAGCCCACATCAGTAATGCACTCCACACGAATTTGTCTGGGACAGGGCGGGGGCGTAAGTTGAATTGGATAACATGGTTTAACTTCCTTGTTTTTGCGAGATTGCTTATTGGGGATAGAGCAAGCTCATCATCTTGATGTCTTTCTTGCTGATCTCGCGATTGATCGGGTTCTCCCAGTCGCCTAAAGTCAAATCGTTAGATACCGGATGATGCATGATCGATTTACGGTCGTACTCGGTGTAAATCGCTTCGAGGGTGTTGAATGGCGTGAACAGGTTGAAGTCCACTTGCTCCGGGGTCAGCGGTCCCATCTCGCGGTTCTGGTAATAGTCGTACACTTTCGGTTTGTCCCACGGGATGTCGGCCTGCGGGTGCTGGTGTTCGTGCATGGCGCCCAGAGCATGGCCAAACTCGTGGGTGACAATGGTTTCAAAGTCTTCATGATCCGGTTTGACGCCCAGGTTCATCGTTGGCCAATCCGGATGAATCAGCAGCGCGTCTGTACCGAGCATGGAACTGTTGTAATTATTCTTTGTGGCGATGCGAATATCACCTTGCAGGTCATCGACAAACTCGAAACTCAGATTAACGTACGGAATCCAGCGAACAGCTGCCTCCATGATTTTGCGTTTGTGATCAGGATCCACGTCGTCGATGAAGGCGATGGTCAGCGTTCGACCATTGGCCCACAGTTTTGAATAGTTGATCAGCGAGCGTTTGCGTCGACCGCCGCTGGCGGAAGTTACGTTCGCCGGATTCTCTTTAATGGCCGCCTCATAAGCAGCGAGATCATCCGGCCACTGTAGGAGTTTGCAATCCTGGAGATCATTCATCTTTATCTTCTTCCCTGAAGTTGTACTTAATGTTGAATTTTATGCGATGAAATTCGCGACTCAAGAGTAAGTCGTGAGGGCCGAAAGAGGGAGTGATCAGTTGTTTTGAAGTGTAACTTGCAAGCGCAAGTTGCCGTGCCAGATTGCCTGGCACGGTTTTCAGCTATTTATTTCTGACGGGTAAAAAACGCGCGAATTCGTTCCGCCGCTTCAACACATTCAGCCAACGGCGCAACCAGCGCCATACGCACACGGCCGGCACCCGGATTAACGCCATCGACATCACGGGACAGATAAGAACCCGGCACCACAGTGACATGCTCTTGTTCGAACAAATCACGGCAGAACGCCGCGTCATCACCGTTCACATTTGGCCACAGATAGAAGCTGCCATCCGGGCGTTGCACGTCCATCACCGGGCTGAGAATTTCCAGTACCGCGTCAAACTTCTCACGGTACAGCGCACGGTTGGCGCGCACGTGTTCTTCGTCGTTCCACGCGGCAACGCTGGCCAGTTGCGTTTGTACTGGCATCGCGCAGCCGTGATAGGTGCGGTACAGCAGAAAGCCTTTGAGGATGTCGGCATCGCCAGCAACAAAACCGGAGCGCAGGCCTGGCAGGTTCGAGCGCTTGGACAGGCTGTGGAAGACCACGCAACGTTTGAAATCCTTGCGGCCCAGTTCAACGCAAGCGGTGAGCAGGCCGGGCGGTGGCGTTTGTTCGTCGAAGTACAGCTCGCTGTAGCACTCGTCCGCAGCAATCACGAAATCGTATTCGTCGGCCAGAGCGATGAGTTTTTTCAGCACATCGACCGGGATCAGCGCACCGGTCGGGTTACCCGGCGAGCACAGGAACAGGATCTGGCAGCGCTTCCAGATGTCCGGCGACACCGCGTCGAAATCCGGGTTGAAGCCGTTTTCGTCGAGGCATGGCAGGTAGTGCGGCTTGGCCCCGGCAAGGAACGCGGCGCCTTCATAGATTTGATAGAACGGGTTCGGGCTGACGACCAAAGCATCATCGCCGCGATTGACCACGGTCTGAGTGAAGGCGAACAGCGCTTCCCGGGTGCCGTTGACCGGCAGCACGTTGCGCGCCGGATCAATCCAGCCGCTCGGCACGCCAAAACGCCGCTCGCACCAGCCGGCGATGGCTTCGCGCAGGGCCGGGATGCCCAAGGTGGTCGGATAGACCGCCATCTGATCCAGACTGTTCGCCAGTGCTTCGGCGACAAAACCTGGCGAGCGGTGTTTCGGCTCGCCAATCGACAGGGCGATCGGGCGTTTGTCCGGGTTCGGCGTGACGGTGCCGAGCAGGGCACGGAGCTTCTCGAACGGGTAGGGCTGGAGCTGGTTCAGAGCGTTGTTCATTGGGGCCTCTTTAAGTGTGAAAGGGGAGCCATTGTGGCGAGGGGATTTATCCCCGTTCGGCTGCGAAGCAGTCGTAAAACCTGTGCGCGCGGACTTTCAGTCAAATCGCAGTGAATGGTTTTAGGGCCGCTACGCAGCCCAACGGGGATAAATCCCCTCGCCACAGGGGAAATTCATTGATTCAAATACTGATACGCGAAAGCTTGATATCCGGTTCCTGATTGACGCTCAACTGCTCAACAATCGCGTCCTGCAAGCGGCTGCACAGCAGCGGATCGGAGAGCGGCTGGTTGTGCGCATCAGTGATAAAGAACACGTCTTCCACCCGCTCGCCCAAGGTCGCAATCTTGGCGTTCTGCAGCGACAGGTCGAACTCGAGGAAAATCCCGCCGATCCGCGCCAGCAGGCCCGGTCGATCCGGTGCGGTCAACTCCAGCACAGTCACCGGGCGCTGCGCATCGTTGTGGATCGTCACTTGCGGTGCAAAGGCGAAATGCTTGAGCTGGCGCGGTACCCGGCGCTGAATGATCGTCGGGTAATCGTCGGGGTTGCGCAGCGCTTCGGTCAGGCCTTCACGGATCTGTTTGACCCGCGTCGGGTTGTCGCCGATGGACTCGCCCTCGTTATCGAGCACGATGTAAGTGTCGAGGGTGAACTGGCTGCTGGAGGTGATAACCCGCGCGTCATGAATGTTCAGGTTGAGCTGATCCATCGCCGCCACGGTCACCGCGAAGAAGTCGTGCTGGTCCGGTGCATAAATGAAGATCTGCGTGCCGCCCTCGAACTCGCGCTGGGTGGTTTCCTTGATCAACACCAGCGGCCCGCCATCGACCGGTTGCTGCAGGATCGCATCACTGTGCCAGGCCACGTCGCCAGCGGTATGGCGCAAGAAATAGTCATCGCCCAACTGCGCCCACAACTGCTCGACATCGTCCGGGTCGGTGCCGCCGCGCACCAGAATATCCAGTGCGGCGCTCTGGGTCTGGCGGATCTGTTCTTCGCGATCGACCGGGTTTTCCAGGCCACGACGCAAAGCGCGCTTGGTTTCGGTGTAGAGCTGGCGCAACAGACTGGCGCGCCACGAATTCCACAGCGTCGGGTTGGTTGCGTTGATGTCGGCCACGGTCAGCACGTACAGATAGTCGAGGCGGGTTTCGTCGCCGACAGCCTGAGCGAAATCGTGGATCACCTGTGGATCGGACAAGTCCTTGCGTTGGGCGGTGGTCGACATCACCAGATGGTTCTGCACCAGCCAGACGATCAGGCGGCTGTCCCACACCGGCAACTGGTGGCGCTGGCAGAACGCTTCGGCATCGACCGCGCCGATCTCCGAGTGATCGCCATGCCGGCCCTTGCCGATGTCGTGGTACAGACCGGCCATGTAGATAAGTTCGGGTTTGGGCAGCTTGGCCATCAGCTTGGCGGCCAGCGGGAATTTTTCCGAGACCTGCGTGTACTGCAATTTGCGCAGGTGCTTGATCAGGTTCAGCGTGTGCGCATCGACGGTATAGATGTGGAACAGGTCGTGCTGCATTTGCCCGACGATAAAACCGAATTCCGGCAGATAACGCCCGAGAATGCCGTAACGGTTCATACGGCGCAGGTTGCGGTGGATGCCGATCTTGCACTTGAACAGTTCGATGAACAGGCTGGTGTTGCGTATGTCGTTGCGGAAGTTGTCGTCGATCAGATGACGGTGCTCGCGCAGCAGGCGAATGGTGTCGGCGCGCACGCCTTTGATTTCCGGCTGCTGGGCCATCAGCACGAAGATTTCGAGCATGGCGAATGGCGTGCGGCGGAATACGTTGTCGTTGCGCGCTTCGATATAGCCGTCATGCAGTTGAAAGCGTGCATTGATCGGCTGTGGCGGCGCTTCGTCTTCCGGCGCGAGGATGACTTCTTCGAAGTGCTGGATGATCAGGTCGCTGAGCTGGGCAATGCTCATTACTACGCGGAAATACTGTTGCATGAAGTTTTCGACGGCCTGTTTGGCGTCGTCACCTTCAAACCCGAGCAGCCCGGCAATGGTGCGCTGATGGTCGAACAGCAAGCGGTCTTCGGAACGGCCCGCGAGCATGTGCAGGGCGTAACGCACTTTCCAGAGGAATTCCTGGGAGGAGGCGAGCAGGGCGTTTTCGCTCTCAACGAGGAAACCTTCGCCAGCGAGGGCGCGCAGGTTCAGCGTGCCGTATTGGCGACGCGCAACCCACAGAATGGTCTGAATATCCCGCAGGCCGCCGGGCGAGCCTTTGACGTTGGGTTCCAGGTTGTATTCGGTGTCGTTGTATTTGTGGTGGCGGGCCTTTTGCTCGGCGCGTTTGGCCAGGAAGAATTCCTTGGCCGGCCACATGTGTGCGGTGCTGGTGACGTCGAGCATGCGCTGACGCAGACGCTCGGGGCCGCAAATGGTGCGGCTTTCCATCAGGTTGGTGACTACGGTCAGGTCGGCGCGGGCCTCTTGGGCGCATTCGTCGACCGAGCGAACGCTCTGACCGACTTCCAGGCCGATGTCCCACAGCAAGGTGAGAAACCGTTCGATGGAATCGCGGAAAACTTCGTGGTCGGCGCTGTCCAGCAGGATCAGCAGGTCGATGTCGGAATACGGGTGCAGCTCACCGCGGCCATAGCCGCCGACCGCGACCAGCGCGATGTCGGCGTCTTCGCTCCAGTTGAACTGCTCCCAGGCCTTTTGCAGGATGTTGTCGACGAACCAGGCACGGTCTTCGATCAGGCGGCGAATGTCGCGGCCTTGGCGAAAACGCGTGTCGAGAACCTCGCGAGCCTGACGGATCGCCTTCTTGAACGCCGCGATAGGACTCGCTTTCAAGGCCAGTTCAGCCTGGAACTGGCCGCGGTCGAAGAGTTCGGGATCCACCTGCGGCATCGATTGGCTTTCCTTCTATAAGGCTGGGAGCGTTTGCTGGATCAGGCCGAGATGCGCGCGATAGTGTCGTCGGCGCGCAGGGTGAAGATCTCGTAGCCGGTGTCGGTGACCAGCAGGGTGTGTTCCCACTGTGCCGACAGCTTGCGGTCTTTGGTGATCGCGGTCCAACCGTCGCCCAATACTTTGGTGTCGGCCTTGCCCTGGTTGATCATCGGCTCGATGGTAAAGGTCATGCCAGCCTTCAGCTCCATGCCGGTGCCGGCGCGGCCGTAGTGGAGGATCTGCGGCTCTTCGTGGAAAACCTTGCCGATACCGTGACCGCAGAATTCGCGGACCACCGAGAAGCCGTTCTTTTCAGCGTGCTTCTGGATGACTTCGCCGATGTCGCCGAGGCGGCAGCCAGGTTTGACGATTTCGATCGCCTTGTACATGCATTCCTGGGTGATCTGCGACAGACGTTCAGCCCAGACCGGCACTTCGCCGACGTGGAACATGCGGCTGGTGTCGCCGTGGTAGCCGTCTTTGATCACGGTCACGTCGATGTTCAGGGTGTCGCCGTTTTTCAGCGGCTTGTCGTTCGGGATACCGTGGCAGACCACATGGTTGATCGAAGTGCAGATCGACTTCGGGTAGCCCTTATAGTTGAGCGGGGCAGGGATGGCTTGCTGCACATTGACGATGTAGTCGTGGCAGATCTGGTTCAGCTCATCGGTGGTAACGCCCGGTTTGACATGTTCGGCAATCATTTCCAGCACATCGGCGGCCAGTTTGCCGGCGACACGCATGCCAGCGATGTCCTCGGGGGTTTTGAGGTTGACGGTCATACAGGCCCTCTCTGCGCTCGGCGGCGCTTGCTGATACGAATAGGGTGGCAGGTGTGCGTTTTGCGACCCTGAAAAACGCGATTCTAACAGACGCACGGCGCAAATCCGCGCCTGCGTGCATCGCTTCTCTCTATACAATGGTGCGTTCGAAGCCGATTCCAAGGGGGGTGCGCCCATGTCCTTGGTGCGAATACAGATTTCGGGTTCCGTTTCTGCGCACCCTGTGGTATAAAATGCGCCGCTTTCCGGGGATACCCCGAAAGGCTTAAATCCACACACGTGTCGACACGATGACCTGGGTGCTTTTGGCTATATGCCACTGGTTGGTCATTGGGATACGTGGAGGCCAAACCCGACTTATTAAGGAACTATCATGTCCCAAGTCAATATGCGCGATATGCTGAAGGCCGGTGTGCACTTCGGTCACCAAACCCGTTACTGGAATCCGAAAATGGGTAAGTACATTTTCGGCGCGCGTAACAAGATTCACATCATCAACCTTGAAAAAACCCTGCCAATGTTCAACGAAGCTCTGACTTTCGTAGAGCGTCTGGCCCAGGGCAAAAACAAGATTCTGTTCGTCGGCACCAAGCGTTCCGCTGGCAAGATCGTTGCTGAAGAAGCAGCACGTTGCGGTTCGCCGTACGTCGATCACCGCTGGTTGGGCGGCATGCTGACCAACTTCAAAACCATTCGTGCTTCCATCAAGCGTCTGCGTGACCTTGAAGTTCAAGCCGAAGACGGTACTTTCGCCAAGCTGACCAAGAAAGAAGCGCTGATGCGCTCCCGTGATCTTGAGAAGCTGGATCGTTCGCTGGGCGGCATCAAGGACATGGGCGGTCTGCCAGACGCACTGTTCGTGATCGACGTTGACCACGAGCGCATCGCGATCACCGAAGCCAACAAGCTGGGCATCCCGGTTATCGGCGTTGTCGATACCAACAGCAGCCCGGAAGGCGTTGACTACATCATCCCAGGCAACGATGACGCAATCCGCGCTATCCAGCTGTACATGGGTTCGATGGCTGACGCTGTTATCCGTGGTCGCAACAATGTTGGCGGCGGCACTGTAGAATTCGCAGCTGAAGAAGCTCCGGCAGCTGCAGCTGAGTAATTAACGCCCTGGCGTTGACTCAGTAAGCAAAAAGGGGGCTTGGCCCCCTTTTTGCCACCTCGAAAACCAATTGTTGGCGCCCACTTGTGGCAGCGCCCGCCCTGTATTTGTAACGTGCAGCGGCTACAAACGGGTTCGGGAAGAATTGAACGCCCGTTCGATCGGGTGGAATGGTTGAAAACCTATCCAAGAGGAATTTGAAAATGGCAGCAATTACTGCAGCGTTGGTTAAAGAACTGCGTGAGCGTACTGGCGAAGGCATGATGGACTGCAAGAAAGCCCTGGAAAAGGCTGACGGCGACATCGAAAAAGCCATTGATGACATGCGTGCTTCGGGCGCAATCAAGGCTGCCAAAAAAGCAGGCAACGTAGCTGCTGAAGGCGCGATCGCTCTGAAAGAAGACGGCAAATCTGCTGTTCTGCTGGAAGTGAACTCGCAGACCGACTTCCTGGCTCTGCAGGACGACTTCAAGGCATTCGTTGCTGAAAGCATTGAAAAAGCCTTCGCTGACAAGCTGACTGATGTTGCTCCGCTGATCGAAGCCCAAGAAGCTGCTCGCCTGGTACTGGTCGGCAAGGTTGGCGAAAACGTCAACATCCGTCGTCTGGTTCGCGTAGAAGGCGACGTTGTTGGTGGCTACCTGCACGGCAACAAGATCGGTGTTGCAGTTGTTCTGAAAGGCGGCAACGTTGAACTGGCCAAAGACATCGCTATGCACGTAGCGGCCAGCAACCCTGAGTTCCTGCTGCCATCGGAAGTTTCGGCTGAAGCGATCGAGCGCGAAAAAGCTGTGTTCCTGCAGCTGAACGAAGAAAAAATCAAAGGCAAGCCAGAAAACATTGTTGAAAATATGGTCAAAGGCCGTATCAGCAAGTTCCTGGCCGAAGCAAGCCTGGTTGAGCAGGCGTTCGTCAAGAACCCTGAAATCAAGGTTGGCGAACTGGCCAAGAAAGCCGGTGCTGAAATCGTTTCCTTCACTTACTTCAAAGTAGGCGAAGGCATCGAGAAGCCGGTCGACAACTTCGCTGAAGAAGTTGCTGCCCAGCTGGCTGCCGCCAAGCAATAAGACAGTTTTCAACTGTCGCCCGAAAGAGGCTGCCCGCTCACGCGCGCAGCCTCTTTTCAGATGGGGTCACCAATTTTTTATTGGTTTCCACTTGGAACTGACTTACAAAGCCATGTTCCGATGGCGCTGAAGCAGCGCCAAGCTAGAGTGAACGCCAGCTGTAAACAGCTCGCAAAGAATTTTTTAATACGCCGCAGGAGAGATTCGCAATGGCTCAGCAGGGCAGTGGTTATCAGGCTCGCTATAAACGCATTCTACTCAAGCTTAGCGGCGAGGCCCTGATGGGCTCGGAAGAGTTCGGGATCGATCCGAAAGTACTGGATCGCATGGCGCTGGAAGTCGGCCAACTGGTCGGCATCGGCGTTCAGGTCGGTCTGGTGATCGGTGGCGGCAACCTGTTCCGTGGCGAAGCCCTGAGCAAAGCCGGTATGGATCGGGTCACAGGCGACCACATGGGCATGCTGGCCACTGTGATGAACGCCCTGGCCATGCGCGATGCGCTGGAACGTGCCAATATCTCGGCCATCGTCATGTCGGCCATTTCCATGGTCGGCGTGACCGATCACTACGATCGCCGCAAAGCCATGCGTCACCTGAACTCCAAAGACGTCGTGATCTTCGCGGCCGGTACCGGCAATCCGTTCTTCACCACGGATTCGGCAGCCTGCCTGCGTGCAATCGAAATCGACGCCGACGTCGTGCTGAAAGCGACCAAGGTTGATGGCGTTTACACCGCAGACCCGTTCAAAGACCCGCATGCCGAGAAGTTCGATCATCTGACTTATGATGAAGTACTGGATCGCAAGCTGGGCGTGATGGATCTGACCGCTATCTGCCTGTGCCGCGACCACAAGATGCCGTTGCGCGTATTCAACATGAACAAGCCTGGTGCCCTGCTGAACATCGTCCATGGCGGCGCTGAAGGCACCCTGATCGAGGAAGGTCAACAATGATCAACGAAATCAAGAAAGACGCTCAAGAGCGCATGCAAAAATCCCTGGACTCTCTGTCCCATGCTTTTGGCCAGATTCGTACCGGCAAGGCTCACCCAAGCATTCTGGGCAGCGTGATGGTGCCGTACTACGGCGCAGACACCTCCATCACTCAAGTAGCCAACATCACTGTGAAGGACTCGCGCACCCTGCAAGTCGTTGCCTTCGAGCGCAACATGCTCGCGGCAGTCGATAAGGCAATCCAGAGCGCTGGCCTGAACCTCAACCCGACCAACCTGGGCGAGTTGTTGCTGATCTCCATGCCTGCCCTGACTGAAGAAACCCGCAAGGGCTTCACCAAGCAGGCGCGCAGTGCCGCCGAAGATGCTCGTGTTGCCGTGCGCAACATTCGTCGTGACGCCTTGGGCGAGCTGAAAAAGCTGGTCAAGGACAAAGAAATCAGCGAAGACGAAGAGCGTCGTGCTGCTGCCGATATCCAGAAGCTGACCGACAAGGCCGAAGCTGATATCGATACAGCTACCAAGCAAAAAGAAGCGGATCTGATGGCCGTATAAGGGTCGAGTTTTTAATGGACAAGACCAAGCAGACTGCGCCGTCCGCGGTGCCGCGCCATGTCGCGATCATCATGGATGGTAACAATCGCTGGGCTAAAAAACGCTTTATGCCAGGTGTCGCCGGGCATAAAGCGGGCGTGGATGCTGTGCGGGCAGTGATCGAGGTGTGCGCTGAGGCCAAGGTCGAAGTGCTGACCTTGTTCGCCTTCTCCAGTGAAAACTGGCAGCGTCCGGCCGATGAAGTCAGTGCCTTGATGGATCTGTTCTTCAAGGCGCTGCGTCGTGAGGCCAAGCGCCTCAACGACAACAACATCAGCCTGCGCATCATTGGTGATCGTTCGCGCTTTCATCCTGAGCTTCAGGCCGCCATGCGTGAAGCTGAAACGATGACGGCAGGTGCCAATCGCTTCATTCTGCAGATCGCCGCCAATTACGGCGGTCAGTGGGATATCGCGCAAGCTGCACAGCGTCTGGCGCGTGAAGTCCAGGCCGGGCATCTGCGCCCGGAAGACATCACTCCTGATCTGTTGCAAACCTGTCTGGCCACCGGTGATCTGCCGCTACCGGACCTGTGCATTCGCACGGGTGGCGAACATCGCATCAGCAACTTCCTGCTTTGGCAGCTGGCTTACGCCGAGTTGTATTTCTCCGACCTGTTCTGGCCGGACTTCAAACACGATGCCATGCGCAATGCGCTGGCCGATTTCGCTTCGCGTCAGCGTCGCTTCGGTAAAACGAGTGAACAGGTCGAAGCTGGAGCCCGGGTTTAATGCTTAAACAACGAATCATCACTGCGCTGATCCTGCTGCCGATCGCCTTGTGCGGTTTTTTCCTGCTCGAAGGTTCGGGTTTTGCCCTGTTCATCGGTCTGGTCGTGAGCCTGGGTGCCTGGGAATGGGCACGTCTGGCGGGCTTTACCGCACAATCGTTCCGCGTCGGCTATGCCGCGGTCGTCGCATTGATGTTGTTCGTCATGTATGTGTTGCCAGGCCTGGCGCCTTGGGTGCTGGGGGCTTCGGTGCTCTGGTGGGCGGTGGCGACGTACCTGGTACTGACCTATCCGCGTTCCAGCGAACATTGGTCCACGGCTGCCACCAAATTGGTCATTGGCTTGCTGATTCTCTTGCCCGCCTGGCAGGGTTTGGTACAGATCAAGCAGTATCCGCTGGGCAACTGGCTGATCATGGCGGTCATGGTGCTGGTGTGGGGCGCGGACATTGGCGCCTATTTCTCTGGCCGAAAATTCGGCAAGCGCAAACTGGCGCCCCAAGTCAGTCCGGGTAAAAGCTGGGAAGGCGTTTATGGCGGTCTGGCATTGAGTCTGGTGATCACTGCCGTCGTCGGGCTGGTGCGTGACTGGACGGTTGCCGAATTGCTCAAAGGCTTGATTGGCGCCGCGCTGATCGTTTTCATCTCCGTTGTCGGCGACCTGACCGAAAGCATGTTCAAGCGTCAGTCCGGCATCAAGGACAGCAGTAATCTGCTGCCGGGTCATGGTGGTGTTCTGGATCGCATCGATAGCTTGACCGCCGCCATCCCCGTCTTCGCTGTATTGCTGTGGATGGCTGCGCCGTGAGTCGTCCTCAACAGATTACCGTTCTTGGGGCGACAGGCTCGATTGGCCTGAGCACCCTCGACGTCATTGCTCGTCATCCTGAGCGTTATCAAGTTTTCGCCTTGAGTGGTTTCACTCGCCTGAGTGAGTTGCTGGCCCTTTGCGTGCGTCACGTGCCGCAGTTTGCAGTGGTGCCGGAAGCGATTGCCGCGCGTGGTCTGCAGGACGACTTGCGTGCTGCCGGCTTGCCGACCCGTGTTCTGGTGGGGGAGGAGGGCTTGTGTCAGGTCGCCTCTGCTCCGGAAGTCGATGCGGTCATGGCGGCGATTGTTGGCGCTGCGGGCCTGCGTCCGACGCTGGCTGCGGTCGAGGCGGGCAAGAAAATCCTGCTGGCCAATAAGGAGGCGCTGGTGATGTCCGGCGCCTTGTTCATGCAAGCCGTGCGCAAGAGTGGTTCGGTCCTGCTGCCGATCGACAGCGAACACAATGCGATTTTCCAGTGCATGCCACAGGATTTCGCCCGTGGCTTGAGTTCGGTGGGCGTGCGACGGATCTTGCTGACAGCCTCTGGCGGCCCCTTCCGGCAGACGCCGATGGCTGAGCTGGCGCATGTTTCACCTGATCAGGCCTGTGCGCACCCGAATTGGTCCATGGGGCGCAAGATCTCCGTGGATTCAGCCAGCATGATGAATAAAGGGCTTGAGTTGATCGAGGCCTGCTGGTTGTTCGATGCAAAGCCTGCGCAGGTCGAGGTGGTGATCCATCCGCAGAGTGTGATCCACTCGTTGGTCGATTACGTCGATGGCTCGGTGCTGGCGCAATTGGGCAACCCTGATATGCGCACGCCGATCGCCAACGCCCTGGCTTGGCCGGAGCGCATCGATTCGGGTGTGGCGCCGCTGGATCTGTTTGCAGTCGCGCGGCTGGACTTCGAAGCCCCGGATGAACAGCGTTTTCCTTGCTTGCGTCTGGCCCGTCAAGCGGCTGAAGCGGGCGACAGCGCGCCGGCGATGTTGAATGCGGCCAATGAAGTGGCGGTGGCAGCGTTTCTCGATGGGCGGGTTCGCTACCTGGAAATCGCGAGTATCATCGAAGAAGTCTTGAGTCTTGAGCCGGTTGTTGCGCTGGATGATCTCGATGCGGTGTTTACCGCCGACGCAAAAGCCCGGATTCTGGCTGAGCAATGGCTGAGCCGGCACGGCCGATAGATTTTGCAACACAATGGCTACACGCGACACTGAACAGGATTGCGGAGAAAGTAGATGAGCGCGCTCTATATGATTGCCGGCACCCTGATCGCCTTGGGTGTGCTGGTCACCTTTCACGAATTCGGCCACTTCTGGGTCGCGCGACGCTGTGGCGTCAAGGTTCTGCGTTTCTCCGTAGGCTTTGGCATGCCCCTGCTGCGCTGGCACGACAAGCAAGGCACCGAGTTCGTGGTTGCCGCGATTCCGCTCGGTGGGTACGTCAAGATGCTCGATGAGCGCGAAGGCGAAGTCCCGTTCGAGCAGCTTGATCAGTCGTTCAATCGCAAGTCCGTGCGTCAGCGTATCGCCATTGTGGCCGCGGGTCCGATTGCCAATTTCCTGCTGGCCCTGGTGTTCTTCTGGGTGCTGGCGATGTTGGGCAGCGAGCAGGTGCGCCCGGTCATCGGTGCGGTCGAGTCCGGTAGTATCGCCGCCAAGGCTGGTCTGACGGCGGGTCAGGAGATTGTCGCAATTGATGGCGAGCCGACTTCGGGCTGGGCAGCGGTCAATTTGCAATTAGTGCGTCGTCTGGGTGAAAGCGGTTCACTGCAGTTATTGGTGCGTGAGCAGGGTTCTACGGCGGATTCGCCGCGCGAACTGGCGCTGGATCATTGGCTCAAGGGGGCCGACGAGCCGGATCCGATTCGTTCGTTGGGTATTCGTCCATGGCGCCCGGCCTTGCCGCCGGTGCTGGCTGAGCTCGATCCAAAAGGCCCGGCGCAAGCTGCTGGCCTGAAAACCGGCGACCGTCTGGTGTCGCTCGACGGTCTGGCGTTGAACGACTGGCAGCAAGTGGTCGATACCGTTCGTACGCGTCCTGATACCAAAATCATGCTGCGTGTCGAGCGTGATGGTGCTCAAATCGACGTCCCGGTGACGCTGGCGGCTCGCGGCGAAAGCAAGGCGCCAAGCGGTTATCTGGGCGCTGGCGTCAAAGCGATCGACTGGCCGCCGGAAATGATCCGCGAGGTCAGCTATGGGCCTTTGGCCGCGATTGGCGAGGGCGCTCGTCGCACTTGGACCATGAGCGTCCTGACCCTCGATTCGCTAAAGAAAATGCTGTTCGGCGAGCTCTCGGTAAAAAACTTGAGTGGACCGATAACCATTGCTAAAGTGGCGGGCGCTTCTGCCCAGTCGGGCGTCGCTGATTTCCTGAATTTCCTTGCTTATCTGAGTATTAGCCTGGGTGTTCTGAATTTGCTGCCCATTCCTGTACTGGATGGGGGGCATTTGTTGTTTTATCTGATCGAGTGGGCGCGTGGTCGTCCCTTGTCGGATCGGGTGCAAGGTTGGGGGATACAGATCGGTATCAGTTTGGTGGTCGGGGTGATGTTGCTTGCTCTGGTCAACGATCTGGGTCGACTGTAACGCTTCGCTGAATTGCGAATCTGCCGCATTTTGCGGCAGTTTGTTTATTGCCAGTTGGAATAAGAAAGGACTTCATGAAACGTCTGCTGCTAACTGCGGTTCTCACCGTATTGATGATCGCCGAAGTTCACGCCGAGTCCTTCACTATCTCTGATATTCGCGTCAATGGCCTCCAGCGGGTCTCCGCGGGTAGTGTCTTTGGTGCCTTGCCGTTGAACGTCGGCGAGCAGGCGGATGATCGTCGCCTGGTGGAATCCACTCGTGCGTTGTTCAAAACCGGTTTCTTTCAAGATATCCAGCTGGGCCGCGAAGGCAACGTTCTGGTAATCACGGTTGTCGAGCGCCCATCCGTCGCCAGTATCGAAATCGAAGGCAACAAGGCGATTTCCACTGAAGACCTGATGAAGGGCCTCAAGCAATCCGGTCTGGCCGAAGGCGAGATCTTCCAGCGTGCCACCCTCGAAGGCGTGCGTAACGAACTGCAGCGCCAGTACGTCGCGCAGGGCCGCTATTCGGCTACCGTCGATACCGAAGTGGTCTCGCAGCCGCGTAACCGTGTTGGTCTGAAAGTGAAGATCAACGAAGGCACCGTTGCCGCCATTCAGCACATCAACGTGGTGGGCAACACGGTTTTCCCTGAGGAAGACCTGACCGACCTGTTCGAACTGAAAACCACCAACTGGCTGTCGTTCTTCAAGAACGATGACAAGTACGCCCGTGAAAAGCTTTCCGGTGACCTGGAGCGTCTGCGTTCCTACTACCTGGACCGTGGCTATATCAACATGGATATCGCTTCGACCCAGGTGTCCATTACCCCGGACAAGAAACACGTCTACATCACCGTCAACGTGACCGAAGGCGAGAAGTACACCGTTCGTGACGTCAAACTCAGCGGTGACCTGAAAGTCCCTGAAGACCAGGTCAAATCGCTGTTGCTGGTGCAGAAGGGCCAGGTGTTCTCGCGCAAGCTGATGACCACCACCTCCGAACTGATCACCCGTCGTCTGGGCAACGAGGGTTACACCTTCGCCAACGTCAACGGCGTGCCTCAGCCGCACGATGACGACCACACTGTCGACATCCTGTTTGCTGTCGATCCAGGCAAGCGCGCTTACGTCAACCGCATCAACTTCCGTGGCAACACCAAGTCCGAGGACGAAGTGCTGCGTCGTGAAATGCGCCAGATGGAAGGCGGCTGGGCTTCGACCTACCTGATCGACCAATCCAAGACCCGTCTTGAGCGTCTGGGCTTCTTTAAAGAAGTCAACGTTGAAACCCCGGCCGTGCCGGGTGTCGACGACCAGGTCGACGTGAACTACGCGGTTGAAGAACAGGCTTCCGGTTCGATCACCGCCAGCGTCGGTTTCGCCCAGAGCGCCGGTCTGATCCTCGGTGGTTCGATCACCCAGAACAACTTCCTCGGTACCGGTAACCGTGTCAGCGTCGGTCTGACCCGAAGCGAATACCAGAGCCGCTACAACTTCGGTTACGTTGACCCGTACTGGACCGCCGATGGCGTGAGCCTGGGTTACAACGCGTTCTATCGCACCACTGACTACAAAGACCTCGACGTCGACGTAGCGAGCTATGCGGTAGACAGCCTCGGTGCCGGCGTCAACGTTGGCTACCCGATCAGCGAGACTTCGCGTCTGACCTTTGGTCTGTCCGCACAACAAGACAAGATCAAGACCGGTACTTATACCGTTGACGAGATTTTCGACTTCGTTAAGAAGGAAGGCGATCAATACCTGAACTTCAAGGCGTCGGCCGGCTGGTCCGAATCCACTTTGAACAAAGGCGTGTTGCCGACCCGTGGCCGCTCCCAGAGCCTGACGCTGGAAACCACTATTCCAGGCAGCGACCTGTCGTTCTTCAAGCTTGATTACCGTGGCCAGTTGTTCCAGCCACTGAGCGAGAACTACACCATGCGTCTGCACACCGAATTGGGTTATGGCGACGGTTACGGTTCGACTGACGGCTTGCCGTTCTATGAAAACTACTATGCTGGTGGTTTCAACTCGGTTCGTGGCTTCAAGGACAGTACGCTGGGTCCGCGCAGTACGCCTAGCCGAGGTGCAGGTGTGACCGGCAACACCGGTACGCTTGCCGACCCGGATCAGGATCCGCTGCCGTTCGGCGGTAACGTGTTGATCCAGGGTGGTGTCGAGGTGCTGTTCCCGCTGCCGTTTGTCAAAGATCAGCGCTCCCTGCGTACTTCGGTATTCTGGGATGTCGGTAACGTGTTTGACTCCAAGTGCGAGAAGACTACCAACGCTACCGTCGGTTCGACTTCCAGCACTCAGTGCAACGATATCAGCCTCAGCAACATGGCGAGCTCCGTCGGTGTGGGTGTGACCTGGGTCACCGCGCTGGGTCCTCTGAGCTTCGCGTTGGCCATGCCGATCAAGAAACCGGATGACGCTGAAACTCAAGTGTTCCAATTCTCCCTCGGCCAGACGTTCTAAGCGTCTGACCCAAGATAACGACAATGGATTTTGTAGGAGTGCATCGTGCGTAAGTTGACTCAATTGGTTCTCCTGGCCTCCTTGATGGTGGCAGGCCCGGCATTTGCCGACATGAAAATCGCTGTTCTGAACTATCAGATGGCGCTGCTGGAATCCGACGCGGCCAAGAAGTACGCCGTGGATGCCGAGAAGAAGTTCGGTCCGCAACTGACCAAACTGAAAACTCTGGAAAGCAGCGCCAAAGGCATTCAGGACCGTCTGATGGCCGGTGGCGACAAGATGCAGCAAGGCGAGCGTGAGCGTCTGGAGCTGGAATTCAAGCAAAAAGCCCGTGACTTCCAGTTCCAGTCCAAAGAGCTGAACGAAGCCAAAGCTGTTGCCGACCGCGAAATGCTCAAGCAACTGAAGCCGAAACTGGATAGCGCAGTGGAAGAAGTCATCAAGAAAGGTGGTTTTGACCTGGTGTTCGAGCGTGGCGCAGTAATTGATGTCAAGCCTCAGTACGACATCACGCGCCAGGTTATCGAGCGCATGAATCAGCTGAAGTAACCCATGACCGTGACTATCAAACTCGGCCAGTTGGCCGAGTTCCTCGGCGCCACCCTGCGTGGCGACCCGGAGAAGCAAATTACTGGGCTAGCCACTTTGCAAGAGGCTGGCCCAGCTCAGTTGAGCTTTCTGGCAAATCCTCAATATCGCAAATACCTGGCAGGCTCGCAGGCAGCGGCGCTATTGCTCAAAGAAGCTGATGCTGAAGGCTTTGCCGGGAATGCGCTGGTGGTGCCGGATCCTTATCTGGCCTACGCACGTATTTCGCACTTGTTCGATCCCAAACCAAAAGCTGCGGCGGGTATCCATCCATCGGCAGTGATTGCGGACGACGCTGTGGTTGATCCAACCGCCAGCGTCGGCCCGTTTGTGGTTGTCGAAGCCGGTGCGCGGATCGCTGCTCAGGTGACCTTGGGCGCACATTGCTTTATCGGCGCGCGCAGTGAAATTGGTGAAGGCGGCTGGCTCGCGCCCCGCGTGACCCTGTATCACGACGTGCGCATCGGCAAACGTGTGGTGATTCAGTCCGGTGCGGTACTCGGTGGTGAAGGCTTCGGCTTTGCCAACGAGAAGGGTATCTGGCAGAAAATTGCCCAGATCGGTGGCGTGACCATCGGCGATGATGTCGAGATTGGCGTGAATACCGCCATCGACCGTGGTGCGCTGGCCGACACCGTGATCGGCAATGGTGTGAAGCTCGACAACCAGATCCAGATTGCGCACAACGTCCAGGTCGGTGATCACACCGCCATGGCCGCCTGTGTCGGCATTTCTGGCAGCACCAAGATTGGCAAGCATTGCATGCTCGCTGGCGGTGTCGGTCTGGTTGGCCACATTGATATTTGCGACAACGTTTTCCTCACCGGGATGACCATGGTGACTCACTCGATTACCGAGCCGGGTGCCTATTCTTCCGGTACAGCCATGCAACCGGCGGCCGAATGGCGCAAAAGCGCGGCCCGCATCCGTCAGCTCGATGACATCGCGCGACGTTTGAAACAGCTGGAAAAGCGCGTAGGGGAAGTGACCCCTGACGGCAATGCTTCATCAGATGGCTGATACCATTTCCATATCAAGTGTGCACAGCCTCTAGACTGCCTCCTTGATTTGCTAGAGGAGTGCGCGTCAGTCGCGCTCCCAATCTTTACATAGGCTTCCCCCCGAAATGATGGACATCAACGAGATTCGCGAATACCTGCCTCACCGTTACCCGTTCCTGCTGGTGGACCGGGTGGTGGAACTGGACACTGAAGGCAAGCGCATTCGCGCCTACAAGAATGTCAGCATCAATGAACCGTTCTTCAATGGTCACTTCCCGGCGCATCCAATCATGCCGGGCGTACTGATCATCGAAGCGATGGCTCAGGCTGCCGGGATCCTCGGTTTCAAAATGCTTGATGTGAAGCCTGCCGACGGCACGCTTTACTACTTCGTCGGTTCCGACAAGCTGCGCTTCCGTCAGCCTGTGTTGCCGGGCGACCAGTTGATCCTTGAAGCCAAGTTCATCAGCTGCAAGCGCCAGATCTGGAAGTTCGAATGCCAGGCTTCGGTGGACGGCAAGCCGGTCTGCTCGGCTGAAATCATCTGCGCGGAACGCAAGCTATGAGTTTGATTGACCCTCGCGCAATCATCGATCCGTCGGCCGTACTGGCTGACGGCGTCGAGGTCGGCCCGTGGTCGGTCATCGGCGCAGGTGTGGAAATCGGCGAGGGTACCGTGATCGGGCCGCATGTAATCCTCAAAGGCCCTACGCGCATCGGCAAGCATAATCGCATCTACCAGTTTTCCTCGGTAGGCGAAGACACGCCGGATCTGAAGTACAAAGGTGAAGAAACCCGTCTTGTGATTGGTGACCACAACGTCATCCGCGAAGGCGTGACCATCCACCGTGGCACCGTTCAGGATCGCTCGGAAACCACGCTGGGCGATCACAACCTGATCATGGCCTATGCCCACATCGGTCACGACAGCGTAATCGGCAACCACTGCATTCTGGTCAACAACACCGCGTTGGCCGGCCATGTACACGTTGATGACTGGGCGATCCTCTCCGGTTTCACCCTGGTTCACCAGTATTGCCACATCGGTGCCCACAGCTTTTCCGGCATGGGCACGGCGATCGGCAAGGACGTTCCGGCGTTCGTCACCGTGTTCGGCAACCCGGCCGAAGCGCGCAGCATGAACTTCGAAGGCATGCGCCGTCGTGGTTTCAGTGAAGATGCGATTCACACACTGCGTCGCGCCTACAAAACCGTCTACCGCCAAGGCCTGACGGTCGAGCAGGCTCTGGCGGAGCTGGCAGAGCCGGCGGCGCAATTCCCGGAAGTTGCGATTTTCCGCGACTCGATCCAGTCGTCGACTCGCGGCATCACTCGCTGATCATGGCTAATTTGCGTATTGCGCTGGTGGCGGGTGAGGCTTCCGGTGACATTCTCGGCGCCGGTCTCATGCGCGCCCTCAAGGCGCAGCATCCGGCGGTCGAGTTCATCGGCGTCGGCGGGCCGCTGATGCAGGCTGAAGGCCTGACGTCGTACTTTCCCATGGAACGCTTGTCGGTCATGGGCCTGGTAGAAGTGCTCGGTCGCCTGCGCGAGTTGCTCAAGCGCCGCAAGGACCTGATCGCCACATTGATCGCCGAGAAGCCGGACGTGTTCATCGGCATCGATGCTCCGGATTTCAATCTCAACATCGAACTGAAGCTGCGTCAGGCCGGGATCAAGACCGTGCATTACGTCAGCCCGTCGGTGTGGGCGTGGCGGCAGAAACGCGTGCTGAAGATTCGCGAAGGCTGCGACCTGATGCTCACGCTGCTGCCGTTCGAAGCGAAATTCTACGAAGAGAAGGGCGTGCCGGTGCGGTTCGTCGGCCACACGCTGGCCGATACCATTCCGCTGGAGGCGGATCGCGCGGCGGCGCGTGCCGAGTTGGGCCTGCCCGACGGCCCGCTGGTGGCGTTGATGCCCGGCAGCCGTGGTGGCGAAGTGTCGCGCTTGGGTGGGCTTTTCCTCGACACCGCTGAACGATTGCGCGCCATGCGCCCAGGTGTGCGCTTTGTCATTCCGTGCGCCAATCCCGAACGCCGCGCGCAGCTTGAAGAGCTGCTCGCCGGCCGTGATCTGCCGGTGACCTTGCTCGACGGCAAATCCCATCTGGCCCTCGCTGCGTGTAACGCCGTGTTGATCGCTTCCGGCACCGCGACCCTCGAAGCGCTGCTGTACAAGCGCCCAATGGTAGTGGCTTACCGTCTGGCGCCGCTGACGTTCTGGATTCTCAAACGCATGGTCAAGAGCCCGTACGTGTCTTTGCCGAACCTGCTCGCCCAGCGCTTGCTGGTGCCAGAACTGTTGCAGGATGATGCGACGGTCGATGCGCTGGCGCAGACCCTGTTGCCGCTGATCGACGGTGGCGAAGAGCAGACCCGTGGCTTCGACGAGATCCACCGCACGCTGCGGCTGGACGCTTCCAATCAGGCGGCGGACGCCGTCCTTAACCTGATCGGTCAAACACGATGAGCAAGACAAGCATGCAAATGGGTCTGGATTTCACCCTGGTCGCTGAAGTCGAAGAACTGGTGGCCGGTGTCGATGAAGTTGGGCGCGGCCCGTTGTGCGGTGCAGTGGTGACGGCGGCGGTGATCCTCGATCCGAACCGGCCGATCCTCGGCCTCAACGATTCGAAGAAACTCACCGAAGCCAAGCGTGAAAAGCTCTACGACGAGATCATCGAGAAATCCCTGAGCTGGTGCATCGCCCGCGCAGAAGTCGAAGAAATCGACGAACTGAACATCCTTCACGCGACCATGCTCGCCATGCAGCGCGCGGTCGCCGGCCTGCACATTCAGCCGAAACTGGCGATGATCGACGGTAACCGCTGCCCGCAGCTGCCGATGCGCGCCGAAGCGGTGGTGCAGGGTGACGGCAAGGTACCTGCTATCGCAGCGGCGTCGATTCTGGCCAAGGTCAGTCGTGATCGTGAAATGGCCGCATTCGAATTGATCTACCCGGGTTACGGCATCGGTGGCCATAAAGGCTACCCGACGCCCGTTCATCTGGAAGCGTTGGTGCGGCTTGGCCCGACGCCGATTCACCGGCGCTCGTTCGCCCCGGTGCGTCAGGCTTACGAAGCGCTGGAAGGCCTGACGCAGGTTTAGTCGCAAGGCTGATGTTTTGTTCGAGGCCCGGTACAATCCGGGCCTTGTTGTCTCTATGTAACTGGACAGGATCACTATGCCGGCTTCATTCGTTCATCTACGCCTGCACACTGAATACTCGCTGGTCGACGGGCTGGTGCGGATCAAGCCGCTGGTCAAGGCGCTGACCGCCATGAACATGCCGGCGGTCGCGGTCACCGACCAGAACAACATGTGTTCCCTGGTCAAATTCTATAAAAACACCATGGGCGCAGGCATCAAACCGATCTGCGGCGCCGACCTGTGGCTGTCGAACAAAGACCCGGACGCACCGCTGAGCCGGCTCAGCCTGTTGGTGATGAACGCCAAGGGCTATCGCAACCTCACCGAGTTGATCTCGCGCGGCTTCATCGAAGGCCAGCGCAACGGCATGATCATCATCGAGCGTGAGTGGGTCGCTGAAGCCAACGAAGGCCTGATCATGCTGTCCGCCGCCAAAGAGGGCGAGATCGGCATGGCCTTGATCAGTGGCAACCCGGCTGAAGCCGAGGCCCTGACGCGCGAGTGGATGGCGGTGTTCCCGGATCGCTTCTATCTGGAAATCCAGCGCACCAACCGTCCCAACGATGAAGAACAATTGCACGGCGCCGTGGCGCTGGCCGACAAACTCGGCGCGCCTTTGGTGGCGAGCAACGACGTGCGCTTCATCAAGCAGGAAGACTTCGCCGCCCACGAAACCCGCGTGTGCATCGGTGAGGGCCGCGCCCTCGACGACCCGCGTCGCTCGAAGAATTACAGCGATCAGCAATACCTGAAAAGCGCCGAGGAAATGATCGAGCTGTTCAGCGATATTCCCGACGCGATTGAAAATACCGTCGAGATCGCCAAGCGCTGCAACATTGAAGTGAAACTGGGCACGCACTTCCTGCCCAACTTCCCGATTCCCGATGGCATGACCATCGACGAATATTTCCGCAAAGTCTCCTTCGACGGTCTTGAAGAACGACTGGCAGTGCTGCTGCCCAAGGACACCACCGAAGACTACGAAGCCAAGCGTCAGGTCTATGTCGACCGCTTGAATTTCGAGCTGGATATCATCATCCAGATGGGCTTCCCCGGTTACTTCCTGATCGTTATGGACTTTATCCAGTGGGCCAAGAGCAACGGCGTACCGGTAGGTCCGGGCCGTGGTTCGGGTGCCGGTTCGCTGGTGGCTTACGTTCAAAAGATCACCGACCTCGACCCGCTGGAATACGACCTGCTGTTCGAACGTTTCCTTAACCCGGAACGGGTCTCGATGCCCGACTTCGACGTCGACTTCTGCATGGACGGTCGTGACCGCGTAATTGATTACGTGGCCGAGAAATACGGGCGCAACGCGGTAAGCCAGATCATCACCTTCGGTTCCATGGCCGCCAAGGCTGTGGTGCGCGACGTGGCGCGGGTGCAGGGCAAGTCCTACGGTTTGGCGGATCGTCTGTCGAAGATGATTCCGTTCGAAGTCGGCATGACCCTGGAAAAAGCCTACGAGCAGGAAGAAATCCTGCGTGACTTCATCAAGGTCGATGAAGAAGCCGCAGAAATCTGGGAGATGGCGCGCAAGCTCGAAGGCGTTGTGCGTAACGTCGGTAAACACGCCGGTGGTGTGGTTATCGCGCCGACCAAGCTGACTGACTTCTCGCCGATCTATTGCGACGAGGCCGGTGACGGTCTGGTAACCCAGTTCGACAAGGACGACGTTGAAGCGGCCGGTCTGGTGAAGTTCGACTTCCTCGGTCTGCGGACGTTGACGGTGATCGACTGGGCGCTGAAGACCATCAACCGCGACCGCGCCAAGGTCGACGAGCCGCCGCTGGACATCGCGTTCATCCCGCTCGACGACAAACCGACGTACACGCTGCTGCAAAAAGCTGAAACCACCGCGGTATTCCAGCTTGAGTCGCGCGGCATGAAAGAGCTGATCAAAAAGCTCAAGCCCGACTGCCTGGAAGACTTGATCGCACTGGTGGCCCTGTTCCGTCCGGGCCCACTGCAATCGGGCATGGTTGATGACTTTATCAACCGTAAGCACGGTCGCGCTGAGCTGGCGTATCCGCACTCCGACTATCAATACGAAGGCCTCAAGCCAGTATTGGCGCCGACCTACGGCATCATCCTGTATCAGGAACAGGTGATGCAGATTGCTCAGGTCATGGCCGGTTACACCCTCGGCGGTGCGGACATGCTGCGTCGGGCTATGGGTAAGAAAAAACCCGAAGAAATGGCTAAGCAGCGCGGCGGTTTTATTGAGGGTTGCAAGACCAACAATATCGAAGCCGACCTCGCCGGTAACATTTTCGACCTGGTGGAAAAATTCGCCGGTTACGGCTTCAACAAGTCTCACTCGGCTGCTTACGGTCTGGTCTCGTACCAGACCGCCTGGCTGAAGACCCACTACCCGGCGCCGTTCATGGCCGCGGTACTGTCGGCGGACATGCACAACACCGACAAGGTCGTGACCTTGATCGAAGAAATTCGCACCATGAAGCTGCGTCTCGACGCGCCGGATGTGAATACCTCGGAGTTCAAGTTCACGGTGAACGACGAAGGCCGCATCATTTATGGTCTCGGCGCGATCAAGGGTGTAGGCGAGGGGCCTGTTGAAGCGATTACTGAGGCGCGCGCGGACGGGCCGTTCAAGGATCTGTTCGATTTCTGCGCCCGCGTCGACCTCAAACGCATCAACAAACGCACCCTCGACGGTTTGATCCGCAGCGGTGCGCTGGATCGTCTCGGCCCGTACTTCCATGAAGAGCAAAAGGCTTATCAGGCCAACATCGACCGCAACCGTGCGGTGCTGCTGGCCGCGATGGAAGAAGCGATCAAATCCGCCGAGCAGACTGCGCGCACTCACGACAGCGGCCACGCCGACCTGTTTGGCGGCTTGTTCGTCGAGGAAGATGCCGACGTTTACGCGGTGCATCGCAAGGCCAAAGAGCTGACCCTCAAGGAACGCCTCAAGGGTGAAAAAGACACCCTGGGCCTGTACCTGACCGGTCACCCGATCGACGAATACGAAGGTGAGATCCGTCGTTTCGCCCGCCAGCGCATCATTGATCTGAAGCCGGCCCGCGACACGCAGACCGTGGCCGGGATGATCATTGCCCTGCGGGTGATGAAGAACAAGAAGGGCGACAAGATGGGCTTCATCACCCTCGACGACCGCTCCGGGCGGATCGAGGCGTCGTTGTTTGCCGATGCGTTCCACTCCGCGCAGTCGCTGTTGCAGACCGACGCGATGGTGGTGGTTGAAGGCGAAGTCAGCAACGACGACTTCTCCGGCGGCCTGCGCCTGCGGGTCAAGCGCGTGATGAGCATGGAAGATGCGCGCACCAACCTTGCCGAGAGCCTGCGCCTGAAGCTGCAAACCCAGGACCTGAAAGGCGATCAGCTACGCTGGTTGGGTGATTTGCTCAAGCGTCATCGCGGCGCATGCCCGGTGACCATGGAGTACACCAGCCCGGATGCGAAGACCTTGCTGCAGTTTGGCGAGACCTGGCGGATCGACCCGGCAGATGCGTTGATTCAAGCACTGCGTGACCAGTTCGGGCGAGACAACGTCTTCCTCCAATACCGTTGACCGGCGAGTGCCATCATTGCGCTCGCCCGCCACCTGAATTTTTAATCTCGACCTCAGCGCGCCTCTCCCTTAAGGTAGGGCGCGAATAGACAACCGGCCGACCCAAGCTCATTTGGGACACGACCCAAGACGGACGCCTATGAACCCGAATTTTCTAGATTTCGAACAGCCGATCGCCGACCTGCAAGCCAAGATCGAAGAGTTGCGCTTGGTCGGTAATGACAATTCGCTGAATATCGGCGATGAGATCTCCCGCCTGCAGGACAAGAGCAAAACGCTGACCGAAGACATCTTCGGCAAGCTGACCAGCTGGCAGATCGCACGCCTGGCGCGTCACCCGAAACGCCCGTACACCCTGGACTACATCCAGCACATCTTCACCGAGTTCGACGAACTGCACGGCGACCGTCACTTCTCTGACGACGCTGCGATCGTTGGCGGTATCGCCCGTCTGGACGACCAGCCGGTGATGATCATCGGTCACCAGAAGGGCCGTGAAGTGCGTGAGAAGGTGCGTCGCAACTTCGGCATGCCGCGTCCGGAAGGCTACCGCAAGGCTTGCCGTCTGATGGAGATGGCCGAGCGTTTCAAAATGCCGATCCTGACCTTCATCGACACCCCGGGTGCTTACCCTGGTATTGACGCTGAAGAGCGCAACCAGAGCGAAGCGATCGCCTGGAACCTGCGTGTGATGTCGCGCCTGAAAACCCCGATCATCGCCACCGTTATCGGTGAAGGTGGTTCCGGCGGTGCATTGGCGATCGGTGTTTGCGATCAGTTGAACATGCTGCAGTACTCGACCTACGCGGTGATCTCGCCGGAAGGTTGCGCATCTATTCTGTGGAAAACCGCAGAAAAAGCGCCGGATGCTGCTGAAGCGATGGGCATCACCGCTGAACGTCTGAAAGGCCTGGGCATTGTCGACAAGGTGATTGGCGAGCCTCTGGGCGGCGCACACCGTGATCCGGCCACCGCGGCTGCCTCGATTCGTGCCGAGCTGAGCTCGCAACTGGCGATGCTGAAGACGTTCGATAACGAAGCGCTGCTCAAGCGCCGTTATGATCGACTGATGAGCTACGGCCTCTAAGTCGAACGCAGTACCCCTGTAGGAGCTGCCGAAGGCTGCGATCTTTCAAGATCAAAAGATCGCAGCCTTCGGCAGCTCCTACAGGATCTTTGAGAAGCGACCCTCTCTATGAATTCTTCGAAGAGTGATTTGCCGTCGCGGCTTCTGCTGAACCTTGAGCCTTGGCGCAATGCCGCTCATTGGCGTATCGCCTTCTCTGGTGGACTCGATTCCACTGTTCTGCTGCATCTGCTTGCCCATCTCGTAAAAACCGAATCCCTGCCCCCGCTGTGCGCTGTTCATATCCATCACGGCCTCCAGGCTGCGGCTGATGCGTGGCCGCAACATTGCCAGTCCATCTGCGATGCGCTGGGTGTGCCGTTGCTGATCGAGCGGGTGAAGGTGCAACCGGGTGCAAGCCTGGAGCGCGCGGCGCGGGATGCGCGATACGCGGTGTTCAGTTCGCTGACGCAAGCCAATGACGTATTGCTCACTGGCCAGCATCGCGATGATCAAGCGGAGACACTTTTGTTCCGGCTATTACGTGGCGCCGGTGTGCGCGGGTTGTCCGGGATGCCGGCGCAGCGGCCAGTGGGGCAGGGCACTCTGATTCGTCCGTTGCTGGACATCTCCCGCGCCGGGCTGGAAGAGTATGCGCAGGCTCATCAATTGCGCTGGATCGAAGATCCGTCCAATCAGGATCGGCAATTCTCGCGCAACTATCTGCGCCATCAGGTCATGCCGCTGCTGAGCGCTCGCTGGCCGCAAGCGCAGGCAAGCATGTCCCGCAGCGCCGCGCATCTGCGGGAGGCGCAGGGGCTGCTAGACGAACTGGCGCAGATCGATCTGGCGCAAGCTGCGACTGCCCATGATTACGCATGGTTGGGCTTACCGTCGCTGGAACTGGCGCCGCTCGCGGCACTGTCTACCGCCCGGCAACGAAACGCGATCAGCCATTGGCTCGAACCCTTCACGCAATTGCCCGACACTGACCATTGGTCGGGCTGGACGGATCTGTGCAAAGCCGCTCCCGATGCATCACCCGTCTGGCGGCTGGCTGAGGGCGAGTTGCACCGCAGCGCCGGTCGTGTGTGGTGGCTGAGCGGTAACTGGTTGCGCGCGCCGGTGATCGGCGCCGACTGGCAAGTGCCATCGTCAGCGCTACGCTTGGCCGATAACGGCCGTGTCATGTTCAGCGGACAGGCGCCTTGCGGGCCATTGCGCATCGCCTATCGTCAGGGTGGCGAAGTGATGCATCTGGCGGATCGCGGTCATCGTGATCTCAAGCGCCTGCTCAACGAGCGCGCGGTACCGGGCTTCGTCCGTGGCAGATTGCCGCTGCTGTTTCGCGGCGACAAACTGCTCGCGGTGGCGAACCTGCCGGGGCTTGATGGCAATGGGCAAGACGGCTGGCAATTGCATTGGCAGCCAACAGACGAAGATCAAGGTTTGAGCTGAAAGGAGCATTCCGGTAGACTACGCTCCCTTCTTGATACAACTTCTGTGGATTCGCCTGAATTGCAGGAGTTGCCGATTACCAAGCAGTCTTTGCTGGGCGATTCCAAAAAATGTGTAGCGAGCAACGTACCGGTGTTTCATCTGCCGGTCTGTCCCAACGCGGCGGTTTTTTTGAAAGGTGCACTGTGATTAATGCAGGTGATCGGGGGCTTCGGCCTTCCTTCGCTTTCCCCGGCGGCTCGGACCGCTTTAACGCAGACTTCTAGGGTTTTTCATGACGCGCTACATATTCGTCACGGGCGGTGTTGTTTCTTCTTTGGGGAAAGGCATTGCATCGGCTTCATTGGCAGCCATCCTGGAGGCGCGGGGACTTAAGGTCACCATGCTCAAGCTGGATCCGTACATCAACGTTGACCCGGGCACCATGAGCCCGTTCCAGCACGGCGAAGTGTTCGTCACCCACGACGGCGCCGAGACCGACCTGGACCTGGGCCACTACGAGCGGTTCATCCGCACGACCATGACCCAGAACAACAACTTCACCACTGGCCGTGTCTACGAGCACGTGCTGCGCAAAGAGCGCCGTGGTGACTACCTGGGTGCAACCATCCAGGTGATTCCGCACATCACCGACGAAATCAAGCGCCGCATCATCAAGGGTGCTGGCGACGCTGACGTGGCCATGGTTGAAATCGGTGGCACCGTTGGTGACATCGAGTCGCAACCGTTCCTCGAAGCCATCCGTCAACTGCGTTTCGAAGTCGGCGCCAAGCGCGCGATGCTGATGCACCTGACTTTGGTGCCGTACATCGCCACTGCCGGCGAGACCAAAACCAAGCCAACCCAGCACTCGGTGAAAGAACTGCGTTCGATCGGCCTGCAGCCAGACGTACTGGTGTGCCGTTCCGATCACCCGATCGACATCTCGTCGCGTCGCAAGATAGCTCAGTTCACCAACGTTGAAGAACGTGCGGTAATCGCGCTGGAAGACGCCGACACCATCTACAAAATCCCGGGCATCCTGCACTCGCAGGGTCTGGACGATTTCGTCGTTGAGCGTTTCGGTCTGCAGTGCGGCAGCGCTGATCTGTCCGAGTGGGAAGCGGTGGTTGACGCCAAGCTGAACCCGGAACACGAAGTGACCATCGCCATGGTCGGCAAGTACATGGAACTGCTGGACGCCTACAAGTCGCTGATCGAAGCGATGAGTCATGCCGGCATCAGCAACCGCACCAAGGTCAACCTGCGTTACATCGATTCCGAAGACATCGAAAACCAGGGCACTGCGCTGCTCGAAGGTGTCGACGCGATCCTCGTACCGGGCGGTTTCGGTCTGCGTGGCGTGGAAGGCAAGATCACTGCCGTGCAGTACGCTCGTGAGAACAAGGTTCCGTACCTGGGCATCTGCTTGGGCATGCAAGTGGCAGTCATCGAGTTCGCCCGTAACGTGATGGGCTGGAAAGACGCCAACTCCACCGAGTTCGACCGCGCCAGCGGCCACCCGGTTGTCGGTCTGATCACCGAATGGGAAGACGCCACCGGCGCCGTTGAAGTGCGTACCGAAGCGTCCGATCTGGGCGGCACCATGCGCCTCGGCGCTCAGGAGTGCCTGCTCGAAACCGGCTCCAAGGTGCACGATTGCTACGGCAAGGATGTGATCGTTGAACGTCACCGTCACCGTTACGAAGTGAACAACAACCTGCTGCCACAAATCATCGAAGCCGGCCTGAAGATTTCCGGTCGCTCCGCTGACGCAGCCTTGGTTGAAGTGGTTGAAGCAGCGGATCATCCATGGTTCGTCGCTTGCCAGTTCCACCCTGAGTTCACCTCGACACCGCGCGATGGCCACCCGCTGTTCAGCGGTTTCGTCAAAGCAGCGTTGGCTCAACACCAGAAGAAGGCGTAACCCGATGGCACAGAAGATCATCCGCGTCGGCGACATCGAGATTGCCAACGACAAACCCATGGTGCTGTTCGGCGGCATGAACGTGCTGGAAAGCCGTGACATGGCCATGCAGGTTTGTGAAGAGTACGTGAAGGTCACCGAGAAACTCGGTATCCCATACGTGTTCAAGGCCAGTTTCGACAAGGCCAACCGGTCTTCTGTGCATTCGTATCGTGGCCCTGGCCTGGAAGAAGGCATGCGCATCTTCCAGGACATCAAACAAGCCTTCGGCGTACCGATCATCACCGATGTCCACGAGCCTGATCAGGCCGCGGTCGTCGCTGAGGTCTGCGACATCATTCAGCTGCCGGCCTTCCTGTCGCGCCAGACCGATCTGGTCGTCGCGATGGCCAAGACCAACGCAGTGATCAACATCAAGAAAGCCCAGTTCCTCGCGCCTCAGGAAATGAAACACATCCTGAGCAAGTGCGTGGAAGCGGGTAACGACCAACTGATCCTCTGCGAGCGTGGTTCGAGCTTCGGCTACAACAACCTCGTGGTCGACATGCTCGGCTTCGGCATCATGAAGCAGTTCGAGTACCCGGTTTTCTTCGACGTGACCCACGCGCTGCAAATGCCAGGCGGTCGTTCCGACTCCGCTGGCGGTCGCCGTGCGCAGGTTCTGGATTTGGCCAAGGCTGGCATGAGCCAGTCGCTGGCGGGTCTGTTCCTCGAAGCGCATCCGGATCCGGACAACGCCAAATGCGACGGCCCTTGCGCCTTGCGTCTGGACAAACTGGAGCCATTTCTGGCCCAGCTCAAAGCTTTGGACGAACTGGTGAAGAGTTTTCCGACGGTAGAAACCGCGTAACACTCAATTCTCCGGTAAAGTACCGCACGATTTGTCGCACATGCCCTCGGGCATGTGCGTTGTCGTCTGCAAGCTGCCCGCTGCACACCACTTGCCGACGGTAAAAAGATTTCCTCTAGCTGCGTCGTTTTCGTCAACTTTGGAGTGTTTACAACAATGGCAAAAATCGTCGACATCAAAGGTCGTGAAGTTCTCGACTCCCGTGGCAATCCCACCGTGGAAGCGGACGTGCTTCTCGACAACGGCATCATCGGCAGCGCTTGCGCGCCGTCCGGTGCATCCACTGGCTCGCGTGAAGCGCTCGAGCTGCGTGATGGCGACAAGAGCCGTTATCTGGGCAAAGGCGTACTGAAAGCAGTCGCCAACATCAACGGCCCGATCCGCGATCTGCTGCTGGGCACCGACCCAAGCGACCAGAAAGCGCTGGATCACGCGATGATCAAGCTCGACGGTACCGAAAACAAGGCAACCCTGGGCGCCAACGCCATCCTCGCCGTGTCCCTGGCTGCGGCCAAGGCTGCTGCTCAGGATCAGGACCTGCCGCTGTACGCACACATCGCCAACCTCAACGGCACGCCGGGTGTTTACTCGATGCCGGTACCGATGATGAACATCATCAACGGTGGCGAACACGCCGATAACAACGTCGACATCCAGGAATTCATGGTGCAGCCGGTTGGCGCCAAGTCTTTCTCGGAAGGTCTGCGCATGGGCACCGAGATTTTCCATCACTTGAAAGCTGTGCTGAAGGCCCGTGGCCTGAGCACCGCCGTTGGCGACGAAGGCGGTTTCGCACCGAACCTGGCCTCCAACGAAGACGCGCTGAAAGTGATCTCGGAAGCCGTTGCCAACGCCGGTTACAAGCTGGGCACCGACGTGACCCTGGCGCTGGACTGCGCGGCGAGCGAATTCTACGAAGACGGCAAGTACAACCTGTCCGGCGAAGGCCAGGTGTTCACCGCTGAAGGTTTCGCCGACTACCTGAAAGGTCTGACCGAGCGTTACCCGATCATCTCGATCGAAGACGGTCTGGACGAGTCCGACTGGGCTGGCTGGAAGATCCTCACCGACAAGATCGGCGAGAAGGTGCAACTGGTAGGCGACGACCTGTTCGTCACCAACACCAAGATCCTGAAAGAGGGCATCGATAAAAACATCGCCAACTCGATCCTGATCAAGTTCAACCAGATCGGCACCCTGACCGAAACCCTTGAAGCCATCCAGATGGCCAAGGCTGCCGGTTACACCGCAGTGATCTCGCACCGTTCCGGCGAAACCGAAGA
Source organism: Pseudomonas sp. GM80 (assembly GCF_000282515.1). GTDB lineage: Bacteria > Pseudomonadota > Gammaproteobacteria > Pseudomonadales > Pseudomonadaceae > Aquipseudomonas. The sequence continues at coordinate 33,500 of NZ_AKJD01000077.1, forward strand.
TTCGACCATTGCCGACCTGGCTGTGGGCACCTCGGCTGGCCAGATCAAGACCGGTTCGCTGTGCCGTTCCGACCGCGTTTCCAAGTACAACCAACTGCTGCGTATCGAAGAGCAGTTGAATGGCAAAGCCAAGTACAACGGTCGCAGCGAGTTCCGCGGCTGAGTACCAACTGATAAAAGGACAGCGGATTGTGTCGAAAAAGTCGTGACAGCGATGGATTTGCCACTAATCTGATGCCTTGACAGCACAAGCCTGGATCTTTCCAGGCTTCGTGCTATCAGATGCTTCAAAGTTTTGGCGTGGCTGTCTTTTTTCACTGGATACCTGATATTCGATGCGCAGTCCTTACTGGTTGTTTCTCGTTCTGCTCTTGCTGCTGGCCGGTCTGCAGTACCGCCTGTGGGTGGGCAATGGCAGTCTGGCGCAGGTCGCCGAGCTGAATCAGCAGATTGCTGATCAACATGCCGAGAACGAGGGTTTGCTGGAGCGCAACCGAGTGATGGACGCTGAAGTCAGCGAGCTGAAAAAAGGCATGGAGACTGTAGAAGAGCGGGCTCGCCACGAGCTGGGCATGGTCAAGGACGGCGAAACCCTTTACCAGTTGGCCCAATGATCAATTCCCTGCCGGCCTTCTGGGCCGTGATTCCTGCCGCGGGCGTCGGTGCCCGAATGGCCGCGGACCGTCCCAAGCAATACCTGCAACTGGGCGGGCGCACAATTCTCGAACACAGCCTCGGCTGTTTCCTCGATCACCCAAGCCTCAAGGGGTTGGTGGTCAGTCTTGCTGTTGATGATCCTTACTGGCCGAATCTGGCGTGCGCTGGCGACTCGCGAATTCAGCGCGTTGAAGGCGGGGCTGAGCGTTCTGGCTCGGTGCTCAATGCCTTGCTGCATTTGCATGCGCAGGGTGCCGATGATGAGGATTGGGTGCTGGTGCACGATGCGGCACGGCCCAACCTGAGCCGCGAAGATCTCGACAAGTTACTCGATGAACTGGCGGACGATCCGGTAGGCGGATTGCTAGCGGTGCCTGCGCGCGACACCTTGAAACGGGTCGACAAGCATGGCCGTGTAGTGGAAACCGTCGATCGAAGTGTGATCTGGCAGGCGTATACACCGCAGATGTTTCGCCTCGGCGCGTTGCATCGGGCGTTGGCGGACAGTCTGGTTGCGGATGCCGTGATTACTGACGAAGCGTCGGCGATGGAGTGGGCGGGGCTGAAGCCGCGACTGATCGAAGGGCGCGCGGATAACCTCAAGGTTACCCGGCCGGAAGATCTCGAATGGTTGCGCCAGCGTTGGGCTAACCGTCGCTAAAAGATCGCAGCCTTCGGCAGCTCCTACATGGGTTCGCATGCCGTTGTAGGAGCTGCCGAAGGCTGCGATCTTTTGCTTTTCAACCTCGATACTCCGGCCGCTCAGCCAATCCCACCTTCAAAAAATCCACCAACTTGCGCACCTTCGGCGACAAATGCCGCTGCTGCGGATACAGCGCCCACACTGCCGTATTCGGCGGCTGATGCGTCTCCAGCAACGAAATCAACGCGCCACTGTGCAGATGCTCCAGCACGTAATAATCCGGCAACTGACACAGCCCGACCCCCTGCAACGCCGCATCCAGCACCGCCTGCCCACTGTTGCAACGCCAGTTTCCCTGCACTCGCTGAGAAAATTCCCGACCGTTCTGTTCGAGTTGCCAGATATCCGAGCTGCCGATCAGGCAATTATGCCGACTCAGTTCCGACAAACTGTGTGGGCGACCGTACCGCTCAAGGTAGGACGGTGACGCACACAGGTACATGCGCCGGGGTGCCAGTCGTGCTGCGACCAATCGCGAATCCTGTAACCGACCCAACCGAATCGCCAGATCCAGCCCTTCATGCACCAGATCAAGTTGGCGATTGCTCAGCTCGATATCAATACGCAACTGCGGATACAGCCCCATAAACCGCGTCACCAGCGGCACGATAAAGCGTTCGCCGTATGCCACCGCGCAGGTCATGCGCAGCATGCCTTTCGGTTCACTGGTCAAATCGCCGACCGCACGCAACGCCTCCTCGCGACCATCCTGCAAACGTTGGCAATGTTGCAGAAAAGTCTGCCCGGCCTCGGTCAGCGTCACCCGCCGAGTACTGCGATAGAGCAGGCGCGTCTGCAAGCGCTCTTCCAGTCGTACGATTTGTCGACTGACGTGCGAGGAAGAAACCCCAAGGCGTTCAGCGGCGGCGGTGAACTGGCTGCATTCAGCCACGGCAACAAATTCGTCGATGCCTTCCCAGCGGTTTTCGGACATTGGATTATCCCTGTACAGCAATAATATTTTGCATTTGTCCGGATTATTCATCAGTCAGCGCTGAACTACACTGGCTGTCTGGTTTTTTTATTCAATGGATTCACTGGAGAGTCAGCATGATCAAGTCGCGCGCCGCCGTTGCCTTCGAGGCCAAGAAGCCGCTGGAAATCGTAGAAGTCGATGTCGCCATGCCCAAGGCCGGTGAAGTATTGCTGCGCGTCGTCGCTTCCGGTGTTTGCCACACTGACGCCTACACCCTGTCCGGCGCTGATCCGGAAGGCATCTTTCCGTCGATCCTCGGTCACGAAGGCGGCGCTATCGTTGAAGCCATCGGTGAAGGCGTAACCTCGGTTGCCGTTGGCGACCACGTCATTCCGCTGTACACCCCGGAATGTGGCCAGTGCAAATTCTGTAAGTCGGGCAAGACCAACCTGTGTCAGGCGATTCGCGCGACTCAGGGCAAAGGCTTGATGCCGGACGGCACTTCGCGTTTTTCCTACAAGGGCGAAACGATTTTCCACTACATGGGTACGTCGACGTTCTCGGAATACACCGTGTTGCCGGAAATCTCCGTAGCGAAGATCTCCAAAGATGCGCCGCTCGAGAAGGTTTGCCTGCTGGGTTGCGGCGTGACCACCGGTATCGGTGCTGTGCTCAACACCGCCAAGGTCAAGCCGGGGGACACCGTGGCCATCTTCGGTCTGGGCGGCATCGGTCTTTCTGCGGTGATCGGCGCTGTTAAAGCCAAGGCTGCGCGCATCATCGCTATCGACATCAACCCGGCCAAGTTCGAAATCGCCAAGCAACTCGGTGCCACCGATTGCGTCAATCCGAAAGATTTCGATCGTCCGATCCAGGAAGTGATCGTCGACATGACCGATGGCGGCGTTGACTTCTCCTTCGAATGCATCGGCAATGTGCAACTGATGCGCGCAGCCCTTGAGTGCTGCCACAAGGGCTGGGGCGAGTCGGTGATCATCGGTGTCGCCGGTGCCGGCCAGGAAATCTCCACCCGTCCATTCCAGTTGGTCACCGGTCGCGTCTGGCGCGGTTCGGCATTCGGCGGCGTTCGTGGTCGCACCGAGTTGCCAAGCTACGTCGACATGGCTCAGAGCGGCGAGATTCCGCTGGATACTTTCATCACCCACACCATGGGCCTGGAAGACATCAACAAGGCGTTCGACCTGATGCACGAAGGCAAAAGCATCCGTACCGTCATTCATTTCTGATCAATCGCCGGGATATGGCGACACGTCGTGAAGGCGTGTTGCCGTGACCGCGTAGGAGTTTTTACATGAGCCTGGAAAACATCTCCTGTCAGAAAAGTTTTGGCGGCTGGCACAAGCGCTATCGCCATCGCTCCGACGTGCTCGGTTGCGACATGGTGTTTGCTGTGTACCTGCCGCCGCAGGCGGAGCAGGGCGGAAAACTGCCGGTGCTGTACTGGCTGTCGGGCCTGACCTGCACCGATGAAAATTTCATGCAGAAGGCTGGCGCGATGCGCATGGCCGCCGAACTGGGTTTGATCATCGTCGCCCCGGACACTAGCCCGCGTGGGCCGGATGTACCGGGCGATCCGGATGGCGCATGGGACTTCGGCCTTGGCGCCGGCTTCTATCTGAATGCCACGCAGGAACCTTGGTCGCGTCACTATCGGATGCATGACTATGTTGTGCAGGAATTGCCCTCACTGGTTGAAGCGCATTTCCCCGCATCCGACAAACGCAGCATCAGCGGCCACTCCATGGGCGGCCACGGCGCATTGGTCTGCGCATTGCGCAACCCGGGTCGCTATCAATCGGTGTCGGCGTTCTCGCCGATCAACAACCCGATGGATTGCCCGTGGGGGCAAAAAGCCTTTTCTCGTTTCCTGGGTGAAGACCGTTCCAAGTGGAAGGAGTGGGATGCCTGCGCATTGATCGCCGAGGCGGATGAAAAACTGCCGCTGTTGGTCGATCAGGGCGACCGCGATGACTTCCTCGCCACCCAGCTCAAACCCGAAGCCCTGCAACAAGCAGCAAAACAGGCGGGCCATCCGCTGACGTTGCGCCTGCAACCGGGCTACGACCACAGCTATTTCTTCATCGCAAGCTTCATAGACGACCACTTGCAGCATCACGCACGCGCCCTTAAGGCCTAATGCAGGTAGAATCACGCCCTGACAAAAATCGGGGCGTTTTTTTTATGCGTATTGGCCACGGCTATGATGTGCATCGTTTCGCTGAAGGCGATTTCATTACTCTGGGCGGCGTGCGCATTGCACACAGCTTCGGGCTGCTCGCTCATTCCGACGGTGACGTCCTGCTGCACGCCTTGAGCGATGCCTTGCTCGGCGCCGCGGCGCTGGGCGATATCGGCAAGCACTTCCCGGACACTGACCCGCAATTCAAGGGCGCCGACAGCCGTGCGCTGCTGCGTCATGTCGTCGCGCTGATCCACGCCAAAGGCTGGAAAGTCGGCAACGTCGACAACACCATCGTTGCCCAGGCGCCGAAAATGGCCCCGCATATCGAATCGATGCGCGCGCTGATCGCGGCGGATCTTCAAGTTGAGTTGGATCAAGTGAACGTGAAAGCTACCACCACCGAAAAGCTTGGCTTTGTCGGTCGCGAAGAAGGCATCGCCGTGCACTCCGTTGCCTTGTTGCTGCGCGCATGAACGAACTGCAATTGCTCGGCCCGCGTGCCTATGGCGACGCCCTCGGCAGCGCGGTACTGAAAGCTATCGCTGAAGATTTTCAGGTCGATGAAGTGCTCGACATCCCGTTCAGCGGCGATGGCGAACACCTGTGGATCTGGGTCGAGAAACGCGGCCTCAACACTGAAGAAGCCGCACGGCGTATCGCCAAGGCTGCCGGCGTGCCGCTGCGTACCGTCAGCTATGCCGGTCTCAAGGATCGTCAGGCGCTGACCCGCCAGTGGTTCAGCGTGCAACTGCCGGGCAAGGCCGATCCGGATCTGTCGGCGGCGGAAAACGATACGCTGAAGATCCTCAAGACCACTCGCCACAAACGCAAGCTGCAACGCGGTGCGCATTCGGCCAATGGTTTCACCTTGCGCCTGACTCAGTTCACTGGTGATAAAGACGCGATTGAACAACGTCTGCAACTGATCGCCCAGCAAGGCATCCCCAATTATTTCGGCGCCCAGCGTTTCGGCCATGACGGCGGCAACGTCGTTGATGCGCGTGCGTGGGCGGCGCGCAAGGCCTTGCCGGAGCAGCGCAATGTGCGTTCGCGTCTGCTGTCGACGGCGCGCAGCTTTCTATTCAACAAAGTGCTGGCGGCGCGTGTGGCTGATGGCACTTGGCAAAAAGCTCAGGTTGGCGATCTGCTGGCGTTCACCGACAGCCGCAGCTTTTTCCCGGCCGGTGAAGCTGAATGCAGCGACCCGCGCCTGGCGATTCTCGATCTGCACCCGACCGGCCCGCAGTGGGGCGAAGGTGACTCGCCGACCGCAGGCGTTGTCCATGAACTGGAGCAGGGGATCGCTGCCGATGAAGCAGAGCTGCGCGATTGGTTGGTTCATGCCGGCATGAGCCACGAACGTCGCATCCTGCGGCTGCCCATTGGCGGGTTGACGTGGCATTATCCCCAGCCTGACATTCTGCAACTGGAATTCGTCCTCCCGGCCGGATGCTTCGCCACCGTATTGGTGCGCGAACTCGTTGATCTGGTGCCGGTGGGGCAGACGGACAGCCCATGCGTATTCTGATTTCTAACGATGATGGGGTAACCGCACCCGGTCTCGCCGCGCTTTATGCTGCGCTGGCGGATTACACCGAATGCGTGGTTATCGCCCCGGAGCAGGACAAAAGCGGCGCCAGCAGTTCGCTGACGCTCGACCGTCCGCTGCACCCGCAATACCTGGCCAACGGCTTTATCAGCCTCAACGGCACACCGACCGACTGCGTGCACCTGGGCCTTAATGGCTTGCTGGAGCGCCAGCCAGATATGGTGGTGTCGGGCATCAATCTCGGCGCCAATCTGGGTGACGACGTTTTGTATTCCGGGACAGTGGCGGCAGCTCTTGAAGGACGCTTCCTGGAGCGTCCGTCGTTTGCCTTCTCGCTGGTCTCGCGTCAGGTGGATAATCTGCCGACAGCGGCCTACTTTGCGCGCAAACTGGTCGAGGCCCATGCCGGGCTCGACCTGCCGCCGCGCACGGTGCTAAACGTGAACATTCCGAACCTGCCGATCGACCATATTCGCGGTATCCAGCTGACCCGCCTCGGTCATCGCGCCCGGGCGGCGGCACCGATGAAAGTGGTCGATCCACGTGGCAAGGCCGGCTACTGGATTGCCGCTGCTGGCGACGCCGAAGACGGCGGCCCGGGCACGGACTTCCATGCGGTGATGCAGGGTTACGTTTCCATCACCCCGTTGCAGCTCGATCGCACCTTCAACGATGCTTTCCGAAGCCTCGACGGCTGGCTCGAGGGACTGCGCTGATGGCTCGCGAACACGAAGACCGACTGCGCAGCGGCATCGGCATGACCTCCCAGCGTACCCGCGAGCGCCTGATCCAGCGGCTGTATGAAGAGGGTGTATCCAACGCCAAGGTGCTGGAAGTGATCCGGCGGACTCCGCGCCACTTGTTCGTCGACGAAGCGCTGGCGCACCGTGCCTATGAAGACACGGCGCTGCCGATCGGCCATAACCAGACGATTTCCCAGCCTTATATGGTGGCGCGCATGAGCGAGCTGCTGCTGGAGGCGGGGCCGCTGGATAAGGTGATGGAGATCGGCACCGGTTCCGGTTACCAGACAGCGGTGTTGTCACAGCTGGTCGAGCGGGTGTTTTCGGTCGAGCGCATCAAGGTCCTGCAGGATCGCGCCAAGGAGCGTCTGGTCGAACTGAACCTGCGCAACGTGGTGTTCCGCTGGGGCGATGGCTGGGAAGGCTGGCCGGCGCTGGCGCCTTACAACGGCATTATTGTCACCGCCGTGGCCACCGATGTACCGCAAGCTTTGCTCGATCAGCTGGCACCTGGCGGCCGACTGGTCATACCGGTCGGCTCCGGAGAAGTGCAACAACTGATGCTGATCGTGCGTGAAGAAAACGGCTTTTCCCGACACGTTCTCGGCGCTGTTCGATTCGTGCCTTTGCTCAACGGGCCACTGGCCTGAGCATTTATATAAAGGCGCTGAATTCCTTTCGTTCGCTCGGGTCTTACTCCGGCAGCGATTGTTTAAACGCAGCAGAGTGGCAACTTGCAAACGTGTGCGCGAAGCGATTTCGCTTCATTAAAGGTAAAGCTGTTTCGGCCCGTTATACTTGCGACACCTCATGCCGACATCCGGCATTCCAATTTTTCAGCCACCACAAAGGGAGCGGCGGGTGAGTCTCACAGTCATTGCGCAGCGTATGGGTAACACGAGCTTTCAGCGCCTGGTGACTGGCCTTGTCTTGAGCACCTTGCTGGTGGGTTGCTCCAGCACCAAATCGAACAATGTTCGTGTGGTCGATCGCAACAATGCGGTGGCGCAGCGTCCTACCGTGACGACCGGACAGTACGTAGTCCGTCCGGGCGATACGATGTTTTCGATCGCTTTCCGCTACGGCTGGGACTACAAAGCCCTCGCGGCCCGGAACAATATTCCTACGCCGTATACGATCCATCCGGGTCAGACAATTCGCTTCGATGGTCGCACCGGTTCAACATCGACCGCTGTGGTGAGCAACGCCAGTTCCTCGCCTTCTTCGTCGAGTAAAACCACGGTAATCCGGCGCCAGGCAAATGGCACGACGACCACTACAACCACCGGTTCTACTGGGGCTGCACCGTCCGTCGCCAACAAGTCGGCCCCCGCGCCACTGCCTCCTGCCGGCCCAGCCCCGACCGGCTGGGGATGGCCATCTAATGGCATTCTGATTGGTAAATTCTCTTCAAACGGTAGTTTGAATAAAGGAATTGATATCGCCGGGGATTTGGGACAGCCTGTTTTAGCTGCGTCTGATGGGACGGTGGTTTACGCCGGGAGTGGCTTAAGGGGCTACGGCGAATTAGTCATCATCAAACACAGCGAAACCTACGTCAGTGCCTACGGCCATAACCGCAGGCTGTTGGTTCGGGAGGGACAGCAGGTCAAGGTCGGACAGACAATTGCCGAAATGGGGTCAACGGGTACAGACCGGGTGAAACTGCATTTTGAGATTCGCCGCCAAGGTAAACCTGTAGATCCACTGCAGTTCCTGCCAAGACGTTGATTTGTAAGCCAGCCTGTTCCGTCACGTAGGGGGGACAGGCTCCAGCGCTGCCAAGGATAAAGGCGTCGCTTGAGCTTGGGGTCGAACTCACCAAAGGACTATAACAATGGCTCTCAGTAAAGAAGTGCCGGAGTTTGACATCGACGATGAGGTTCTCCTTATGGAGGCCGGCATCGATTCGGAATCTTCGATGTCGAATGATGAAGGGGCTGCTCCACCTTCCGTTCGTTCCAAATCCAAACACTCCGCTTCACTTAAACAACACAAGTACATCGATTACACGCGTGCACTTGATGCCACGCAGTTGTATCTCAACGAAATCGGCTTTTCCCCACTGCTCTCCCCGGAGGAAGAAGTTCATTTTGCGCGCTTGTCGCAAAGTGGCGACCCCGCCGGGCGCAAGCGCATGATTGAAAGTAACCTGCGGCTGGTGGTGAAAATCGCCCGGCGTTACGTCAATCGGGGGCTGTCGCTGCTGGACCTGATCGAAGAGGGCAACCTCGGACTGATCCGCGCGGTGGAAAAGTTCGACCCTGAACGCGGCTTCCGCTTCTCGACCTACGCGACCTGGTGGATTCGTCAGACCATCGAGCGCGCGATCATGAATCAGACCCGGACCATCCGGTTGCCGATTCATGTGGTCAAGGAACTCAACGTGTACCTGCGGGCTGCACGGGAGCTGACGCAAAAGCTCGACCACGAACCTTCACCCGAAGAAATCGCCAACCTGCTGGAAAAACCGGTGGGCGAGGTCAAACGCATGCTGGGCCTGAATGAACGGGTTTCTTCGGTCGACGTCTCGCTGGGTCCGGATTCGGATAAAACCCTGCTGGACACCCTCACTGACGATCGTCCTACCGATCCGTGCGAACTGCTGCAGGATGACGATCTGTCGCAGAGCATCGATCAATGGCTCTCCGAGCTGACCGACAAGCAGCGCGAGGTGGTGATTCGCCGCTTCGGCCTGCGCGGGCACGAGAGCAGTACGCTGGAAGATGTAGGCCTGGAAATCGGCTTGACCCGGGAACGGGTGCGGCAGATCCAGGTGGAAGGCCTCAAGCGCCTTCGTGAGATCCTTGAAAAGAATGGCCTGTCGAGCGAGTCGCTGTTTCAGTAAGCACCTCACACGACCGCCCGCAAGAAGCCCCGACTGGTTCGGGGCTTTTTGTTGCCTGCTGTTTTTGATGTCGGTGCTGTTGCTCGTGTAGGAGCTGCCGAAGGCTGCGATCTTTTGATCCTGTTTAAGATCAAGATCAAAAGATCGTAGCCTTAGGCAGCTCCAACAGGAGGATCGTGTTCGAGATGTAGGCTCGCGGTGTAAGCCTTGGCTTACTGTTTCGTAAGTGTTCGTTATTTTTACACTGTGGCAGACGGCGATCGTGCTCACACTAATTATTTAACCAATTGAATTACATGTATATTTTTTAATGTGAAGGGCTTATTACGCTCAGTTTCAGCCGGGAAGGGCGATTGCTCTCGCCAGGGAACTCTCTAATATCGGGGTTGTGTCGACGGACAGACACGCCCTTCAAGGAAGAGGGGAACGGACATCGCAGGACGCGATTCATCAGGACGATGAAAAGGAATACAGGGAATAGGGAAAAAATGTGGGCGGGTCAAACCGCCCCTTTTTTTTTGCCCTGTCCCGTCCTGAATAAGGTT
>NZ_AKJD01000078.1 GCF_000282515.1 Pseudomonas sp. GM80
TCAGGCGTTGCTCGCCGAACACCAAGGCGCAGGCATCCGGGGTAGCGCGTACCTGATCTTCGATCAGCGCATGCACGCTGCGCTCCAGCGGATATTCGGTAGCCGTGGCGTTCCAGTCTGCGACCTGCTGCTGTTGCTCCTCGTGGCCGAGCAATTGCAGTTGCCCCAAGGCCAGGCCGGCGTTGTGCATCATCTGTGTCAGCAGGTTATGCAAGTGCTCGCCGAGGCGGGCGATGTCGGCCTCGGCAAAGTGCGCACGGCCATAACTGAAGTGCAGCGACAGGGTCTCGCCCATGCTCACGGCCAAGGTCAACGGGTAGTTGGTCTGTTCATGGTTAGTCACGTCGGTGAAGCGCAATCCGGCCGGCGCACCTTGCTGCATGGCCTCCGATACCGGGTAGTTCTCGAACACCAGAATGCTGTCGAACAAGGCATCGCCGCCCTTGCCGGCCCAGCGCTGAATCTCGAACAGCGGCGTGTGTTCGTGCTCGCGCAGGCTGAGGTTCTGCGTCTGCACGGTGTGCAGCCACTGGCCGACGCTCTGCTCATCGCGTGGGCTGCCGATCACCGGCAGCGTGTTGATGAACAGACCGATCTGTTGCTCGATGCCTTGCAGATCCGCCGGACGCCCCGCCACGGTGGCACCGAACGCCACGGTGTGCTGACCGCTGTAGCGTTGCAACAGCAACAGCCACGCGGCTTGCACCAAGGTGTTGAGAGTGACTTTCTGCTCGCGGGCAAACTCGGCCAACTGTTGGGTGGCGGCCGCATTCATCACCCGTTGATGGTCGGCGTAACCGAACAGCTCGATCAGGTCGTCGCGACGCGCGATGGCCTGGGTCAGGCGGGTCGGCTCTTGCAGATCGGCCAGTTGGGCTTTCCAGAAGGTTTCACTGACCACCGCGTCCTGGCGTTGCAGCCAGGCGATGTAATCGCGATAACGACCCACCGATGGCGCCAGCGGCTGGCCGCTGTAGCGGTGCAGCACTTCACCCATCAGCTGCGAGTTGCCCCAGCCGTCCATCAGAATGTGATGGTTGGTGTAGATCAGGTGATAGCGATCGTCCTCGACACGCACCAGCGTCAGGCGCAGCAACGGTGCGGCGGTCAGTTCGAAGCCCTGTTTGCGCTCTTGCGCAGCCAGTGCGTCGAGATCGGCCTGATAATCACGACGACCACGCCAGTCCTGCACGCGGAATGGCAGTTCAACCTGTTTGTGCACCACTTGTACCGGGCGCTCGCCCTGCCAGAGGAAACCACTGCGCAGTACGTCGTGGGCCTGCAAGGCTGCTTGCCACGCCGCGCGGAAACGCTCGACATCCAGCCCCGCGACATCGGCACGGGTCTGGTTTATGTAGTCGCCCGCCTCTTCTTCGTAAAGGGTGTGGAACAGCATGCCCTGCTGCATTGGCGACAGCGGGTAGATGTCTTCGATCAAAGCCGCTGGCAGTGTCAGGGCATCGAGTTGCGCCTGGCTCAGCGGCGCCAGCGGGAAGTCTGACGGCGTCACGCCGTGCACGTCGGTGCGGCAGCAATGTTCGATCAGCGCCGCCAGTTCCTGCGCGTAATCATCAGCCAGGGCCTGCACGGTGCTGCGTTTGAACATGCGCTCGCTGAAGGTCCAGCCGAGGCTGAACTCGCCCCCGTAAATGCCACCGTTGAGGGTCAACGCGCTACTGAGCAAGGCGTCGAGGCTTTGTTCGGCGCCACGGGCTTCGCTGGAGGGCGAGAACAATGTCGCCTGACCTTCGTCGAAGCTGCTGTCGAACTGACCGAGGTAGTTGAAGGTGATCGCCGGCTGCGCCAGCGCTTGCAGCGCACCGCGCACCGCGTCATTGCCCAAGTAACGCAACACGCCGAAGCCGATGCCCTTGTGCGGAATCGCCCGCAGTTGCTCCTTGATGGCCTTGAGTGATGCATCCAGCTCGGCACTGGCGGTCAGCTTGACCGGGAACAGGCTGGTGAACCAGCCGACGCTGCGGCTCAAATCGATGTCGGCGAAGAGGTCTTCGCGGCCGTGGCCTTCGAGTTGAATCAGCGTCGAAGCCTGGCCAGTCCAACGGCTGATGACGCGGGCCAGTGCCGTCAGCAACAGATCGTTGACCTGGGTGCGGTAGGCCGCTGGAGCGTCTTGCAGCAATTGACGGGTCAGCTCGGCGTCGAGACGGGTTTGTACCGTGAATTCATAACGGCTCTGCAAGTTGCCATCGGCGTGATCCACCGGCAACTGGCTGGACACGTCGTGCAGTTGAGCGAGCCAGTACGGTTGTTCGGCCAACAGGGTTTCGCTGGCGGCATAAGCGTGCAGGTGCTCGGCCCAGGCCTTGAATGCACTGGTCTTGGCCGGCAGCTTGGCGATCTGGCCGCTGCTGATTTGCTGGTAGAGCCCTTGCAGGTCTTCCAGCAGGATGCGCCACGACACACCGTCGATCACCAAGTGATGGATCACCAGCAACACACGCTGAGTGCCGTCGGCCAGGGTTGCCAATACTGCGCGCAGCAACGGTCCACCAAGGGCCAGACTGCGTTGCGCTTCGAGCCCCAGCGCTTCGAGTTCGGCGGCATCGGCCACGTTGCTCTGCCACAGCAAATCCTGCGCTGGCGCGCCCACGGCTTGATGCTCGGCCAGCCACTGACCGTCCACATGGGCGAACGACAGACGCAGTGCGTCGTGATGCTCGATCAGCGCGTTAAGCGCCGCCTTCAGGTGCGCTGCATCCAGCGTACGAGAGGTCTTGAGCAATACCGACTGGTTCCAGTGATGGGGCTCGGCGACCTCCTCTTCAAAGAACTGTAACTGCGCCGGCAGCAGTGGTGACGCACCAACGACCGGTTTCTGGTCGATGACAAAGCCGCCTTCACCCATCCGCGCTACCGCGGCCAGACCTTGCACGGTCTGGTGCTGGAACAGGTCTTTCGGGCTGAAATGAATGCCGGCCTGACGGGCGCGGCTGACCACTTGAATCGAAACGATGGAGTCACCGCCCAATTCAAAGAAGTTGTCGGTGACACCGACTTGCGCCAGCCCCAGCACCGCTTGCCAGATATCGACCAGTTTCTGTTCAGTGGCATTGCCGGCAGCGAGGTAATCCTGTTGCGCCAGCGCCGCATCGGGTTTCGGCAACGCGTGACGGTCCAGTTTACCGTTGGGCGACAACGGCATCTTCGCCAGGAATAACAAGTGCGTCGGCACCATGTAATCCGGCAGGGTCTGCTGCAATTGCTCGCGCAACTCGCGGCGCAATTCGCCTTGCAGGTCGTTGTCGGCCATGACCTCTTCGGCTGCGCTCGGCACCACGTAGGCCACCAGTTGCTGACCGCTCGGTCCGGCCACCGCCATCACCAGGGTTTCGCGCACGCGGTCGGCGTCGAGCAGACGCGCCTCGATTTCACCCAGTTCGATACGGAAACCGCGAATTTTCACTTGATGGTCGACCCGACCGATGTACTCGATCACCCCGTCGGCCCGGAAACGTGCGAGGTCACCGGTACGGTACAGGCGCGCACCCGGTTGCGCCGAGAACGGATCGGGCATGAAGCGCTCGGCACTCAGGTCCGGACGGTTGAAGTAACCCCGCGCCAGCAACTCACCACCGATCATCAGTTCACCCACCGCGCCGACCGGCACCGGTTGCCCGGCGATGTCCAGCAGGTAGATCGAACGCCCCGGCAGCGCCGAACCGATCGGCAAGGTCGCCGGCGTAGGCTCGGCGCCGGTCACGTAGTCACCACAGTCAAGCGAGGTCGCGGTCACCGTGGCTTCGGTCGGGCCGTAGGTATTGAGCAGACGCACGTGGGCCAGACCGGCCTTGTTCCAGGCCGCCATGCCTTCCGGTGGCATCGCTTCACCACCGGCATGCACCTGACGCAGCACGCCGTAATCACGCGGGCCGACTTCAGCGAAGTCCTTGGCCAGCATGCCCCAGTAGGCGGTGGTCAGGTCGATCACGCTGATGCGCTTGTCGAGCATCTCGCGGTAGAGGGTTTCGCTGTCCCAGATTTCCGTGCCGCGCAGTACCACCGAGGCGCCGCAGATCAGCGCCGGGTAAAGCTGCTCGACGAAACCGTCGAAGTTGAACGTGGAGAATTGCAGGACGCAATCCTCGGCGCTCAAAGCCATCAGGTCGAGGGTCACGTAAGCGTGCTTGGTCAGCGACGCCTGATTGATCCCGACGCCCTTCGGACGTCCGGTAGAGCCGGAGGTGAACATTACATACGCGAGGTTATCGGCGAGGGTCAGGTTCGGCAGATCAGCGCTGAGCGCCTGGGCCGGTTGACGATCCACACACAACACTTCAACGCCGTCGACCTGCGGCAAGCGCTCCAGCAGATGGCTCTGGCTGAGCAACAGCAGCAGGCCGCTGTCTTCGATCATGCAGGTCAGGCGATCCGTCGGGTATTGCGGGTCCAGCGGCACATACGCGCCACCGGCCTTGAGCACCGCGAGCAAGCTGACGATCATGTCCAGCGAACGCTCGACGGCGATCCCCACCAGCACATCCGGGCCGACCCCGCGCTGACGCAGGGTGTGGGCCAGGCGATTGGCCTGCTGGTTGAGTTCGGCGTAGGTCAGGCGCTGTTCGGCGAAGTACAGCGCGACCTGATCCGGCGCGCGTTGCACCTGCTGCTCGAACAACTGATGCACGTTGAGCGCGCTCGGGTAGTGCCCGGCGCAATGCCCCCAATCATTGAGCGCCAGATCCCGTGCGGCACGGTCGAGCAGTTGCAGTTCGCCGAGGCAGCGCTGATCTGCACCGTCGGCCATTTGCGTCAGCAGGTGACTCAACTGCGCCGCCAGTTGCTCGACGGTGGCGTCGGCAAAATGCTCGCGGTCAAAGCTGTAGTGCACTTGCAGCGTGGCTTCCAGGCTCACACCGAGGGTCAGCGGGTAGTTGGTCTGCTCATGGTTGGCCACCGGGCCGAAACGCAGGCCTTGCGGTGCTCCCTGCTCCAGTGCCTGAGCAATCGGGTAGTTCTCGAACACAAGAATGTTGTCAAACAGCGCTTCGCCACCCTGCCCGGCCCAACGCTGAATATCGAACAGCGCGGTGTGCTCGAACTCACGCAGCGCGAGGTTCTGTGCCTGCACCGCTTGCAACCAGCTGTCGAGGGTCTGTTCCGGACGCGGGCTGGCGATCACCGGCAAGGTGTTGATGAACAGGCCGATCTGTTGCTCGACACCCGGCAAGTCCGCCGGACGCCCGGCGACTGTGGCACCAAAGGCAACACTGGCCTTGCCCGTGTAGCGTTGCAGCAACAGCAGCCACGCCGCCTGCACCAGCGTGTTGACGGTGACTTTCGATGCACGGGCAAACTCGCCCAGACGCGCGGTCTGCACAGCATCCAGCACTCGATAATGGTCGCCGTAACCCGCAATGGCCGGAGCATTTTTTGGCCGGGCGATGGCGTGAGCCAGACGGGTTGGCTCGTCGAGCGAGCGCAGGGCCGGCAGCCAGAAGGCTTCGCTGGCCGAGGCATCCTGACGTTGCAACCAGCCGATGTAGTCGCGGTAACGACCGCCCTGCGTGGCGCTGAAGCGAGCGCTGTAGCGTTGCAGTACTTCGCCGAGCAATTGCGAGTTGCTCCAGCCGTCCATGAGGATGTGGTGGTTGGTGTAGATCAGGTGATGGCGCTGATCATCGATGCGCACAATCACCAGACGCAACAGGCTCGACGCATTCAGGTCCAGGCTCTGCCGCTCGGCGTCGGCCAGGGTTTGCAAGGACTGTTCGAGCTGCGGTTGCGCGCGCCAGTCGTGCAGGCTGTAAGGCATCGTTGCGTGCTTGCTGACCACTTGCACCGGCGCATCCAGCTCGCCCTGCCAGACAAACCGCGTGCGCAGAATGTCATGAGCCTCCACGGCCGCTTGCCAGGCCTGATGGAAGCGCTCCGGATCAAGGCCTTCGACGTCCAGACGCATCTGGTTGATGTAATTGCCGGTGGATTCTTCGTAGACCGCATGGAACAGCATGCCTTGCTGCATCGGCGACAACGGATAGACATCGTCGATCAGTTGCGCGGCCAGCGGCAGGCCATCCAGCTGTGCCTGGCTCAAGCGCGCCAGCGGGAAGTCCGACGGCGTCACACCATGGTTGCCGGCCTGGCAGCAATGGTCAATCAGCGCTTGCAGCTCCTGCGCGTAATCGTCGGCCAGCCCTTGAATGGTCGCCTCGTTGAACATTTCGTGGCTGAACGTCCAGCCCAGATTCAATTCGCCGCCGTACACCTGACCGTTAAGTGCCAGGTGGTTGGCCAGCGGCGCATCGGCGTCCAGCTCATCGCCGGCAGGATCGCTGGAGGGCACGAACAGCGCGCCATCCGCTTCGGTGAAGCTGCCGTCGAATTGACCGAGGTAGTTGAAGGTCAGGCGCGGCACCGGCAATTGCGCGAGGGCGGCGCGATCAGCCGCCTCACCGAGCCAGGCCAGTGCGCCAAAACCAATGCCCTTGTCGGGGATAGCGCGCAGTTGTTCCTTGATCTGTTTCAGCGAGCCGCCGAGGTCGGCTACCGGGGTCAGTTTTGCCGGGTACAGGCTGGTGAACCAACCCACCGTGCGGGTCAGATCGACGCCGTCGAACAGCTCTTCACGACCGTGGCCTTCGAGTTGAATCAGCGCGCTGTCAGTCCCGGTCCAGCGCACCATGACGCGGGCCAGTGCAGTCAGCAGCAGGTCATTGACCTGGGTGCGATAAGCCACCGGCGCGTCTTGCAGCAACTGCCGGGTCAGGGTTTTGTTCAGACGGGTGCGTACTGTGCGCGCCTGTTTGTTTTGCAGGCCGCCGTCGGCATTGTCCAGCGGCAAAGCCACATCGACGCCCTGCAACTGGTCTTGCCAGTACGCCAGTTCGGTGCGCATTTCAGCGCTGCGGGCGCGCTGTTGCAGGTGCTCGGCCCAGGCCTTGGCGGCGCTGGTTTTCGCCGGCAGTTGCAGCGGCTCGCCAGCGGCGATCTGGCGGTAAGCCAGTTGCAGATCGTCGAACAGAATTCGCCACGACACGCCGTCCACCACCAGGTGATGGATCGCCAGCAACAGGCGCTGAGTGCCATCGGCGAGATTCGCCAGCACCGCACGCAGCAGCGGTCCGTCCTGCAGGTCGAGGCTGCGTTGTGCCTGGTTGGCCACCGCTTCGAGCGCAGTCGCATCAGCCACATCGACATGCCACAGCAACTGATCGTTGTGACTGGCAAGGCCGCGATATTCAGCGTGCCAGCCATCGGCCTGCTCGACGAAGCTCAGGCGCAAACCATCGTGATGGGCGACGAGCGCCGCCAAGGCCTGTTCCAGCGCCTCGGCTTGCAAAGGCTGCGTTGGCTTGAGCATCACCGCCTGGTTCCAGTGCTGACGCTCGGGGATTGCCTGCGCGAAGAACGCCTGCTGCACCGGCAACAGCGCCAGTTCACCCGTCACCGGCTCTTGATCAATTGCCTGCACATGCTCGCCAACCCGGGCGACCGTGGCCAGCGCCGCAATGGTCTGGTGCTGGAACAGGTCCTTGGGCGTGAAGCGAATGCCGGCCTGCCGCGCACGGCTGACCACTTGAATGGAAATGATCGAATCGCCGCCCAACTCGAAGAAGTTGTCGCTCGCGCCAACCTGCTCCAGTTTGAGCACGTCTTGCCAGATCGTCGCCAGTTGTTGCTCCAGCGTCGTTTGCGGGGCGACATAGACCTGCTGCAGTTGGCTGACATCCGGTTTCGGCAGATTCTTGCGATCCAGTTTGCCGTTCGGCGTCAGCGGCATGCGCTCCAGACACAGCACATACGCCGGCACCATGTGCGCGGGCAGCGAGGCCTTGAGCTGCTCGCGCAGGTCTTCGGTAAAGTCGGTACGGGCCGAATCGCCTACCACATAGGCGACCAGACGCTTGCCGCTGCCGGCACTGCCTTCCTGCGCCACCACCACCGCTTCACGCACACCGTCAAGGGCTTGCAGGGCCGCTTCGACTTCGCCCAACTCGATGCGGAAGCCGCGAATTTTCACCTGATTGTCAATGCGATCCAGATAGTCGAACGTACCGTCGGCGCGCTGTCGCACCAGGTCGCCGGTGCGATAGAGCAAGCCGCCCGCAGCGCTGAACGGGTCGGCGACAAAACGCTCGGCCGTCAGCCCCGGACGGTTCAGATACCCCCGCGCCAGACCGCTGCCGCCCAGGTACAACTCACCGGCCATGCCTTGTGGCAACAGGTTCAAGTCGGTGTCGAGCACGTACGCGCTGCGATCACCGATACGGCTGCCGATTGGCGCGTAGGCGGCACCGCACGGTACTTCGCGTCCGGCCTTCCAGATCAGCGGCGTGACCACGGTTTCGGTCGGGCCATAGCCGTTGATGATGTAGTCCGGATCGAGCGCACGTTTGACTCGCTCGAAACTCGCATTCGGCACCGCATCACCGCCGAAGCAATAGATGCGCACTTTCGGCGGGTTGCCTTCACGCTCGGCGTGTTCGGCCAGTTGTTGCAGGTACACCGGCGGGAACGCCACAACCGTCACGCCGTGCTCGCGCATGGCATTGTAGGTCTGCTCCGGCGTCCACAGGCTGTCGTCGCGAATCAGCAGCGACGCGCCATGCGTCAGGCTGGTCAACCAGCGTTCGTGGGCACCGTCGAAGGCGAACGACATGAAGTGGAACTCGCAGTCGCTGTCGCGCATTTCATAACGTTCACCGATGGCCTGGCAGTGCATCGCCAATGGGCCGTGGGCGACGCTGACGCCTTTGGGGTTACCGGTGGAACCGGAGGTATAGATCACGTAGGCAAGGTTGTGCGGGTCGATGTGCACCTGCGGCGCCTTGATCGGCAATTCACGCAGATCGAGGCGGTCGAGTTCCAGCAACGGCACCGACTCATCGACCGGCAACTGCGCCGACACCGAAGAATCACTGATCAGCAGTGCCAGCCCGGAATCTTCAATCAGGTAAGCCAGGCGCTCACGCGGATAACTGGTGTCCAGCGGCACGTAGGCACCGCCCGCCTTGAGCACGGCCAGCAGCGCGACGATCACCGCCTCGCTACGCGGCAACGCCACGCCGACGCGGGTTTCCGCGCCGACGCCACGGGCAATCAATGCGTGAGCCAGTTGGTTGGCGCGCTGATCGATCTCGCCGTAACTGAAGTGCTGACCGTTGAAAATCACTGCTGTGCGCTGCGCACGTTCGCCTGCCAATGCAGCGATGCGCTGATGCACGCTGATGTCGGTCGGGTACGGTTGCGGGTGGTTTTGCGCTTGTTGACGCGCATGCTCATCCGCGCTGGCCAGGGCGATTTCGCCGATGTGGCGTTCCGCCGAGACGGCAAACTGTTCGAGCAATTGCAGCAAGTGAGCGCTGATGCCTTCGATGGCGGCGTGGGCGAAGTGGCCACGGTCGAAGCTGTAGTGCAACGCCAGTTGCTGGCCGAGGGTCACGGCGACGCTCAACGCATAGTGCGTCTGCTCAAGGTTGCTGACGTCACCAAACACCACGCCTTGCTCGGCACCTTGTTGCAGGGCCTGGGCAATCGGATAGTTCTCGAACACCAGAATGTTGTCGAACAGCGCTTCACCGCCCTGCCCGGCCCAACGCTGAATGTCCGCCAGCGGCGTGTGCTCGAAATCGCGCAGGCTGAGGTTTTGCGCCTGCACCGCTTGCAGCCATTGGCCGACAGATTGATCCGGACGCGGTGCTCCGATCACCGGCAAGGTGTTGATGAACAGACCGACCTGATGCTCGATGCCCGGCAGGTCCGCCGGACGCCCGGCCACGGTCGCGCCGAACGCCACGGTTTCATGGCCGGTGTAGCGTTGCAGCAACAGCAGCCATGCCGCTTGCACCAAGGTGTTGACGGTGACTTTCTGCTGACGGGCAAACGCTTCCAGCGCCTGGGTGCGCGACACGTCGAGGGTCACGAAGTGATCAGCGTGACCGCTCTGGCTGTCGCTGCCCGAGGCCACGCGAGCCAGTCGGGTCGGCTCTTGCAGGGCGGCCAGTTGTGCGTTCCAGAAGTCGTGGCTCAGTTGCCCGTCCTGGCGTTGCAGCCAGCCAATGTAATCACGATAACGCCCACCGGCATTGGCTGGAATGCGGCCGCTGTAGCGCTGTAACACTTCGCCGAGCAACTGCGAGTTGCTCCAGCCGTCCATGAGGATGTGGTGATGGGTGTAAATCAGGTGCCATTGCTCGGCGCCGGTCTGCACCAGCACCAGACGCAGCAACGGTGCACAGGTCAGATCAAAGCCCTGCTGACGCTCGGCCTCAGCCAGCGCTGCGAGGGCTTGCGGTTGATCGTCACGCTCGCGCCAGTCGAGTGCGGTAAACGGCAACTGCAAGTGTTTGTGGACGATCTGCAGTGGTTGCGCCAGCTCACCCTGCCAGACAAAACCGCTGCGCAGAATGTCCTGGGCATCGACAGTGGCTTGCCAGGCATCACGGAAACGCTGTGGGTCGATACCCTGCACGTCGACACGCAACTGGTTGATGTATTCGCCTGCCGCCTGCTCGTACAGGGTGTGGAACAGCAAGCCCTGCTGCATGGGCGACAGCGGATAGAGGTCGTCGAGCTGGCCGGCCGGCACTGGCAAGCCATCGAGCTGCGCCTGAGTAATCTGTGCCAGCGGGAAGTCCGACGGCGTGGCTTGCGGCGCTTGCAGCGTGCAGCAATGGTCGATCAGTGCATTCAGCTCGACGGCGTATTGATCGGCCAGTTGTTGCACGGTCGCCGTGTCGAACATTTGGCTGCTGAAACCCCAATTCATCGACAGCTCGCCACCGTACACCTGCCCTTCGACAGTCAACCAGTTGGCCAGTGGCGCCGACGCGTCCTGCGCCGCGCCGCTGCCTTCGCTGGACGGCACGAACAATGCCGACTCATCGAATTGACGGTCGAACTGACCGAGGTAGTTGAAGGTGATACGCGGCTTCGCCTCGCCCGCCAATGTCGCGGCAGTCGCTGCATCGCCAAGGTAACGCAGGGCACCATAGCTCAAGCCTTTATGCGGTACGGCGCGCAGTTGTTCCTTGATGGCTTTGATCGACGCGCCGAGGCTGTCCGTCGGCATCAGGTTGACCGGGAACAGGCTGGTGAACCAGCCCAGCGTGCGGGTCAGGTCGATGTCGGCGAACAGGTCTTCACGGCCGTGCCCTTCCAGTTGAATCAGGGTGCTGGCCTGGCCGCTCCAGCGACACACCACGCGGGCGAGCGCGGTCAGCAGCAGATCGTTGACCTGAGTGCGATACGCCGCCGGCGCCTGCTGCAGTAGTTTGCGGGTTTGTTCGGCGTCGAGTTTCAGCTCGATTTTTTGCTCGAAGCGGTTTTCCAGGGCGCCCTCCGGACGCTCGCACGGCAACTCGCCACCCGCCGTATCGCGCAGTTGCGCCTGCCAGTAATCAAGGCTTTCAGTGAAGGCTGGCAGATGTTCCTGCAAGCGTGCGACCCAGTGCTGGTACGAGCTGGTCTTGCCCGGCAACGTCGCCACCGAGCCCTTCACAGTGTCGGTGTACGCCTGCTGCAGATCTTCCAGCAACACGCGCCACGACACACCGTCGATGACCAAGTGATGGGCCACCAGCAACACACGTTGAGTGCCGTCAGCCAGGCTCACCAGCAATGCGCGCAACAATGGCCCATTGCTCAGATCCAGACTGCGCTGCGCTTCATCACACAGCGCATTGAGTTGTTCAAGCGACTGCGCATCGCGCTGCCACAGCACCGACTGCTCGGAAACAGCTGCGTATGCCTGCTGCCAGCCATCGGCCTGATGCTCGAAACGCAGACGCAGACCGTCGTGATGACTGAGCAATTGCTTCAGTGCGCGATCCAGCGCCGACGCATCGATGGCTTGCTGCGGTTGCAGCAGCAACGACTGGTTCCAGTGCTGACGCTGCGGGATGGCTTGTTCGAAGAACCACTGTTGCACCGGTGCCAACGCCACCGCGCCGACGGCAGGGCCTTGATCGATGAGGTTCTGTTCACCCCGTCGGGCGACTTGCGCCAGGCTACGGACGGTCTGGTACTGGAACAGTTCTTTGGGGCTGAGCACGATCCCGGCCTGACGTGCGCGGCTGACCACTTGCATCGAGACGATGGAGTCGCCGCCCAGTTCGAAGAAGTTGTCTTCGAGGCCGACGTTATCAATCGACAACACGTCCTGCCAGATCGCCGCCAAGGCCTTTTCCATGGCGCTGCGCGGCGCAACGTGTTCGCGCTGCTGCTGGCTGCCATCGACCGCCGGCAAGGCCTTGCGATCGAGTTTACCGTTAGGGGTCAGCGGCAACTGCTCAAGGAACAGCAGGTACGCCGGCACCATGTAATCGGGCAGATGCTGACGCAGTGCCGCTTTCAGCGTTTCGCGCAGGCTCGCCTGGGCATCGGCGTCGGCCGCCAGCACGCTGACGTCACTCGGCACAATGTACGCCACCAGTTGCTGACCGCTGGCGCCTTCCTGTGCCAGCACCGCCAGCTCGCGGACTTCATCTTGCTGCAACAGGCGTGCTTCGATTTCGCCGAGTTCAATACGGAAACCGCGCACTTTAACCTGATGGTCGATACGCCCGACGTATCGCAATGCGCCATCGATCTGGTAGCGAGTCAGGTCGCCGGTGCGATACAGACGCTCACCGTTGCCGGCGAACGGATTTGGCACATACTTCTCGGCGGTCATCGCCGCACGTCCCAGATAACCGCGAGTGATACCCGCGCCGGCCAGATACAACTCGGCGGCAACGCCTTGTGGCACCGGTTGCAGATCCGCGTCGAGAAGGTAGCTGGTGGTGCCGGTCAATGGCCGGCCAATATTGGCTGCGCCACCCGCTTCACGGCGGGTCCAGGTGGAATAAGTGGTGTCTTCCGACGGGCCGTACAGGTCGTAGACATGTTCGACACTGGCCTGCTGGTACAGCGCCTCGACGAGGCTCTGTTTCAGCGGCTCACCCGCCAGATTGATGATGCGCACGCTGGCCGGAATGGCGTTGTCACGCTGCAAGGCATTGATCGCCGATGGCACGGTGTTGATCAGGCGAACTTGATCGCGCGCCGGCAGTTGTGGCAACTCAAGCGCATTGCGCGCAATCACCAGCGAGCCCCCGTTGGCCAGGGTGACAAACAACTCCCACACCGACAGGTCGAAGCACACCGAGGTCGAGGCCAGCACCCCTTGAATATCGTCGCGGCTGTAGACGCTGCGCGACCATTCAATGAGCGCCTGTACGTTGCGGTGCGCGATGGCTACGCCTTTCGGCTTGCCGGTCGAACCGGAGGTGTAGATCACGTAGGCAAGGTTGTCCGCAGTAACGGCGGTGACCGGCGCGGTGTGCGCGAAAGCGACCAGTTGCGCGTCGATGTCGTCGAGCAACAACACCTGCGTGCCGGCACCGACGCTGAGGTTGGCGGCCACGGCCTGCTCGGTCAACAGCACCCTCGCGCGGCTGTCTTCAAGCATGTAGGCCACGCGGTCGGCCGGGTAATCAGGATCCAGCGGCACGTAAGCACCGCCTGCCTTGAGTACGGCCAACAGCGCCACCAACAACTGCTCGGAACGCTGCATGGCCACGCCGACGCGCACTTCCGGGCCGACGCCGCATTCGATCAGCTTGTGCGCCAGGCGATTGGCCCGCACATCGATGTCGGCGTAGCTGAACGCGTGCTCGCCGAAGGTCACGGCCTGCGCCTGTGGCTGAGCGGCGACTTGTTGTTCGATCAGTTGATGGATGCACGCAGCGTCTGCCTGGGCGACGTCAACGCGGTTCCAGTCATGAACGATACGTTGATATTCGGCAGCTTCCAGCAACGGCAGATCAGCGATGCGCTGCGCGCTGCCCTCGACCATGCCACGCAGCAGATTGAGCCAGTGTTGCGCCATGCGCTCGATGGTCTGCGGCTCGAACAGATCGTTGGCGTAGGTCAGCGCGGCGTGCAACTTGCCGGCCTTTTCGTAGGTATCCAGGGTCAAGTCGAACTGAGTGGTGCGGCCCTGCCACTCGATCACCCCCAGCTCCAGGCCAGAGGCGGTGCTGACGGTGCTGATGTCGGCGACTTGCGGCTGGTGGTTGTACATCACCTGGAACAGCGGCGTATGGCTGAGGCTGCGCTCCAGCTTCAGTGCTTCGACCAGTCGTTCGAACGGCAAGTCCTGATGAGCCTGGGCGCCGAGCGCGGTCTCTTTGACCGCGCGCAGCAAATCGGCAACGCGGGTCTGGCCATCGAGTTCGCTGCGCAACACTTGGGTGTTGACGAAGAAGCCGATCAAGCCTTCGATCTCACCACGGTTACGGTTGGCGATCGGTACGCCGACGCGTATATCGGACTGCCCGGTATAACGATGCAACAGCACATTGAAGGCGCCGAGCAGCAACATGAACAAGGTGATGTTGTGTTGTTGGGCCGCGCTGCGCAGTTGCTCGGCGAGTGCCGAGTCGACGGCGAATTCGTAACGGGTGCCCTGGTAGCTCGGCATCGCCGGTCGCGGGTGATCGGTCGGCAGTTCCAGCACCGGATGCTCGCTGCCCAGTTGTGCTTGCCAATATTCCAGTTGGCGCGTCTGCTCACCGGCTTCGAGCCAGCGGCGCTGCCACAGCGCATAGTCGCGGTACTGGATCGGCAAGGGCGCCAACTGCGGCGACTGACCGGCTTCATGGGCGTCGTAGCAACGAATGAATTCGTCGATCAGTACGTTCATCGACCAGCCGTCAGAAACGATGTGATGCAAGGTCAGCAGCAGCACGTGTTCTTGCTCGGCGAGCTTGAGCAGCTTGACCCGCAACAGCGGACCGACCGCCAGATCGAACGGCAGCAGCGACTGTTGTTGCGCGGCCTCGGCCACTGCCAGCTCGCGCTCGGCACTCGGCAATGCACTGAAATCCACGTGTTCGATGATCAGCGGCGCTTGCGCCGGCACTTGCAGCAGGCTGTCATCGGCCTGGCGCTGGAACACTGTGCGCAGGGTTTCATGACGCGCTACCAGGCTGGCGAACGCGGCCTCGAGTGCCGCCAGGCTCAGACGACCGGTCAGGCGCACCGCGCCCGGCAGGTTGTAGGCGCCGCTCTGTGGGTCCAACTGCCAGAGAAACCACATGCGCTGTTGCGCGTAGGACAGCGCTTGGCGATCCTCTGCCGCAACCCCTTCAGGGATCGGGAACCGGGCGAAATCCACGCCCTCCTTGTGCAAGGCCGCAAGGAACATCTGGCGCTTTTCCAGGGGCAACCCGATAAACCGGCGAGCGAGTTTCAAGGAGTCTTCAGCATTCATTTCTTAGCATCCGGATCAGTAGGCAGGAAGCACAAAGGCACGTCGTCCCTATAAAACGAATGCAAAGCGGAAAAATTAGCGATTGAGAACAACTATCAGGCGGGAGGCATAACGAGGGTTATCTGTCGTTAAAACAACCCCTGCAGGAGCTGACGAGTGAAACGAGGCTGCGATCTTTTGATCCTGTTTGAAAGCCCAGGATCAAAGGATCGCAGCCTGCGGCAACTCCTGCACGAGGGCGCCGCGCAGTGTTCAGGCCGTTGCGACCATGGCGTGCCGGCGGTGATGCACGTCGAGCTGATCCTTGATCACCTTGAGTACTTTGGCTTCGTGCTCGTGGATGAAGAAATGGCCGCCGGCGAGCATGTCCACCGAGAAACTGCCACGGGTTTCCTTGCTCCAGCCGATCAATTGCTCGGTGGTGGCGCGGTCAGCCTTGCCACCGAGCACATGCACCGGACAGCTGAGCAGCGGTCGCTGCACCGGCTGGAATTTGCCGCATAACTGAAAATCAGCCCGCAGGATCGGCAGAGTCAGGCTCATCAGCTCCTGATTGGCAAGCACCTCTTCGCTGGTACCGTTGAGAGTGCGCAACTGGTCGATCAACTCTGCGTCGCTCTTGGGCTCGGCAAAACCCCGATCATAGTCGGCCCGCATCGTCGGCGCCGCGGTTCCCGAGGCGAACAACGCCACAGGCTCCGGGCAACCCAATGCGCGCAAGGCATGGGCCATCTCGCAGGCCAGCAGCGCGCCCAGGCTGTGCCCGAACAAGGCATAAGGCGCTTTGAGAGCCGGGCGCAGCTCCTTGGCCAACTGCATCGCCAGTACGCGCATATCGGTGTGCAGCGGCTCGCCGAAACGCGCTCCGCGACCCGGCAACTCCACCGGTTGCAAATGCAACCATTGCGGCATTTTCGGCCGCCAACGACTGTAGACCATGGCACTGGCGCCGGAGTACGGCAGGCACAGCAGGGTCAGCTTGGTCACCATGCGTTCCTCGAAAGTTATCTGTAGAAGAGAACGGTTGCGCCCGGGTGTAAATTAGTCCGTGCGCTGTAATTTCCGCCGGCAAGCCCTCGTTAACTGTTCAGGACAAAACCAATAAAGAGGAAGCACCGTGGACCTGCAGAGCATTCTGGGCAAACTGTTCGCCAACGCAGATGCCGTCGGTATCGAAGGCATTTTCCAATTCATCTTTGGACCTCAGCAGGCCTATTGGTCGCAAATCGGCGCAGGCACTCGTACCGAAGCAGGCCGCCATGCCAGCCCGGATGTGACGATTGAAGTCGCCGAGAGCGATTTCCTCGCGATCATGGCCGGCATCGCCAACGTCGAAGAACTGTTCGCCAGCGCGCGCTTGAAAATCGGCGGCAACATGGGCCTGGCGACGCTGCTGCCGCAAATCATCGACCACGCCCGCCAGGGCGGCGGCGCGGTGGAAAAGGTCGACATGAACAAGCGTTATCCGACCCCGCCGCGTTTCAGCGAAAAGATTACCGCCAGCCTGCCGATGCAAACCGTGGTCGAGCGGCGATCACGCAGTGAGATGTCACTGATGGAGTTTGAAAGCCGTTACCTGCCCAACGGCGTTCCGGTGGTGATCAGCGATGCGCTGCACGACTGGCCCTTGTTCAAACTCAGCCGCGAAGAATCGCTGGTGCATTTTGCCGAGTTGCAAGGCATCACGCGTCACGGTGATTACGTGAAGAAAACCTTTTCCACCGAGCGTGATTTCCGCTCCACATCAATGGCCGATTTCATAGCCTCGCTGGATCAGCCGGCGGTCAAGGGTGTCGATGGTGAGCCACCGGCGTATATGGGCAACAACATCCTCCCGGCGGCATTGATGCAGCAGATCCAATACCCGCCCTACTTCGACACCTCGCTGTTCATCCCGCCGCGCATCTGGATCGGGCCAAAGGGTACGTTGACGCCGCTGCACCGCGATGACACCGACAATCTGTTCGCCCAGGTCTGGGGCCAGAAAAAATTCACCCTCGCCGCGCCGCATCACCGTGAAGCCCTGGGCACTTGGTCGACCGCACCGACGGGTGGCCTGGACGGCTGCGATTTCAACCCGGATGCGCCGGACTATCAGCGTTTCCCGACGGCACGCAACGTGACGTTTTTGCGCGTGACCCTCGAGGCTGGAGATTTGTTGTTCCTGCCGGAGGGCTGGTTCCATCAGGTGGAATCGGTCTCAACCTCACTGTCAGTAAACTTCTGGGTCAACTCGGGACGCGGCTGGTAAACAGCTACCACCTCCGCTTTGTAGGAGCTGTCGAGTGAAACGAGGCTGCGATCTTTGATCTTGATCGTTATAAATCAAAAGATCGCAGCCTCGTTTCACTCGACAGCTCCTACAGGGATAGCATTATTTGAGGTGGCGGAAGCTTTGTACGGCGGAGCCGAGGACGACTGCGCCCGCCGCGATCGCCAGCCAGAACCCACTACGAGCACCGAAGGCATCTACCAGCCAGCCGGAGCCGGCAGCGCCAATCGCCACGCCGATACTCAAACCGGTCACCAGCCAGGTCAGGCCCTCGGTCAACTTGGCCGGCGGCACAATACGTTCAATCAATGCCATCGCCACGATCAACGTCGGCGAAAAAAACAGCCCGGCGATGAACACCGCCACCGACAGCCCGACAATATTGCTCGCCAATAATAGCGGTAACGTGGTCACCGCCGTCGCCACGCCGCCGTAGAGAAACAGCTGCGGCAACGGCAGTTTCGAGCGCATCGCACCGAAGGCGATGCCGGCCAGGCATGAACCGATCGCGTACACCGACAACACGATACTCGCCGCCGCCGGTTGCCCCTGTTGCTGGGCAAACGCAACGCTGACCACATCGATCACGCCAACGATGATGCCCATGGCGATCATCAGCGCCAGCAGCAACTGAACGTCCGTTGACCCAATGATCGAGCCTTGGTGCTCGCTGGCATGTGGATGCACGGGGGGCTCGGTGCTGCGCTGGGCGACAAACGCCGTCACGCCGATCGCCAGCGCCAACAGCGCCGCCAGTGGCCCGGCCTCGGGAAACACCGCCACGCACAACCCCACCGACAACGGCGGACCGACGATGAAACAGACTTCATCGAGCACCGATTCCAGCGCATAGGCGGTCTGCAATTGTGGCTGGCCGCGATAGATCTCGGTCCAGCGTGCGCGCACCATCGCCGACATGCTCGGCATGCAACCGGCCAGCGCGGCAAAAACAAACAGCGTCCAGGTCGGCGCCTGCAACCGCGTACACAGCAGCAACAGCAGCAGCGCGCCACCGCCGATCAACGCCGACACCGGAAGAATTTTTCCCTGCCCGAAGCGGTCGACCAAGCGCGACACCTGCGGCGCGCAGAATGCCGTGGCCAGGGCAAACGTCGCCGCCACAGCACCGGCCAACGCATAGCCGCCCTTGAGTTGCGAGAGCATGGTGATCACGCCGATGCCGGTCATCGAAATCGGCATGCGCGCGATCATCCCGGCCAAGACAAAATTGCGCGCGCCAGGTGCGGTGAATAATTCGCGGTAGGGGTTTGCCATGGACTGCAGCCTCATCAGGGGCCGCCACGTTGCCATAGCGTCGGGAGGCGTGGAAGCGCGCAATTGTTGGTGGAATGTGAAGGCCCCATCGCGGGCAAGCCCGCTCCCACAGGGAATAGGGTGGACATAAAATTCGGGCACAACATCGATCATTGTGGGAGCGGGCTTGCCCGCGATGAGACCCGAGCGCTCACCACAAAACCCACTGGAATGAACTCTATTGGCAGGCCGCCGGTCAGCTTAATAAGCCCTCACTCAAGGCGCGACCCTGCATGCACATCTCCCTCACCGGCCAGGTTGCCCTGATCACCGGCGCCAGTTCCGGCATCGGCCACGCCGCCGCCAAAGCCCTCGCCGCTGCCGGCGCCGCCGTGGTCATCAACTACAACCGTCAGGCAGAACCGGCCGAAACACTGGCCCGCCAGATCATCGCCGACGGTGGGCAAGCGCTGGCCATCGGTGCCGATGTGTCGAAAGAAGATCAGGTCGAACGGCTGTTCGCCGAGACCCTCGACGCCTTCGGCTCGCTGGACATCCTGATCGCCAACTCCGGCCTGCAAAAAGACGCCGCCGCTGTGGATATGTCGCTGGATGACTGGAACGCGGTCATCAGCGTCAACCTCACCGGCCAGTTCCTCTGCGCCCGCGCCGCGCTGCGGATTTTCAATCGCCAGGGTGTGCGTGAAGGCGTGTCCCGCGCGGCGGGCAAGATCATTCACATGAGCTCGGTGCACCAGCGCATTCCGTGGGCCGGGCACGTCAATTACGCAGCGTCCAAGGGCGGTGTCGATCAGTTGATGCAGACCCTCGCGCAGGAAGTCAGCCATCAACGTATTCGCATCAACGGCATCGCACCGGGGGCGATTCGCACGCCGATCAATGTCTCGGCGACCACCGGCGATGCTGAACAAGAGCTGCTCAAACTCATTCCCTACGGCCGCATCGGCGATGCCGAAGACGTCGCCAACGCGGTGGTTTTTCTGGCTTCCGACGCCTCCGATTACATAGTCGGCACCACCCTGTTCATCGACGGCGGCATGAGCCTCTATCCGGAGTTTCGCGGCAATGGCTGAGCATCACCTGGAACGACAAAGCCCCATCGACGCCCACGGCATCATCGGTGACATGCGCAGTGCAGCGCTGGTCAACGATCGTGGCAGCGTGGATTTTTTCTGTTGGCCGGAGTTCGACAGTCCGTCAATTTTCTGTGCGTTGCTGGACACGCCCGACGCGGGGATTTTTCAGATCACACCGGACTTGCCCGATGCCCGTCGCGAACAAATTTACCTGCCCGACACCAACGTGATGCAAACCCGTTGGCTGAGTGAGCGCGCGGTGGTTGAAGTCACCGACCTGCTGCCGGTGGGCGACAGCGAGGATGATTTGCCACTGCTGATGCGCCGGGTGCGGGTGGTCAGCGGCGAGGCGACGTTTCACGTGCGCTGCGCGGTGCGCCACGATTACGCCCGAGCTGACACGCGCGCGCGGATGGACGAACAAACAGTGATTTTCAGCGCCGAGGGTCAGCCGTCATTGCGCCTGGCCTCGGATCAGGCGCTGCAGATTGATACCGGGGCGGCGGTCGCTTCCTTCACGTTGAAGCAGGATCAAACCGCCGCGTTTCTGCTCGGTGGCGAGGACGATCCACGCTTCGGAGAAGGCGCCGCGCAACTGTGCATGGAACGTACGCTGAAGTTCTGGCGTGACTGGCTCGGCCAGTCGATCTATCGCGGACGCTGGCGAGAAATGGTCAATCGCTCGGCCCTCGCTCTCAAGCTACTGACCTCACGCAAACACGGCGCGATACTCGCCGCTGCCACCTTCGGCCTGCCGGAAACCCCCGGCGGCGAACGCAACTGGGACTACCGCTACACGTGGATTCGCGACGCCTCGTTTACCGTGTATGCGTTCATGCGCCTGGGGTTTGTCGGCGAAGCCAACGCCTACATGGGCTGGCTGCGCGGGCGGGTCAGCGATTGCCACGGGCAACCGATGAAGCTAAACATTTTGTACGCCATCGACGGTCAACAGGAGTTGCCGGAAACCGAACTGGATCACCTGTCAGGACACGGCGGCGCAAAACCGGTGCGCATCGGCAATGGCGCTTACGATCAGATCCAGCTCGACATCTTTGGCGAGTTGATGGACGCGGTGTATCTGGTCAACAAATACGGCGACGCGATTTCCCATGAGGGCTGGAAGCATGTGCGCGAAGTCGTCGATCAAGTCTGTGAAACGTGGCAGACGACTGATGTCGGCATCTGGGAAATGCGCGGCGAACAGCATCACTTTCTGCATTCACGATTGATGTGCTGGGTGGCGCTGGACCGGGCAATCCGTCTGGCTTCAAAACGCTCGCTGCCGGCGCCGTTTGCGCAATGGGATCAGACACGACAGGCGATCTATGCCGACATCTGGGACAACTTCTGGGATGAAGAGCGCGGACATTTCGTCCAGTACAAGGGCGGCACCGCGCTCGATGGTTCGATGCTGCTGATGCCGCTGGTGCGCTTTGTCAGCGCCAAGGATCCGCGCTGGTTGTCGACGCTTGCGGCGATTGAAAAGCATCTGGTGCGCGACGGCATGGTTTACCGCTATCGCAACGATGACGTGAACATTGACGGGCTGTCCGGCACCGAAGGCGCGTTTGCCGCGTGTTCGTTCTGGTACGTCGAATGCCTGGCCCGGGCCGGGCAGGTGGAAAAGGCGCATCTGGAGTTTGAGCAATTGCTGAGGTACGCCAACCCGCTGGGTTTATACGCCGAGGAGTTCGACAGCCATGGCCGGCATCTGGGCAATACGCCGCAAGCGCTGACGCATCTGGCGTTGATCAGCGCGGCGAGTTTTCTGGATCGCAAGTTGAGTGGGGAAAAGAGTGAGTGGCAGCCGTAAAGTTCGCCAGGGGTTGTAGGAAATTGCCCATAAACACCCGCGTTTGTAGGACTTACGCACCAAAAAATGATGTGTCACCCCCCCCCCTGTGGCGAGGGGATTTATCCCCGATGGGCTGCAAAGCAGCCCCAAAATCCTCCAACCAATTCCCCCGGAAGTACCGAATTTTCTGACTTTGGGGCCGCTGCGCAGCCCATCGGGGATAAATCCCCTCGCCACAAATTCGCATGGCAATGGACTACAGGTGGTCAACATATGCCGCGTCCACCCTCCCCCGCACCTCGCGGTCACACCCGGAAATACCCTGTTGCCAGCTGTTACATCGCCCCCTACCATCCACCGCAACGGGCACAGCGGAGCTGTCCAATAAAACCCGAATTCAAGGAACCGGAATGACCCACCACGTCCAGCGCGCCATCGACTTGCCCCTGCGCAGCGGCCTCACTCGCAGCCAACTCTGGGAAGCCGCCGACCAAGGCCTGATCAAATGCTGGGAAATCGGCCGCCAGCGCGCCACCCGTTTCCCCGACCTCGCCCAACGCTGCCTCGCCGACGAACTGCCGGTGCTCGGCTGGAAAGGTGGCGTCAGTCGCAGCCTGAAAAAGAATGAAAAGTACGGCTCGCTGAAATACCTCGCCCAGTGGCAAGGTTTGCGTGGGGAGAATCTGGATATCGATTTGCGTGAAGAGCGCTCGCTGACGTGCTCGCGGACGAAGATGCGGGTGACGTTTACCCCGGATCGGAGCAAGTATTTCAATCAGGTGGCGGAAGCCGAGGCTTAGCCGTGCGGAAGTCCGGTCGGTAGCAATCCGGGTACAGCGCGCACACGCCGTACTGGGCATCCAGATCGGCCATGTGCTGGTAAAACTGCTCAATTTCCCAGAACGTCTCATCCGCGACGGTCATCAGGTAGAAGTAACTGAGCTGATGATCGTTGGGCAGCACCAGCGCAAACTCCGGCAGCGCGTCCATCCTCGGCGCATTGGCCAGAGCCGTGAGCACAGGCGTCGTCGCCTGGGACAATTGCTCGAAGTACTTCTCTTTATAAGCCGCCAGACCAATGGCCTCGCCCTTGGCCCTGGCATCGATCAGTTGCGCAAGGTTTGTACGTCGCTGCGCCCAGTAGGCGGCGGGCAGGTCGACACTCATTTGTTTCTTATGGCTGGCCACTGCCTCATCTGCAGAGACTTGGCGCTTTGCTCCACCCGGCTCGGCGGCAGCGTGTGCGTCGAGTTCCTTGAGCGACAGCATGATCGTCGACTTGGCAAACATGCGCTCCATCAACTCACGGCGTTGCGGGGTGTCCGGCAATGACGGTGGCGGCGAAGCGCAACCGGCCAGCATCCCGATGAGTACCAGCAGAGCAAACAGCGATTTGCGTGACATGCATCGTCCTTGAAGTCGGTCGGCAGAATAAGCTGCGCAGTCTATCTGAACCCGAAGGAAGCACCGCAGGAAACCCTCAAGGTAATACTGGTTCTGTTGCAGCACTGACCGAAAAGCGCTCGCGATAAGCCTGCGGTGTCACGCCGATGGCGCGTAGAAAACTGCGTCTCAAAGTTTCTTCACTGCCAAACCCGCAATTGGCCGCAATGCGTTTAACCGGCAGCCCGGTGTCGCTTAACAGCCGCCGCGCCGTCTCGACCCGGATCAATTCAATCGCCCGCGCCGGAGTCTGGCCGGTGTCGGCGCGGTAGTGGCGGACGAAACTGCGTTCGCTCATGCCGGCCTGTTCGGCGAGGGTCGGCACGCCAAGATCGCAGGTCAGGTTTTCGGCGATCCACGCGTGCAGCTCATCAAAACGGTTGCCTTGGTTTTGCAGCGATAAGGTCACGCTGAACTGCGATTGCCCGCCCGGGCGCTTGAGGAACACCACCAGATGCCGGGCGACATCCAGCGCGATGTCGCTGCCGAGATCTTCCTCGACCATCGCCAATGCCAGATCGATTCCGGCGGTGACCCCGGCCGACGTCCACACCGGCCCGTCGTTGATGAAGATAGGATTGGCCTCGACCTGAAGATTGGGATGCTGCTGCGCCAATTGTTCGCAACGCGTCCAGTGCGTAACCACGCGCCGGCCATCGAGCCAGCCACTCGCCGCCAGCAGAAATGCGCCGGTACATACCGAGGCCACGCGCCGGCATTTCGCCGCGTGTTCGCGCACCCAATCCACCAGCGGCATATCTTCAGCAGCGGGATAAATGCCCCAGCCACCGGCGATGATCAATGTGTCGCTGGGTTCCTGTGGCAAGGGTTCGGCCAATACCGCCAAGCCTGCCGAGGACATCACCGCCCCGCCGCCGCTGGCAATCACGCTCGGCGCATAAGGAATGGGCAAGCCGCGCTGACGGGCAAGGTCGTTGGCCGAGGCGAACACCTGCAACGG
Source organism: Pseudomonas sp. GM80 (assembly GCF_000282515.1). Taxonomy (GTDB): domain Bacteria; phylum Pseudomonadota; class Gammaproteobacteria; order Pseudomonadales; family Pseudomonadaceae; genus Aquipseudomonas. Next base: position 24,043 of record NZ_AKJD01000078.1, read on the forward strand.
CCCGGTGACGTCGAGGATCTGCATGTTGGCGAACGCGAGTACGTGGATGGCTTTGGGCATTTGGCGTAATTCGTGGGGTTATTGGCGTATACGCCAGAACCTACGCGCCTACAGTGAAGCCGTCCACCCCTTTTCATGGAGCAAGAACAATGACGCTGCAGATCGGTTTTCTGTTGTTTCCGCAGGTTCAGCAACTCGACCTGACCGGGCCCTATGACGTGCTCGCGTCGTTACCGGACGTTCAGGTGCATTTGATCTGGAAGGATCTGATGCCGGTCACTGCCAGCACCGGCCTGCTGCTGAAACCGACCACGACGTTTGAGGATTGCCCTGATCTTGATGTGATCTGCGTACCGGGCGGTGGCGGTGTCGGGCCGTTGATGGAAGATGAGCAAACGCTGAGTTTCATCAAACGCCAGGCGGCCCAGGCGCGTTATGTAACATCGGTGTGCACCGGTTCGCTGGTGCTGGGCGCGGCGGGTCTGCTGCAAGGTAAACGCGCGACGACGCACTGGGCTTATCACGATTTGCTGCCAACGCTCGGCGCGATTGCGGTGAAGGATCGGGTCGTGCGTGACGGCAACCTGTTTACCGGCGGCGGGATCACGGCGGGGATTGATTTTGCCTTGGTGCTGGCTGAAGAGTTGGTGGGTGCCGACGCGGCGCAACTGATCCAGCTGCAACTGGAATACGCCCCAGCGCCGCCGTTCAACGCGGGCAGCCCGGACGTTGCGCCGAGCGCGATTGTCGCTGAGGCCCGCCTGCGTGCTGCGCCGTCGCTGAAGCTGCGCACGGAAATCACCGAACGCGCCGCCGCCAGACTCAACCTGCACTAGATCTTCATCCCTGCACAAAACCCTGTAGGAGCTGCCGAAGGCTGCGATCTTTTGATCTTGAAAAACCAACGTCAAAAGATCGCAGCCTTCGGCAGCTCCTACAGGTGGTGCGTCATGGGTATCTGTCCCGGTTTACCGCCGCAGCATTACTTGTCCCCACGCCTTCACCCGTGTAGAAAGCCCTTCCACAATTTTCCACAGGGACTTTCGATGAAGGCGTTGCCATGGCTCTATCTGGCACTTCTCAGCCTCGGCTACGGCCTGGCACTGAGCTACGGCCAACTCGGCTGGCTGGCACTGATCTCCATTGGGCTGCTGGTGTTCGCCGGTTTCGCCGTGAATCTGCAAAAAGTACCGGTCGCACGGTTTCTCGGTCATGGCCTGTTTGTCGTTCTCGCTGTGGCGCTGGCGCTGCATTGGCTGCCGGGTTTTTCCAATGGCCGGGCAATCGACCCGCAGCGTTTCACCGACGACGCCGTGCCGTTCGCGATGTACATGAATCTCGACAAACCGCTGATTGGCTTCTGGCTGTTGCTGGTCTGCCCGTGGATCGTCGCGCGGCGTTCCTTGCGCCTGACGGTGTACGCTACCGCCCTCGCCCTGACGTTGAGCGTGATCCTCGCGCTCGGCGGCGCCATGTTGCTCGGCGTGATCGCCTGGGTGCCGAAGTGGCCGGATCAATCGTGGTTGTGGGTGCTGAACAACCTGCTGCTGGTAACGCTGGTCGAGGAAGCCTTGTTTCGCGGCTATATACAGGGCGGTCTCAGTCGCCACTTCAAACATCTGCCTTACGGTGAAAACCTCGCACTGCTGCTGGCGTCACTGGTGTTTGCGCTGGCGCATGCCGGCGCAGGCTGGACCTGGGTGTTGCTGGCAGGGCTGGCGGGTGTCGGCTATGGTCTGGCCTACCGTTTTGGCGGGCTCGGCGCGGCCATCGCCACGCACTTCGGGCTGAATCTGCTGCATTTCGGCCTGTTCACCTATCCGATGCTCGCTGGCTGAAGCAAGCGCCGTTTTGCGACGCTGTGCCGATTATTGAAAAAAAATTTCAATAAAAAGCTGTCACCGCCGACAACCTTTCAAAGCCTTGCGGATTGAAAAACCATGCGTAATAACCAGCCCATTACACAACGCGAACGGACTTTCCCGGCTCAGCAGCGGTTGATCTCCACAACCGACGCCAAGGGCGTGATCACCTACTGCAACGATGCGTTCGTTGAAATCAGCGGGTTTTCGCGAGAAGAACTGATCCGTGCGCCGCACAACCTGGTCCGTCACCCCGACGTCCCGGCTGCGGTGTTTTCGCACATGTGGGGCACATTGAAACAAGGCTTGCCATGGATGGGCATTGTCAAGAATCGCTGCAAGACCGGTGACCATTACTGGGTTAACGCCTATGTAACACCGGTGTTCGACGGCAATCAGGTGGTCGGTTACGAATCGGTGCGGATCAAACCCACCGCCGAACAGATCCGCCGCGCCGAAGCGCTCTACCAACGCATCAACCAAGGCAAGTCGGCGATCCCTTCCAGCGACAAATGGCTGCCGGTGCTGCAAGACTGGCTGCCGTTCATTCTGGTCAGCCAACTGGGCTTCGTGATCGGCGCCACCCTGAACTCGCAGTGGGGCTTTGCCCTCGCCGCCGGTCTGTCGGTGCCACTGGGCCTGATGGGCCTGCAATGGCAGCAACGCGGGCTCAAGCGCCTGTTGCGTTTGGCCGAGCAAACCACCTCCGACCCGTTGATCGCACAGATGTACACCGACAGCCGTGGCGCCCAGGCGCGTCTGGAAATGTCGATCCTCAGCCAGGAAGCCCGCCTGAAAACCTGCCTGACCCGTCTGCAGGACACCGCCGAACACCTGACTGATCAGGCCAAACAGTCCGACGCCCTGGCGCACAACAGCTCCAGCGGCCTGGAACGTCAGCGCGTGGAAACCGAACAGGTCGCCACCGCCGTCAACCAGATGGCCGCGACCACTCAGGAAGTGGCAAGCCACGTGCAGCGCACTGCCGACGCCACCCAGAAAGCCAATCGCCTGACCGGTCGTGGTCGTGACATCGCCGGGGAAACCCGCGAAGCCATTCAGCGCTTGTCGGTGGTGGTCGGCGAAACCGGCCTGACCGTGACCCAATTAGCCAAGGACAGCGACGAAATCGGCGGCGTGGTTGATGTGATCAAAGGCATCGCCGATCAGACCAACCTGCTGGCGCTCAACGCTGCGATTGAAGCCGCACGTGCAGGTGAAATGGGCCGTGGTTTTGCCGTGGTGGCTGACGAAGTTCGCCAGTTAGCGCAACGCACAAGCGAATCGACCGGGCAGATTCACGCCTTGATCGCCAAGTTGCAGCAGACGGCTTCGAGTGCCGTGCAGACCATGGAAGCCGGGCATCGCCAGGCCGAAGAAGGTGTGGCGCGGGTGCTGGAAGCGGATCAGGCGTTGGTCGGGATCAGTGAAGCGGTGGCCAACATCACCGACATGACCACGCAGATTGCTGCGGCGACGGAAGAGCAAAGTGCGGTGGCTGAAGAGATCAGCCGCAACATCAGCAATATTTCGGAGCTGGCGGATCAGACCTCGGAACAGGCGCATAACTCGGCGTTGTTGAGTGAAGAGCTGACCAAGACTGCCAACACGCAATACTCGTTGGTGGAGCGGTTTAACCGCTAAAAGCAAAAGATCGCAGCCTGCGGCAGCTCCTACATCGATCCCTGTAGGAGCTGCCGAAGGCTGCGATCTTTTGATCCTCAAAGCCCGGACAAGCGAAAGCTGTCCGGGCTTTTTTGTTGCCTGGAATAGATGGTGCCCTGCAGACCGCCATCGCGAGCAGGCTCACTCCTACAAGGGATAATCGTCGAACACATAACCTGTGATCACCGCTGCACCATGTAGGAGTGAGCCTGCTCGCGATGGGGCCAGAACGGTTGGCGTCTATCCTTTAGGCATAACGTTATCCAACGCCTGATTCACCGCCAACTCCCCCAACATCACCACTTGCGCAATCCCTAGCAAAGTATTGCGGCTGGGGCCTTCCAGCGCCCCGGCGAAATCACCGAGCATGACCGTCGCCGAGGCCAGAGATTCGCAAGCATTTGCCAGCAACGATTCAGTATCGGTTTGTGGGTTGACCCTAAACATGCTGCTTGGACTGTAGGGCGTGGCCATGATCTGCGCGGGCGCGAGGTAATGATCAAGGGCGCGTTCGGCGGCTTCGTGGAGTTTTCTGGAATTGAATGATTCGTAGGGCGATACCGGGTCTGTGACCAACGGTTTGTTGGTTTCGGACATCAACTGAAACTCCTCAAGGCACTGCGAAAGAATGACACCCTGTAGGAGCTGCCGCAGGCTGCGATCTTTTGATCTTGCCTTTGATTGTTAAAAAACAGATCAAAAGATCGCAGCCTGCGGCAGCTC
>NZ_AKJD01000079.1 GCF_000282515.1 Pseudomonas sp. GM80
CTGCGATCTTTTGATCTTTAAACAGCGAGGCTGACTTCCTGCCGATCCACCGCCACCAACGTCTCGATCATCGCCCGCGCCGCCGGCGACAACCTGAACCCGGTGCGACTGACGATCCCGCAGCGTGCATTCATGCTCTCCAGGTTCTGCGGCAAATTGCGCCAGTGCAGCAACACCAGCGAACCCTTGGCAATGTCCTCGACAAACGCCTCTTCCGTGCCCACGCCAATCGCATTCGATTGCAGCACCACTTTCACCAACGCCGGAAAATGCTCGGTCTCGATGGTCGGGGAAAAATCGATGCGCCCACTGAGGTTCGCCAGCAATTTGCGAATGCCCGGCGGGATCAGCGTGGTTGCCAACGGGTAGTCGAACATGTCGTTGGTCGACAGGCTTTCCTTGGCCAGTAACGGATGCCCGGGCCGGCAGAAAAACACCCCGCGTTTGGGTGTCAGCGCCTGGGTCTGAAAGTTCGGGTCGGACTCGAAATGGCGGATGTCGGCGATGAAGAATTCGATCTCTTCACGGCTCAACGCGCGGCTGAGTTTTTCCCAGTTATCCACCTGAAAACAGGTGCGCACTTTCGGGTGCGCGTTGATGAATTGCGCCACCGCATCCGGCACCAGTTTCACCGCTGGCGCCGGGCCGCAACCGAAGTGCACCTCACCGGCATCGAGCTTGGTCATTTGCGTCACTTCCGCGCTGAGCAACGCTGCACCTTGCACCAGGCTCAGGGCGTGTTGCAGCACCACTTGGCCTTCGGGGGTGGGGCGTAAATCCTTGTTGCCGCGATCCACCAGCACGCAGCCGAATTCCTGCTCCAGCCCCTGAATACTGCGGCTGAACGCCGGTTGGGTGATGCCCATCGCGTCCGCCGCACGGACAAAACTGCGGTGTTCGTTGAGGGCGATGAAGTAGCGCAACTGGCGAAGATCCATATGCTTTTCCGGCATCCTAAAAATAGCTCGAAGGCATTTGCGACGAGGGTTGCTAGAGGTTTTAAATGCAAGCTCTTATTCCGTCAACGAAGCATGTGAATATCTATTAGATGTAAATGGAATATAGATAGAGCGTTGTTTCGCTGCCGCCAACCGTAAGCAGTTGATGAGGGTCTACCCATGAGCAATGCCGCACTCGCCGTAAAACCCGCTGTCCACGCGCTGGAAATTCATCCGGTGGCCGGTCGTATCGGCGCCGAGATTCGTGGTGTGCATTTGTCCGGTGAGCTGGACGCCGCCACCGTCGAAGCCATTCAACAGGCGCTGATCCAGTACAAAGTCGTGTTCTTCCGCGAACAGACCCAGCTCGACGATCAGCGTCAGGAAGCCTTCGCTCATTTACTCGGCGAACCGGTGGCGCACCCGACCGTGCCGTCGCGTGAAGGCACGCGTTATCTGCTCGAACTGGACGGCGCTGAAGGTCAGCGCGCCAACTCGTGGCACACCGACGTGACCTTCGTCGACGCCTATCCGAAAGCCTCGATCCTGCGCTCGGTGGTGGCACCGGCATTCGGTGGCGATACCCTGTGGGCCAACACCGCCACCGCGTACAACGGCTTGCCGACCGAGCTGCGTGAGCTGGCCGACAAACTGGTCGCCGTGCACAGCAACGAATACGACTATGCCAGCGCCAAGCCGGACGTCTCGGCGGAGAAGCTGGAGCGCTATCGCAAGGTCTTCACCTCCACCGTTTACGAGACCGAGCACCCGGTGGTGCGCGTACACCCCATCAGTGGCGAGAAGAGCTTGCTGCTGGGGCATTTCGTCAAACGCATCAAGGGTTATTCGCAAGCGGATTCGGCGCACCTGTTCGGGTTGTTGCAGAGCCATGTGATCCGCCAGGAAAACACCGTGCGCTGGCGCTGGCAGGCCGGTGATGTGGCGATCTGGGATAACCGCTCGACGCAGCATTACGCGATTGATGATTACGGCACTCAGGATCGCGTAGTGCGTCGAGTGACACTCAAAGGTGAAGTGCCGGTGGGCGCGAACGGGCAGCGCAGTCAAACCATCAAAGGCGCAGATATCGTCGGCGTCTGATCGGGCCCCATCGCTGGCAAGCCAGCTCCCACAGGGATTGTTGTTGGACACAAAGGATGTGAACGACGCAAAACCTGTGGGAGCTGGCTTGCCAGCGATGCTTTTAATCACCAAACGCCGATTTGCACGAGCTTTTCGGTTTCTGGCTCACCGTAGCGAAACCGCTGCCCGCGCAAATCAATTTCTTGATGACTGATCGTCGTGCGCCGTTTCAACCCCCGCACCCACTCAAACAAATACCCCGCATGCTCCTCGCGCACTGCCGCAAACGCCGGGTCATCACCCAGGTCACGCAGCTCCTGCGGATCATTCAACAGATCAAACAGCTGCGGCCGAAAGCCGTCGTACGCCAGGTATTTCCAGCGCTCGCTGCGCACCATGGTCATCCGGCAACGGTCGATCGGCTGGCCCAGTCGCTCGCGCGCCGGCGCCTGAAAGGCGTAGTCGTATTCGCTGATTGCATAGCGGCGCCAGTCCGGATTTTCGCCGTGAAGAAGCGGAATCAACGAGCGGCCCTCGAGCCGATGCGCCGCGTCCGGCAACTCCAGTGCCGCAAGAAATGTCGGCAACGCATCGATGGTTTCCGCCAGTCGATCATCCACCGTGCCGCGCGTGATATCCGCCGCTGCCCGAGGGTCGCGCACGATCAACGGCACGCCCACCGCCTGCTCCAGCAAAAACTCCTTCTCGCCGAGCCAGTGATCACCGAGGAAGTCGCCGTGATCGCTGGTAAACACGATCAGTGTGTCGTCCCAACGGCCGTTGCTCTGCAAAAAGTCGAACAGACGCCCGAGCTGATCATCCACTTGCTTGATCAAGCCCATGTACGTGGGGATTACATTCAATCGTACTGAGTCGCGGGAAAAGTTGAGGCTTTCCTCATGCTGGCGAAAGGCAGTGTATACGGGGTGTTTGCTGGCTTCGGAGGGCGTCGCCCGGACCGCTTCGAGAATCGATTTCGTACTGTACAAAGCGTGGTACGGTGACGGTACGATGTAAGGCCAGTGCGGTTTGATATAGGAAAGGTGTAAACACCAGGATTTCTCGCCTTGCTCGGTGATGAAGTCGATGGCTCGATTTGTAGTGTAGACAGTCTCTGAGTGTTGCTCGGGAATTCGTGCTGGCAAATTCGCATGACGCATTTGCCAGCCGCTGAGAATTTCACCGTTTTCGCCTTCGGCGGCGTTGGCCCAGTCGTGCCAAGGGTTTTTGCCGTCGAAACCTTGTTCGCGCAGGTAATGGGTGTAGGGCGCGGATTCGCGTTTGTCGTCGAACAGCGGGTCATCGGGAAAAATGCCGTCGTGGCGAAAGTACGGTTCGAAGCCGACTTCGTTGAGCACTTCGGCCTGTTCGCTCTCCGGGTTGATCGCCAGGCGTTGCAAGGCGTCGATGTTCGCGGTCGCGTGGGTCTTGCCAACCAGCGCGGTGCGAATGCCGTGAGGGCGCAGGTAATCGCCGATCGTCAGCTCTTCAAGCGGCAGCGGCACGGCGTTCCAGGCGACTTGATGGCTGCTGACATAGCGCCCGGTATACGCCGACATCCGCGACGGTCCGCAAATCGTGCCTTGAGTGTAGGCGCGGCTGAAACGCACGCCGGCGGCGGCCAGGCGATCGATGTTCGGCGTGTGCAAATGCGGATGACCGTAGCAGGACAGGTAATCGCGGCGCAGTTGATCGCACATGATGTACAGCACGTTGCGCACGGGGTTTGGCGGGGTGGACATGGGTTTCACCGGTCAGTGGGACAGGTGAGGGTTTTCGCTGTCGGCGGGGGTGTTCGGCAAGTGCATTTGGGGAATGGGTTTTATGCAGGGAATGCATCGGTGCCTGCACTGACGCCATCGCTGGCAAGCCAGCTCCCACAGGTATCGGCAGTGTTCAGATGATGTGTGCTCGACGCGAGTCCTGTGGGAGCTGGCTTGCCAGCGATAGCGGTGGATCAGACTGCCAAATTCTGCAGCGAACACACCTCCTCATCCACCGCATCAATCGCCTTGATCTGCTCAATCATCGCTTCCGCCAGCGGCGACAACCGATACCCCGCCCGGCTGACAATCCCGTAACGCGTATACAACTCCTCCAGATCATCCGCCAACCCTTCAATGCGCAAACACACCAATTCACCCTTGGCCTGGTGCAACGCATCCGAATACGCGCCGACAATCCCGATCGCCTCCGAACGCAGCACCACACTGAGTAAACTCGAGCTGTTTTCACACTCCACATTCGGGGTGAAATCCGGGCGTCCGCTGAGGTCGACAATGACTTTGCGCAAGTTCGGTGGCCGGATGCTGACGGCCAGCGGATAGCTCATCAACTGCTCGGCCGTGACCCGATCAAACCCGGCGAGTGGATGCCCCGCACGGCAGCAAAAATGCCACTTGCGCGGCCGCAATCGATGCGTCTGGTAATCCGGGTCCGCCTCGAAATGCCGCGTGTCAGCCACGAAGAATTCAAACTCTTCGCTCAATAAGCGCTTGCTCAGACTCTGCCAATCCTCGACCTGAAACTGCACCCGCGCCTTCGGATAGCGACCGATAAAGCTGCCGATCGCGCGCGGGATCAATCCCGCCGCCGGCGCCGGCCCGCAGCCGAAACGCAATTCCCCGGCCTCCAGCCCATTGAACTGGCTGATCTCGTTGGCCATTTGCTGCGCGCCACTGACCAGCCGCCGCGCGTGTTCGAGCAGCACCTGGCCCTGTTTGGTCGGCGGCAATTCCTTGCGCCCACGGTCGACCAACTGACAGCCGACGCTGTGCTCAAGCGCTTGAATGCTGCGGCTGAACGCCGACTGCGACAGGTTCACGGCCTGCGCGCCGGCGACAAAGCTGCGTTGCTCAGCCAGGGCGATGAAGTGACGAAGTTGCCGCAAGTCGATATGCATTTTTCACATAAAAAATATCCGGGAAATGCATTGGATATGCATTAGATCGACTCCTTATAAAGGCAATCTCTTATGCAGTAAATATTTGTAAATCCATAAATAAATAACTTAAAAGAATATGCAGCGCTGAAGATGTCTGTGTGTTTTTTGACCAGGAGCCGCGCCATGAGTCCGTTGAACCTCGCGTCACCCCTAACACCACGACGGCTCAAACGCCTGCCTCTGGCCCTGTTGCTGGCAGGCAGCGCCAGCTGGACTCACAGCTACGCGGCGGAAACGGAGGCGCCGACGCCGGTACCCGCAGGCAAACCAGCGGCGAACAGTTCGCAGTTGGAAACGGTGACCGTGACCACCCGCCGCCGCGAAGAAAGTTCGCAAGACGTGCCGACGCCGATGAGCGTGGTCAGCGGCCAGAATCTGGAAACGCAGCGGGTTTACCGGATTCAGGATTTGCAGCAACTGGTGCCGAGCGTCAACGTCGCCTACATGCATGCGCGGCAATCCAGCGTGTCGATCCGAGGTCTGGGCAACAACCCGGCGAGCGATGGTCTGGAGGGCAGCGTCGGCTTGTACATCGACAACGTCTATCTGGGGCGCCCGGGAATGGCGGTGTTCGACTTGATGGACATCGAACAACTCGAAGTTCTGCGCGGGCCGCAGGGCACGCTGTTCGGCAAAAACACCACCGCCGGGGTGATCAACATCAGCACCCGCGCGCCGACGTTCACGCCCGAGCGCAGCATCGAAACCTCGGTCGGCGAGGACGGTTATTTTCAAACCAAGGGCACGATTTCCGGGCCGCTCAACGATGAATTGGCCGGGCGTTTTTCCGCTTATCGCACCCGTAGCGACGGCGACATCAAGAACGAATACAACGGCCATGATTTGAACGGCGGCTCGCGCGATGGCTTCCGCGCGCAGTTGCTGTTCAAACCCAACGAAGACTTCAACCTGCGCTGGATCGGCGACTACAACGAAGAGGATTCCAGCGCCGGCACCCGCGTGTTGTACAACACCGGGCCGACGATCAATGGTGTCAATCTCTACTCGGCGCGGGCGGCTGCCGCTGGCGCAACGCTGGTCAACGGTTCGCACCGCAAGGTCAACCTGGACAACGACCAGCACGTCACCGTGCATCAGGGCGGTACGTCAGTCGAGGCCAACTGGACGCTGCCGAGCGATTTCACCCTGACCTCGATCAGCTCGTATCGCTTCTGGAATTTCACCCCGAAAAATGACGACGGTCTCAATGTCGCGGCGACTTACAACGCTGGTGTTTCGGTAGAAGACAAACAGTACTCACAGGAATTTCGTCTGGCGTCGCCCAAGGGCGAGTTCTTTGACTACGTCGTCGGCGCCTACTACTTCGGCAATGATCTGGACAACAAATCCTTCGCCTATTACGGCCCGCAAGCGGACATCTGGAACGGCACGCCGCGCGGTGCGTTGGCCAATGTCGGCAGTGTCGGCAACGGTCACATCAAGACCGACAGTTTCGCGCTATTCGCACAAGGCACCTGGCACCTCAGTGAGCGTCTGGATTTCACCGCTGGCGTGCGTGGCACCTACGAAGAGAAGAATGCCTGGGTCACCCGCGATGCGCCGGTCGGTGGCGCGGCTGTCACAGGCGCCGCGGCAACGGCGCGACGCGGTCGCACCGGTGCCTACGATTCCGGCGATCTGAATCAGTACAGTTCCAGCCCTTCCGGATTGCTCAACCTCAGCTATCGCATCACTGACGATGTGCTCGGTTACGCGACGTTGTCCCACGGTGAAAAATCCGGCGGCGTTAACCTCGCGGTCGGCTCCGCACCGACTGCCGGCGCCGACTCGCTGCTGATCGGCACCGAGCGTGCGAACAACGCCGAACTCGGTTTTAAAAGCACCCTGTGGGATCACCGCCTGCAGCTTAATGCCAACGTGTTCTGGACCCAGGTCAACGCCTATCAGACCAACGCCTACGACGACGTCAACCGCGTGCAATACCTGACCAACGCCGGCTCCGTGCGCTCGCGCGGCGTCGAGTTTGAAAGCACGATCATCCCGCTGCGCGGCTTGACCCTGAACTTCAACGGCTCCTTCAACGACGTCAGCTACCTCTCCTACAAAGACGCGCCGTGCCCGCCGGAAATCAGCCAGGCGCCGGGTGCCCCAGCCTCTTGCGACCTCAGCGGCCATCAAGTGGTCGGCGCCTCGAAATGGATCGGCAACGCCAACGGCGAATACAAATGGAATCTCGATAACGGCTTCGAACCGTACGTCACCGGCAGTTACGCCTTCCGCTCGAAAGCGGTGGGCACGGTCGAGGATTCCGACTACGGGCAGATCCCGAGCTACGCCGTGGTCAACCTCTCCACCGGCCTGCGCGGCGACTTCAATCAGGGCCAGTGGGACATCTCGCTGTGGCTGAAAAACGCCTTCGACAAAACCTACTACACGACCCTGTGGACGGGCGGCAACGGCGGCTATGAAGGCCTGCTCGGCACACCGCGCACCCTCGGCGTCACCGGTCGCTACGACTTCTGATAAGTCATTCAAGGAGCTGCATCATGTTGCGCATCAAAACGGCTTTTCCGCTGTTGTTGTCCGGCGCGGTGTTTAGCGCGGGCGCCTTCGCCGCACCGAGCGTTTACCCGACCGGTGTCACCCGTTACGACCCGGACAAAGCCTTCAATCAGTACGTGATTTTCAGTGGCGCCGACAAGCAGACGCACCTGATCGACATGAACGGCAACGAGGTCAAGAATTGGCCGCAAGCCGGTTTTCCCTCAGCGATCATCGACCCGAAACTGGTCGGCGGTGAGCGCGGGCATGTGCTGCTGCAACTGAGTGACAAGGACCCCGGCAAACTCGGTTCGGCCGGCAATGGCTTGGGCAATCAGAGCGTCGGCGAGCTGGACTGGAACGGCAAAGTCGTCTGGCAGTGGGGCGACAAGGCGCCCGGTGGCGCGGCGCAGCAGCATCATGATCAGCGCCGCTTGAGCAACGGCAACACCGTCGTTCTGGCAAACAAAGTGCACAAGGTCAAAGGCTTCAAAGTGCCCGAGGTGATCGACGATGCGATCTATGAGGTCGGCCCCGACGGTGCGGTGAAATGGCAGTGGCTGGCGTCGGAGCACCTCAACGAATTCGGCTTCACGCCAGAGCAATTGAAACTGGTGCGAGGGAGCGAGGATGCCGATTATCTGCACATCAACAACCTCAGTGTGGTCGGGCCGAACAAATGGTTCGATGCCGGTGATAAACGCTTCAACCCGGACAACCTGCTGTTTGATTCACGCAACGCCAACTTCATCGCGATCATCGACAAAAGCAGCGGCAAAGTGGTCTGGCGCCTCGGCCCGAATCTGCCGCTGATCAATCCGAAAGCGCCCCGGACACTGCCGCGCCCAGTGGATCAGTTTGTCGGCCAGCATGACGCTCACATCATTCCTGCCGGACTGCCTGGCGCCGGTAATGTGCTGGTGTTCGACAACCAGGGTTCGGCAGGTTATCCGAACGTCACTCTGGGGCTGATCTCCGGTTCACGGGTGCTGGAAATCGACCCGGTGAAAAACGAAATCGTCTGGCAGTACAGCGCCGCCAATTCGAAACAACCGGGGTGGGCGTTTTACAGTTCGTTCATCAGCAGCGCGCGGCGTTTGCCCAACGGCAACACGTTGATCGACGAAGGCATGAACGGGCGCTTTTTCCAGGTCACGGCCAGCGGTGAAAACGTCTGGGAATACGTCAGTCCGTACCTCGGCAGGGCGCCGGGCAGCGACGCCATCAGCAACTGGGTCTATCGCGCGTTACCTGTGAGTTATGACTGGGTGCCCGTCGGCACGCCACGTTCGGAAACGGCGGTGATTGCGCCTGCCAACGGTGTGCAACAGACCAACGCCAGCCGTTAGTTGATTTGGAATTAATGTTCGACTGATTGGCAATAAGTTATGAGTAACTCGAACAGTACTTATTGCAATTTAGTTAGTTGCTCAAATGGACAGCAGGGGAATGTCGAACCATTCTCTGAGTCGTGAGTTTCCAGGAGGAAACTTGCTCTCATCGGAAGACACTTATCCCAACGATAAAGGAAGTCGCATCATGTCGAGCATTAATGGCAATTATGTAAACGCTAACGCTGGCGCCAAACTGACGATTACCGATGGCAACGACTCCAACGGCACGTTCAGCGGCAAGTTCAGCCAGAACGGCGTGAATTACGACATTGCGTACGGTCACTACCATTTCCAGAACAGCACCGGGCAGCCTACGATCATCACATTCGCGGCGTTGAATGAAGGCACGGGTTATCAGTCCTGGACCTTGTTCTCGCCGGATCATAACTATTCAAAAGTTCGTGCAGTGGGCTCACGCACTAACTTTGATGGTGATGTAGTGGGTTTGGCCGGAGAGTTTGTAAAACAGTAATCCCCTTGTAATAAAAAAGCCGCCAGACTTTCAAGAAGCCTGGCGGCTTTTTCGTACAGGAAATAAGTAGTTTTCATATGAAGCAGGCTACCTGTGGATGACAGCGTTTACCGCGAGACGCTATTAAGCTCGTTTCGCAATCCCGCACGCAGCGATGACACTTCCCATGCAAAACGCTTTTTATTCCAGCACGTTTGCTGGCCCCACCTTGACGATCGTCGACTCTGACGACCGCACCGGCAGTTTTCGCGGCACCCTGCATTACGGTGGTGTTGATTACGCGATCATCAATGGTCGTTACACCCATCTGAACGGCTATCAGCCCCCCACCACGGTCACCTTGATCGCAGCGCAGGAAGACCACGGGTATTTCGCCCTGTCACTGTTTTCATCGACGCGGGGTACCCACGAACTCCGTGGGCATTGCGTCCGGGTCACCTTCGATGGCGTGCTCAGTAGCCTGCCCGCTGACTTCCGTCGTCACCCCTGACTCTTCAGGCGCAGCCGTCGGCAGCGCCTACCGTGTTTTTTTCAATCTTTAGCAAGGATGCTGACCATGTCCGCAATCAACGGCGTGTATCGCCACGAATCTTCCAATACGACGCTGACCCTCGAAGAGGGCGACGACAGCCACGGCACTTGCAGCGGAACGCTGTCGCTGGCTGGGATCGAATATCCCTTGGGATTTGCCAATTATCACTTCAAGCATGGCCTTTCCTCTGGCCCGGTAGCCATCAGTTTCAGTGTCGGATTTACCTCGGGCGTGTCGCAGGCCTGGGTGCTGTTTTCTGCTGATCAGCGGTACACGCGGCTGAGGGCCATGGGGACTGATGTCGCAAATAACGGAAACGTCGGCCTGACAGCACGCGAATTTATCCGCCAAACGCCTTGAAACGAGGGTTTTCACATGCCTTCGCCGAATATTTTTCATGCTTGAAAAGCATTGTAAATTTCCACTGTGGCGCAAGCCTTTACCCGCCGGGGCTCACAGCGAAACGAGCAGAATTAATATTCCTTAATGATCTAAATAAATCGATAAAAATTACTTTCGGAGATAAACGATTGCTCCAATGATTCACCCAACGACCGGTCGCTCGGGGGATGTAGCGGCGATCTGTCCGGTACTTCGCAAAAAGACCGCAGGGAGTTAATCAATGGGCAATGTCCAGACCGCCGCCAGTGCACAGGAGGTGCTGTGGCGCCAGGCACCGAGTGGCGAATTGGTCGATCTCGGCCGGCCCCATCGTGTGCCGTTGGGGCAGTTGCGCCTGCAACGTGCACCCAAGGGCATTCTGAGCCGGCGCGAAGCGATTCTGCTGGGTGTGCTGGCGTTGCTGGCGCATGGCGCGGTGATCTACTGGATCAGCCAGAAGCCGACGCCGGTGCTGCCGATCGTACCGCCGGAAATTCCACCGATGACCATCGAATTCTCGCGTCCGGCACCGCCTGCGCCACCGGTCGTCGTGCCGCCACCACCGGCACCGGTGGTCGAGCCTCCGCCGCCGGTGGAAGACGAACTGGCGGTAAAACCTCCACCGCCGCCGAAGCCGATTCCAAAGCCGAAACCGGTAGTCAAGCAACCTCCGAAACCGGCACCGAAAGCGGTCGAGCAACCACCGGCGCCACCCCAACCGGCAGTCCCGGTCGCTGCGCCCGCGCCACCGGCACCACCGGCGCCTGCTCCGGTGACGCCCGCTTCGGCCAACGCCGCGTACCTGAAAAACCCGGCGCCGGAATACCCGTCACTGGCTCAGCGTCGCGGTTGGGAAGGCACGGTGCTGCTGCGCGTGCATGTGTTGGCCAGCGGCAAACCGGGTGAGATTCAGATAGCAAAAAGCAGTGGTCGGCAACAGCTCGACGACGCGGCCTTAAGCGCCGTCAAACGTTGGAGTTTCGTCCCGGCCAAGCAGGGCGATGTCGCCCAGGACGGCTGGGTCAGCGTGCCCATCGATTTCAAGATTCATTAAACCGCAACCAAATTCGCGCGAAACGTTTACACGAGGGAATACATCATGACGTTACTGGCATCTCCACTGGAATCCATCGAAAGCGCGGTGATCTGGCTGCTGGTGGTTTTTTCCGTCGCCACCTGGGGGCTGGCATTGCTCAAGGCTGTGCAGTTCGGTCGTCTGAAGGCGCAGGATCGCCGTTTTCACAAACGCTTCTGGGCGGCGTCGAGTCTCGATTCCGCCGCTGAATTGAGCGAAACCCAGCCCGGTGCCGCAGCACGAGTAGCGCAGGCTGGTTACGCAGCTATTCAAGTGGGTGAGGCGCCACAGGCCACGGATTTGAGCCAGGCGATCAACCATCAGGATCGTCTGGAGCGGGCTTTGCGTCAGCAGATTGTCCGCGAACGCCGTTCGCTGGAAACCGGTCTGGCGGTGGTTGCGAGTATCGGCAGTACGTCGCCGTTCATTGGTTTGTTCGGCACGGTGTGGGGAATCATGGAAGCGTTGAAGGGCATCAGCGCCGCCGGTTCGGCGAGCCTGGAAACAGTCGCCGGCCCGATTGGTGCGGCACTGGTCGCGACCGGTGTGGGGATTGCCGTCGCGGTGCCGGCGGTGCTGGTTTACAACTACTTTTTGCGTCGTCTGAAACTGACCGCGGCGGATCTGGATGACTTCGCCCACGACTTCTACAGCCTGGCGCAAAAGAGTGCTTTCCGCGTGTTGATCCACCCGACGGCACACAAGGTTGCAGCGCCGGGCAACGCGGCAAAAGTGAAGGAGGCGTCCTGATATGGCCTTCTCCACGCAAGACAGTGATGAGGTGCTCAGCGAGATCAACGTGACCCCGCTGGTGGACGTGATGCTGGTGCTGCTGGTGGTGTTTATCGTCACCGCGCCGCTGCTGACCAACGCGATACCGATCAACCTGCCGAAGACCGAAGCGGTGGCGCCGGTCGAGCAGAAGGATCCGTTGGTGGTGAGCATCGACGGTGCCGGCAAACTGTTTATCAACAAGGATGAGATTCAGCCTGACTTGCTGGAATTCAACCTGAAGTCGGCCAAGGCCAAGGACCCGGAAGTGCGCGTGCAGTTGCAGGCGGATGATGGGGTGAATTACGGCGAAGTGGCGCGCGCCATGGCTTCGATCGAGCGGGCGGGGATTACCAAATTGTCGGTGATCACCGCGCGGTAACAGGATTTACGTTTTTCCGGGGCCGTCTCCTTGGCAGGGTGCGGCCCTTTTTTTATTGGTCGAACATCAGCCCTGTAGGAGCTGCCGAAGGCTGCGATCTGTTGATTTTGATTTTTAAAAAACAAGATCAAAAGATCGCAGCCTTCGGCAGCTCCTACATAGGGTTTTGTATATGCAATTCAGGTCTTAATAAATAGCTTCTTATTCCTTAACGAATATAAATCCCGTCCCTATACTCGTTCAGGAACAGACACGACGCAGGAGAGCTCCCCATGCGCAACGAATCAATCCGCTACCTGATTGTGCCGGGCTGGCAAGGATCGCCAGAAGATCATTGGCAAAGCCATTGGCAGAACAGCCTGCCGAACAGTGCGCGGGTCGAACAGGCCGATTGGCTGACGCCGCGTCGTGAAGACTGGGTCGCGGCCCTGGCCGAGGCGATTGCCGCTGACAGCACGCCGGTGATCCTCATCGCTCACAGTCTCGGCTGCATCACCGTTGCCCATTGGGCAGCCACTGCGCCGCTGCACTACCTGCGTCAGGTGCGCGGTGCCTTGCTGGTCGCGCCGGCCGATGTCGAGCGTCCGGCCTGCGTACCCGCGCTGCGCAATTTCGCACCGATCCCGACTGATTTGCTGCCATTCCCGAGCCAGGTGGTCAGCTCCGACAACGATGCCGCGGTGAGTGCGCCGCGAGCGCTGGAGCTGGCGCGTAACTGGGGCGCCGAGGCGGGAATTCTTGCCGGTGCCGGGCACATCAATGTGAAGTCCGGGCATCAGCGTTGGGAGCAGGGTTTTGCGTATCTCTATCGCCTGCAAAACCGTATGGAACACCACGCCCGCCGTCGCGCCTGATTTTTTTCTTTGATCGCCCCCGTCTCCCGGCGGTTTTGGGCGGGAGTCTGCCATGAGTTTTGAAACTTTCGGTCAGCCGTTGCTGACCTTTCCCGATGCGGAAAAAAGCCCCCTGAGCATTCGCGCCAAGGCGCTGGTGTTTGTCGATCCGCGTTCGCGTCAATTGCGTGAAGAACTGGAACAACTGGCTCCGCGCTCGATCTCGGTGTTGATTCGCGGCGAGACCGGCACCGGTAAAGAACTGCTCGCCCGCCATATCCATCGCGCCAGTGATCGCAGCGGTTTATTCGTCTCGGTCAATTGCGGTGCGATCAGTCCGACCTACGCCGATGCCGAACTGTTCGGCTATGCCGCCGGCACGTTCAGCGGCTCGGCCAGCAGTCGCGCCGGTTGGTTCGGGTCGGCGAATGGCGGCACCCTGTACCTGGATGAAATCGGCGACTTGCCGCTGCCGATCCAGATCAAATTGCTCGCCGCGTTGGAAAACCATGAAGTCACCCGTGTCGGTGCGCATCAGCCGAGTCCTGTCGACGTGCGTCTGGTCGCCGCCACCAGCATTGATCTGGCACAAGCGGTGGACGCCGGGAAATTCCACGAGCGCCTCTATCACTACCTCAGCGAAGGCCATCTCGAACTGCCGGCCTTGCGCGCGCGCACCGGCGATATCCTCTCGCTGGCCGAGTACTTCCTCGGCATCTACAGCCAGCGCCTCGACCTGCCGGTGCCGCTGATCAGCGAAGCGGCGCAGCACGTGCTCGAACAACACAGCTGGCCGGGTAACACCCGCGAGCTGGAAAACGTCATTCACTTTGCCTTGTTGGTGAGCACCGGCGATGAAATCCTCCCGGAACACCTGAACCTGCCGCCGCTACTGACCCAGATCGAGGCCCAGATCAACCAGATCATCGCCACCGGCTCCACGACTGACCAAGCAGCCCTCAAAAAACTCCTGAAAAACGCCGGCCTCCTGTAGGAGCTGGCGAAGCCTGCGATCCTTTGATCTTGCTTTTCAACGTTTTAACTTGTTGAAAATCAAAAGATCGCAGCCTGCGGCAGCTCCTACATGTCTAGCCTGCGTGTATGAGTAAAATGGAATAACAACGTGAATAAACGTTATTGTCCGGGAATAAAAAATCCCGGTATTGTCCGCTTCACGCCAGAGATAGCACTTCACTGGCACTCGTATTAAATGCCGTCGCCATTTGCGACCGTGATTTTCGATAAGGACACTGCATGAAAAAGGTTCTGTTGTTTACCGCATTGGCGGCCGCTCTGACTGCTTCTCTGGCCAACGCCGGCGAGAAACTGGTGGTTGCCGCAACGCCGGTGCCGCACGCTGAAATTCTTGAGCTGATCAAACCGACCCTCGCCAAAGAAGGTGTGGATCTGGAAATCAAAGTGTTCACCGACTACGTTCAGCCGAACGTGCAAGTGGGCGAGAAGCGTCTGGACGCCAACTACTTCCAGACCCTGCCGTACTTGAACAGCTTCAACCAGGGTAAATACAAGGACGACAAGTCCAAGTACCTGGTGACCGTGCAAGGTGTGCACGTTGAACCGTTCGGTGGCTACTCGAGCAAGTACAAGACCCTGGCTGAACTGCCGGACGGCGCGACCATCGCCATCCCCAACGAAGGCAGCAACAGCGGCCGTGCGCTGATCCTGCTGCAGAAGGCCGGCCTGATCGAGCTGAAAGACCCGAAAAACGCTCTGGCAACGCCGAAAGACATCGCCAAGAACCCGCACAATTTCAAGTTCAAGGAACTGGAATCGGCGCTGCTGCCACGCGTTCTGAAGGAAGTTGATCTGGACATGATCAACACCAACTACGCGCTGGAAGCCAAGTTGAACCCGCAGAAAGATGCGCTGGTGATTGAAGGTGCTGACTCGCCGTACGTGAACTTCCTGGTGGCCCGTGAGGACAACAAGAACAGCGACGCGATCCAGAAACTGGCCAAAGCCCTGACCAGCCCGGAAGTCAAAGCGTTCATCGAGAAGAAATACAACGGCGCGGTACTGCCGGCGTTCTGATTTGACGCTTGAACCACCCCCTTCAAGGTGTGAAAACGCCGATGGCCTGTGATGAGCATCGGCGTTTTTGTGTGTGCTGGATTTGTAAATTCACAAAATCAGCAGCCAGAAGCAAAAGATCGCAGCCT
>NZ_AKJD01000080.1 GCF_000282515.1 Pseudomonas sp. GM80
GGCAGCTCCTACAGGGGGTTTATCGTTTACAGGAGGATATTGTGGCCGCATTCGCCCATTCCGTCGGCGCCCAGACCTATCGCTTCGACAGCCTCAAAGAGGTCATGGCCAAGGCCAGCCCCGCGCGTTCCGGGGATTTTCTCGCCGGCGTCGCTGCGCTCAACGACGGCGAGCGCGTGGCTGCGCAAATGGCGCTGGCCGACATCCCGCTCACGCACTTCCTGCAGGAAGCGCTGATCCCCTACGAGTCCGATGAAGTCACTCGACTGATCATCGACACCCACGACAAACAAGCCTTTGCCGTGGTCAGCCACCTCACCGTCGGCGGCTTCCGTGACTGGCTGCTCAGCGACGCCGCCGATGAAACCAGCCTGCGCAATCTCGCCCCCGGCCTGACCCCGGAAATGGTCGCCGCCGTGTCGAAGATCATGCGTGTGCAGGATCTGGTCCTGGTGGCGCAGAAGATTCGCGTCGTCACTAAGTTCCGCGGCACCCTCGGCCTGCGCGGGCGCCTGTCGACGCGCCTGCAACCGAATCACCCGACTGACGAACCGTCCGGCATCGCCGCGAGCATTCTCGACGGCCTGCTCTACGGCAATGGCGACGCGATGATCGGCATCAACCCGGCCACCGACAGCATCGCTTCGATCTGCGCGATGCTGGAGATGCTCGACGCGATCATCCAGCGCTACGACATCCCGACCCAGGCCTGCGTGCTGACCCACGTCACCACCTCCATCGAGGCGATCAACCGTGGCGTGCCACTGGATCTGGTATTCCAGTCGATTGCCGGCACCGAGGCGGCCAACGCCAGTTTCGGTATCAACCTGAATGTTTTGCAGGAAGGTTACGACGCCGGCCTGAGCCTGAATCGCGGCACCCTCGGGCAAAATCTGATGTATTTCGAAACCGGTCAGGGCAGCGCCCTGTCGGCCAACGCTCATCACGGTGTCGATCAACAGACCTGCGAAACCCGAGCCTACGCCGTGGCGCGGCATTTCAAGCCGTTTCTGGTGAATACCGTCGTCGGATTTATCGGCCCGGAGTACCTCTACAACGGCAAACAGATTATCCGTGCCGGCCTTGAAGACCACTTTTGCGGCAAGCTGCTCGGCGTGCCGATGGGCTGTGACATCTGCTACACCAACCACGCCGAAGCCGATCAGGACGACATGGACACCCTGCTGACCCTCTTGGGTGTCGCCGGGATCAACTTCATCATGGGCATCCCCGGCTCCGACGACATCATGCTCAATTACCAGACCACCTCGTTCCACGATGCGCTCTACGCCCGGCAGACCCTGGGGCTGAAACCGGCACCGGAGTTCGAACAATGGCTGGCCAACATGGGCATCTTCACGCAAGCGGATGGCAAGGTTCGCTTTGGCAACAACCTGCCGCCGGCCTTCCGCCAAGCCCTGGCACAACTGGGATGAGTCGTATGGATAAACCGCCCGTGGATCCGCAAAACCCATGGCTGGAGCTACGCCGCCTGACTCCGGCGCGGATCGCCCTCGGCCGCACCGGCACCAGCCTGCCAACCAGCGCCCAACTGGACTTTCAGTTTGCCCACGCCCAGGCGCGCGATGCGGTGCATCTGCCCTTCGATCATGCCGGGCTCAGTGCGCAACTGAGTGAACGTGGGCGCGAGAGTTTGCTGCTGCACAGCGCCGCCGTGGATCGAAACAGCTACCTGCAACGCCCAGATCTGGGACGCAAACTGAGCGATGACTCGGCGCAAAACCTGCGTGACTATGCGACCGCGCATCCGGGTGGCGTGGATCTGGCAATCGTCGTGGCGGATGGCTTATCGGCGCTGGCGGTGCATCGCCACACGTTGCCGTTTCTCACCCGCCTGGAGGAGCAGATGAGCGGCGATGACTGGTCGATCGCGCCCGTCGTGCTGGTGGAACAGGGTCGCGTTGCCGTCGGCGATGAAATCGGCCAATTGCTCGGTGCAAAAATGCTGGTGATGCTGATCGGCGAGCGTCCAGGCCTGAGTTCACCGGACAGTCTGGGTTTATATTTCACCTACAATCCAAAGATCGGGCTGACCGATGCCTATCGCAACTGCATTTCCAATGTGCGGCTGGAAGGTTTGAGCTATGGCATGGCCGCGCATCGCTTGTTGTACCTGATGCGCGAAGCCTGTCGGCGTCAGCTGTCGGGGGTCAATCTGAAGGACGAAGCACAGGTGCAGACACTGGAGTCGGACACAGGGAAGGATATAAAAGGAAACTTCCTACTCGATCCGCCCACAACCTGAACCGTTTCCGCATTGCGTTTCTGCGCCGGTTTCAGGCAGGATCGATGCACGGCCGCCAGGGTTTCCCATCGCCGTCAGAGCAGTTGAAGACAGCCACTTGAAGACGAGACCTATCATGCGGATTATTCAAGCGACCCTCGAACATCTGGATTTGTTGACTCCGTTGTTCGTCAAATATCGCGAGTTCTACGGTTCCCTGCCTTACCCAGATTCCTCCCGCGCGTTTCTCGAAAAACGCCTGCGCCGCAAGGAGTCTGTGATCTATCTGGCCCTGGCCGACGATGACGACAAGAAACTGATGGGTTTCTGTCAGCTTTATCCGAGCTTCTCCTCGCTGTCACTCAAGCGCGTCTGGATCCTCAACGACATCTATGTCGCCGAAGACGCCCGCCGCCAACTGGTCGCCGACAACCTGATCCGCACCGCGAAGAAAATGGCCAAGGAAACCCAGGCCGTGCGCATGCGCGTCTCCACCAGCAGCAACAACGAAGTCGCGCAGAAAACCTACGAATCCATCGGGTTCAAGGAAGACACCGAGTTCAAGAACTACGTATTGCCGATCAGCGACGAACTCTGAGCCCAAAAGATCGCAGCCTGTAGGAGCTGTCGAAGGCTGCGATCTTTTCGCCTTACCGATTCCTTCTGTGTCCCTGACAAATATTCACGCCCGACATCCCTCGCTACAAAACCAACACGCTTTTCAACTCTCAGACCGTATAATCGCGATCTTTCCGGCTTGTAAGAAAAACTACACCTCACTGTAGGCTTACACCCGATTCACCCGCACAGACCCGCTGAGTCGGGCCGACACACAGGTGCCTCCATGGATTTCAACCCGCTCGACCTTATCCTGCATCTCGATGTTTACCTCGACATGCTGGTAACCAACTACGGGCCATGGATCTACGCCATTCTGTTTTTGGTGATCTTCTGCGAAACCGGACTGGTGGTGATGCCGTTCCTGCCGGGTGATTCGCTGTTGTTCATCGCCGGCGCCGTAGCGGCGGGTGGCGGAATGGACCCGGTACTACTCGGTGGTCTGCTGATGCTCGCGGCGATACTCGGTGACAGCACCAACTACGTGATCGGACGAACGGCCGGGGAAAAACTCTTCAGCAACCCGAACTCGAAAATCTTCCGCCGCGATTACCTGCAGAAGACTCACGATTTCTATGACAAGCACGGTGGCAAGACCGTGACTCTGGCGCGCTTCCTGCCGATCATTCGTACCTTTGCACCGTTCGTCGCCGGTGTGGCAAGAATGCCGTACCCGCGCTTCTTTGGTTTCAGCGTGCTCGGCACCATTCTCTGGGTCGGCGGCCTGGTGACGTTGGGCTACTTCTTCGGCAACGTTCCGTTCATCAAGAAAAACCTGTCGTTGCTGGTTGTGGCGATCATCCTGCTGTCGCTGGTGCCGATGATCCTTGGCGTGGTTCGCAGCCGTTTCAGCGGCAGCAAAGCCGAATCGCACTAAGCCCATGTGGTCGCTGAGCGCCTGGCGACGCCGGCGCATTCTGGCGAAGCACCCGATTGCCGACGATATGTGGCAACGGGTGCGCGATCACCTGAGCTTTCTTGACGGCATCACCGCCGCGCAAGACCAATGGCTGCGCGAAGCGTGCGTGCTGTTCCTCGAAGAAAAACATCTGACCGCCCTGCCCGGCGTCGAGCTGCATCAGGAGCAACGCCTGTTGCTCGCCGCTCAGGCGCAATTGCCACTGCTCAACCTCGGCGATTTGAACTGGTATCAGGGTTTCCACGAAATCGTCCTCTACCCCGATGACTTCCTCAGCCCGCAGCGTCACCGCGATGCCAGCGGTGTCGAACATGAGTGGGATGGCGAGCACAGTGGCGAGGCCTGGCAACAAGGGCCGATCATCCTCGCCTGGCCGGGCGTGATGGCCAGTGGTGGCTGGGAAGGTTACAACCTGGTGATCCACGAACTGGCGCACAAGCTCGACATGCTCAACGGCGACGCCAACGGCCTGCCGCCGCTGCACGCCGACATGCGCGTCAGCGACTGGGCCGAGGTCATGCAGGCCGCTTATGACGATCTTGATGGCCAGCTTGAGCGTAACCCCGATGCCGAAACGGCCATCGATCCTTACGCCGCCGAAAACCCGGCGGAATTCTTTGCGGTCACCAGCGAATACTTCTTCAGCGCTCCGGATCTGCTGCACGAGGCTTATCCACAGGTCTATGCGCAACTGCAGCTTTTCTACCGTCAGGACCCGTTGGGCAGGTTGCGGCAACTTCAGGCCAGCGACCCGGTCTATCAGGCGCACGACTAAGCGCTGCACGACTTCTGGTACGTGGCGTCGGCGTAGGAATATGCCTATAATCGCCGCCACTTTTTGGTCAATCCGGCCAAGTGTTTTTGGTCAACTACGGGGGCAACGCCCAATGAGCTACAGCAAGATTCCGGCTGGCAAAGACCTGCCGAACGACATCTACGTCGCGATCGAGATCCCGGCCAACCACGCGCCGATCAAATACGAAATCGACAAAGACAGCGATTGCCTGTTCGTTGACCGTTTCATGGCCACCCCAATGTTCTACCCGGCCAACTACGGTTACATCCCGAACACCCTGGCTGACGACGGTGATCCCCTCGACGTGCTGGTTGTAACCCCTTACCCGGTTGCGCCAGGCTCGGTGATCCGCGCGCGTCCAGTTGGCATCCTGAACATGACCGACGACGGCGGCGGCGATGCCAAAGTCATCGCAGTGCCACACGACAAGCTGTCCCAGCTGTACGTCGACGTGAAGGAATACACCGACCTGCCGCCACTGCTGATCCAGCAGATCGAGCACTTCTTCGCGAACTACAAAGATCTCGAAAAAGGCAAATGGGTCAAGATCGAAGGCTGGGCCGGTGCTGACGCCGCCCGCGACGCGATCACCAAGTCGGTTGCTGCCTACAAGGGCTAATTGCCCTGAGCCGCAGTCCGCTTGAAGAAAACCCCGGTCGATCCGGGGTTTTTTATGCTCGGGAAAGGCCGTCTTAAACAAGGCGTTTACGACGGACTACAGAAAAGTTTTAACCTGTGTAATTTCCCACAAGAACGTCTTACATCCCGTCGCAAAATTCAGCCCGTTTTTGAACGCCCGGTTTATTCAAACCGCTCTGGCACGGCCGTAGACTCCGTGTTTATGAGAAAGAACACTAGCGGTCCAAGATTCAGGGCACTCCTGGAAGCAGCGAACATCTCGACCACGGGTTTCGCAAAGTTCTGGGGCACGGAAGCCCAAAATGTCCACAACTGGTACACCCGGGGCGTCCCGGCGTATCGCATGGAAGAAGTCTCACGCCTGCTGTCCGTCAACAGCGAATGGCTGAAAACCGGCGAAGGCAATAAAGAGTCGCCGAGCCTGAACGCGCCTGCCAGCAACGGCGACACCTTCGACGCCCACGCCATCCGTGGCGTCTACACCATCATCGATCCCAACGACATCAATCTGCTGTTCTTCAAGGAAACGCCGCTCACCGACGGCTCCGGCAAAACCCACGTCATCCAGGACCCGGACCAATCCATCCGCCTGCTGCGCAACCACCTCGATCAACTCGAAGTCAGACACACCGACGCCATCTGCGCGCACATGATCGGCAACAGCATGGCCGAACGCATCGAAGACGGCTCCGTCGTCGCCATCGACCGTGGCCTGACCCAAGTCGTCGACGGCGAAATCTACGCCATCGAACACGACGGCATGCTGCGCATCAAATACCTGCACCGCATGCCCGGCAACGGCTTACGGCTGCGCAGCCACAACAACGCCGAATACCCGGACGAAGTATTCCGCCCGGCGCAGATTGAAGAGCAAAGGATTCACATATTGGGCTGGGTGTTCTGGTGGTCGACCGCGGGCAAACGCCGGCCGGTGGTGCCGTTCCTCTGATCTGACGGCCAGCACCTCCCCCTGTAGGAGTGAGCCTGCTCGCGATGAGGCCCTGAAAAACAGTACAAATCCCCAATTTTTACTGCAGCAGTCGCTCTAAACCGCACTTCAGACTGGGAATTCACAGCAAAACTCAGTATCCTGCGCCCCACATTTGCGCATCGACCCGCCCCGCGGCTCAGAGAGCGCCCGACGCGGCAGACCAACGTCTGACCAAGTCCCACAGCCGGACGCAGATCCGGATGTACGTTTTGAAGGCTGGCAAGGCTTACCAAAAATAGGCCAAGCCAGTCCCCGAGAAGCCGGCCACAAGCCGGCTTTTTAATGCCTGCAAAAAAACACGTTTACCTTGGCGAGCTTGACTCAACACTTGCCAACCCTAACCCCCTCAGTGCTAAATCCTGCCCAACACCCAACCCCTCTGTTTTTACCCGCATCCCCGACCCCGGCCGGATTCCGGTATTGAGCCTCACGGGAATCCATGGAATGGCCCTGCATATCCCGACCCTGCTGGTCGTTTCCGTCTTCGTCTTCTTTTTGATGGGGCTGTTGACGCTGCACGCCTGGTATCGCGAAACCCGCGAGCCGCCGCTGGCCTACCTTGGCAGCATGATGCTGTTGGGCGCGCTGGGCGTGGTGCTGGTGAGTTGGCGGGATCGCGGGGTGGATTTCGTTCCGATCATCTTCGGCAACATTGTTCTGTTGCTCAGCGCCGCGATGAACTGGACGGCCATGCGCACGCTGACCGGTCGCAAACCGTATCTGCCGGGCATTTTGGCGGGTTCTGTGGTCTGGCTGCTGTTGTGCCTGATACCCGCCTTTTACGACTCGATGGCGAATCGAGTACTGATCTACTCTCTCCTGGCATTCGGTTATGGCGTGCTGACGACATTGGAACTCTGGCGCAACCGTCACAGCCTGGACGTCGCGTTCATGCCGGCGCTGGTGCTGACCGTTTTGCACACGATTTTTTATGCGGTGCGCAGCGCGACTGATGACGGGCTGCCGGTGACCAAGGCGTTGCTGGGCAGTGGCGAAGGCGTGCCGTTTTTCTCATTCATGCTGTTCGAGTCGATGTTGTATGTCATCGGCATTGCCTACATCACCTTGGCGATGGTCAAGGAACGCGCCGAACTCAAGCTCAAGGCCGCGGCATTCAGCGATCCGTTGACCGGCATCGGCAATCGTCGCGCGTTCATGCAGCACGCCAGTCACTTGCTGGACGGCTGTCAGCAGCGGGCCGAACCGGCGGCGTTGCTCCTTTGCGATCTGGATCACTTCAAGCGTTTGAACGACACCTACGGCCATCCTGTCGGCGATCAAGCGTTGATCGCGTTCAGCGAAGTCCTGACGGAAAGCGTGCGTAAAGAGGATGTATTCGGGCGCATCGGTGGCGAGGAGTTTGCCTGCCTGCTCGATACATGCGATGAGCCGACTGCGCTGGAGATTGCCGAGCGAATCCGTCACTCCTTCGCCCGACTCTCCATTCTGGAACCAGGCCTGCTCAGCGTCAGTATCGGCGTGGTCACCACTCGTGAATCGGGTTACGACCTGTCGCGCCTGCTGTCGGAGGCGGATCAGGCGCTGTACGGCGCCAAGCATCAGGGACGCAACCGGGTGCAGACGTTGCGCTCGTTGTATCTGGGGCTGGCGTAAAAACCCTTTTGAAGTAGCCGTCCGACGCAGTTGGCCGGGCTGTATATCCGAGAAACGCTCCACAAGGAAGTTAGACATTGATTCCCCGCACGCTGAACTCACAGCTGAAATCCGTTGCCGCAACAACCCTGTGCCTCTGCTTGATCGGGTGTGTCGGAGCAGGCATCTCCCTGCCCGAAAAAGTCACACTGAAAACCGACGCCTACAGAGCGCAAAGTTACCGCTCAATCACCCCACAAATCACCCGAACAGCAACATCGGCACCCACCCGCGAATGGTGCGGAATCACTGTCTGGGCGCTGGTGATTCCGGTGCCGTTGAAACTGCCGGTCTGCCACTCGTACTCCGAGCAATCCTTCGGCAGTGACGAGTTCGGGAGGGAGACCGTTCTGCTCAACACCCGACAATCAGTGCCATCCCCGCTCTACGCCTGTGGCCCACTCATGGTGCTGGGGCCGATCGTTCACGGTTACGAAGGTAATGCGCTGTGCGGTGTTTTTCCTGACTGATCCATTGATTCACGGATAACTGAACGACTTCACCAGTGTCAGTTCGCCGACCGCGCGCATCGGGATCAGAAACGTCTCCATTTTCTCGTTCGGCGTGCCCTCTTCTGTAATCACCGTCACCTGCGCGGTGGTCAGCGCCTGCACCGGTTCATCGCCACCCTCGTCATCCCCGCGATAGCCACCCCCAAAGTAGTTCACATACACCAGGTACTGGCCTTTGATCGGCGCGGGCATGGCGAAAATTTCCGGGCCGTAGCCGGTGGTGACGTCGACGTCGAGCGCGGCGCCGTTGGCGGCGGTGCGGTTGCCGTACCAGATGTGTGCGCCGTCGGGGGTGACGAGGTGCAGGTCAAGGTCGGTGCCGTCGCTGTCCCAGGCCAGCAGCACGCGCAGCTTGGCCGGGGTGGCGCCGCCACTGGTGTTGAGAAATTGCGTGCGATGGCGTTGTTGGCCGTCAGGGCTGCGCACTTCGACGCTGTTGCTGCCGTTGGGGAAGGAGAACGGGCGATCAAAGTGGCCGCTGTCGTCGATTTTCAGCGGCATGCTGACGCCGTTGACGATCAGCCGCCCGGGCTCATTGTTCTTTGGTGTGGCTTTGATTTCACCGCGGATGCGTGCGGTGTTGGCCTGGCCGACCGGGGTGTTAACCGACGAGGCTGGGTAGTTGACGGTCTGGCGGAAGCTTTCGCCCTCGCCTTCAGGTGCGCCGCTGCGCCAGCCGCCGACCGGGGTGTCGAGTTTGACGCTGTCGGCGGCCATCGCCGGCGATAACGCGGTCAACGTGCAGAGCAGCAGCAAGACCTGTGGATAACGAAGTGTCATGGTCTATTCCAGCAAAAGGTGACGGGCGAGCCCTTCGATGTAGGTTTCATCCTGGCCGTTGGGGTGTGCTTCAAAGGCCAGGTGCAGATATTCGTGGGTCAGGTCGAGGCGATCCTGCAGGGTCAGCACGCCACGTACGTAAATACGTTGGCGTTCGCGGTCGACGAAGGGACGGCCGAAGGCCAGTTTGCACACGGCGAATGTGCTGACTTCGTTGTAGCCGGTTTCGCTTTCCAGCTTCGGGCGCCAGCCGCGACGCTGTTTTTGCAACCAGTCTTGCGCGGCGGGCAATGCTTCGCAGGAAGCGACCGGGTTGTCCCAACGGCTGAGACTGGCGCGCGGGTAGGCGTGCAGCAGAATCGCGTCATAGCGCTGACCGGCATTGGCTTGCTCGACGGCTTGTTGCCAGGCGAGCTTGTCCGGGCCGGGTTGATCGGAGTGATAGGTGACGGTGCTGCCGGCCAACACCAGGTCTGCCGTCCATGCAGCGATGTTGCGCGATTCAGCGGAGGCCGGGCGCGGTGCGACGCGTTGGCGAGTGCTGCTGTCGTCGATGCTCAGGCAATCGCCGTTGCGTGTGGCGTTTTGCAGCAGATAAGTGCGGATCGCTACGGCCAGCGCCTTGGCCGCTTCGGCAGGTTCGGGTCTGGCTTCACGTTCCAGCACGCGGGCGACGTATTCTTCGCGATCAAGCCTTGCGACGAGTTTGTCGTTGAGCAGAAACAGTTCGCCGTCGCTGTGGATATCCAGCGCGTTACCGTTGGCGAATTCGACGCGATAATCGCCACGCAAAGGGCCGGAAGGCATGACCCGCTCGCCAGTCAGAACCCGTGTAACCGGATAACGCGAGAACAACCCGACTTCAACACAACGCCCCGCCTCTGCCGGCCAAGCCGCTGGCAGCACGGTCGCAAGCGCCTGCCCGTAATGGCGCAAAACCATCTGACTGGTGCCGCGACCGCCTGCCCAGACTGGCGAGCCATCGACCGTCCAGCCGGCGAATCCACCCTGACGTGATTGCGCATCCTGGTCGCCGAGCCAGCTCCAGGTTTTCACCCGCAGACGCCCGCCCAGTTCACCGACGACATTGCCGTCCGCTGCGTTCAGCACCACGTCGAGCAGCACTCGACGCGCCTGATCCTGCGCCGGCAAAGTGGCCAAGACCTTCAGCAGTTCAACCACGGAAACCCGTTGCGCCGGTTGCACCGACGGCAAATCCAGCAACCACGATGGCGCCTGCCGCGCCTGCCAATACGTCCGCCAATCCGCCGCCGCAATGCCCAATCGCGCAGGCTCGAAATACAAGCCGCAGGATTTCACCAGCGCCTGATCACGCTCGATCTTGCCGCCCGCCGAGCAGCAATAGACTTCTTCCCTGGACTGCCCGCGACACTCATACGCCGGTTCCCGAGCACCTGTATCGACCAGCCACGCGTAGACAAACAACTTCCACAGGCTGCCCAACGGCGTATCCAGTGACGACGGCAACGGTTCACGCTTGATCAGTTGCGTCTGACTCAACGATAACAACTCGCCCTTAAAGGCCACGCGCAACGGCTCGTCCTGCGCCGTCGCCAGCGCAGGCATCACACATATCAGCAGCCACAGCAGCGGCCGGCTCATATCAGTTGACCGTAACCTGACCGAGGGCGGCTTTCGCTTCCTGGGCCTGATGCTGCGGCGCGTAAATCTGGGTGAAGCGCACCGGCGGCAGGTTGAACTGGCCCTTCTGCGAGAAACGCACCAGATGGCGCAGGCGCAACTCGCCGCTCAACGCATCGACCGGCACTGCGTATGCCAGTTGGCCCGGTTCGAAACGCGCCTTCTCCAGCGCGGTCGGTTCGGTGCCATCCTTACCCTGCAATTTGATGCCCCACGTCGTGCGCTCGACATCGGCGCCCGGCGGCAACGGCACTTCGAGCATGCCGTAGCGCAGTGGTTTCGGCGCTTTACTGGTGAGGATCACTTCGTCCAGATACAGGCTGTCACTGGACAGCGGCTTGGTCCCGACCGGCTCCAGTTTGAAGGTGAACGCTTCATCGCCCGGCACCAGTCGCGACAAGCGACGGGTGATGGTTACGGCCATTGGATCGACTGCCGGTTGCTGAGTCTGGAAGCTCAACGCCGCGCGCAGCGGACGCTCTTGTGTGCCAGAAACAGTCAACACACTTGGCACTGGCGTCGCGCCTTGCCAAGTCCAATACATTTCGCCGCTGGCGCCGTAGTTTTTCTTCCAGCCTTCACCCGGCGTCAGTGCAATGGTCGGTGACGCCTGGGCGATGCTGCGTTGCAGCCAGGTCAGCGCCAGCGCGCGTTCCAAGGTCGATTGTTGCGGCAGCAGACGTTGCAGCAGCGCTTGCGCACGCGCTTGATCGAACGGCTGCAACGACAGGTTCAAGGCTTCGGCAAACGGCTGCGAACTGACCGACAGACGCTGTTGCGCAGCGCCCACCTGACGATTGAATGCATCCGGCAAGGCCACTTTCGACTGCGTGGCCAGCGCTGAGGTCAGCACCCGCGCCGCCGCCAGACCGAGCGCCGAATCCGGATCGCTCATCACCAGACTGTCTTCGCCATCGTCCATCAGCGTCTGCACATTGCCTTCACCGGCCTTGGCCAGATCGTCCATCAAACCGCTGAGCAGCGTGTTCACCGGCAGATGCATCTGCTTGGCAAACGACAGAATCAGCGCCCGTTGCAGCAACGGCGTGTTCGGCGCTTGCTTGGCGTAAACCTCCAGCACGCGCTGCCAATGCTCCGGCGGCAAGCTCAGTTCCAGCACATGGCTGGCGTTAAAGTCGGCGTAATAGGCATAGGCCGTGAGGAACGCATCCGGCTCACCGTCGTAACCCCACCAGGTGAAACTCGCCGATGGCCCGGCCATTTGCACCAGACGCAGACGGCTGTTTTGCATGATCAGGCGCAAGCGATCGCGGATCTGCGGGCTCGACGCCAGCGATGGATAAGCGATGCTCAACGGCAGTAAACGGCTGGCCGTCTGCTCGACGCCGCCATACGGATAGCTGAGCAGATCATCGAGTGCCGAACGGAACAGCGCTTGCGGGCTGTCATCCAGGCGCAGGCGAATATCCGTGGCGTCGGCCGGCAGACTCAACGGCGTGTCACCACTGGCGACATCAAGGCTCTGCGTCTGCGTCACTTGCCAGCCGTCACCGGTCGCACTCAGGCGCACAGCGAGGGAGTCGGCGGTCTTGCCGTCCTGCATCAACTCCGCTGTCCATTCGCCTGAAGCCAAGGCGAACGCCGGCAGCGGCAGGTAATTGATGCCGTTGTTGAGGGTCACCGGCAGGCGTTGTTCGGCGCCAGCATAGTGAGTGACCAGTTCAGCCTTGACTGGTTTTTCGGCCTGACTGAAGGCGAACACACCGAGTTGCGGCTGATCGCCCTTGCGGAATTTGCTCGGGCCGCTCCACTTCAGGTACAGCGGTTTTTCCGAACGGACGAACTGTTTCTTCTGCCCGACCTGACCGTCATCGGCGATGGCGCGGGCGGTGATGCGCCAGCGGGTCAGCGAGTCCGGCATCTTGAAGGTGAAGCGGGTTTTGCCGTCGACACCGGTCAACAACTCCGGCTGCCACGCGGCGGTGTCGACGTCTTCACGACGCGGACGCTCCAGCACTTTCACCCCACGTTCGCTGCGGTTGGCTTTGCCCGGTGCGCCAGGGCTGCCCGGCAACGCGACGTCGTAACTGATGAACGACAAGCTGGCGCTGGTGCGCACATTGTTACGGCGCGGGTGATAGAAGAACTGGTCGATGGTCGGTGCGACTTCCGGTTGCAGCGCATAAACCATCTCGTCAACGACGCTAACGGTCAGATGCGCCGGAACCGCTTTGCCGGCGAACTGCGTGGTCAGGTCAACCGTGACCGTGTCGCCCGGCAGGTACACCGCTTTGTCAGTACTGATCGCTACGTCGATTTGCGGCGCGACCACTTTGATCCCGGCGTTCTGGAAGCTGTACTGACCGCCCTTGGTGTAGAGCACGGAGAAGGTCAGGTTCGGCGCAAAGTTATCCTTCACCGGGATGCGCGCGCGGTATTGGGTGTCGCTGAGTTTTTCCAGTTTCAGCCAGTCGCCGCCCTTGGCCAGCAGCGCAGTGGCTTCGACCTTGTCACGCTCCAGCGAGAGCAATGCATCACTGACCGGTTCCGGGAACGTGATCAAAGCCAGCGCTTCATCGCCGGCCTTGTATTCAGGCTTGTCGAGGACGATTTCCACGGTACCTGGTACCGCTTTGACGCCATCGCCAGTGACCGCATGCCCGGTAGCACCGAGAACGCGACCGTGTTGATCTTTCAAGGTCAGGTTGTAGGTGCCCGGACGCTCGAAAGCGAGGCTGAAGCCTTTATCCTTCGCGGCAAGTTTGCCTTCGCCGGTGCTCTGGTCTTCCAGACGCACCCAGCCATACGTGCTCGGCGTCACTGCTTTGCTTTGCTCGGTGCCGCCCTCGTTGGCGTAGCTGAACGCAACCTTGTCGCCGACCGCACTGAAGCGTTGCGGCGCGCTCAAGCGGAAGCTCGCGGCACCGCGGTCGATGAGGATTTCCTTGGTGGTCTTGACCCGATACGCCGCGCCATCGCTGGCAAAAACGGTGAGCATGTAACGGCTCGGTTTGTCGGCGGCCGGCAGATCGAGGGTCGCGTTGCCTTTGCTGTCGGTGGTCAGTTCGGTGCTGGTCAGCTCCACCGGGAATTGCCCGAGGTATTGCAATTCGTTGTCGACCATCGACAGTTGCTGGGCACGCAGGCTCAGGGTCAGTTTGGCGTTGGCCACCGGTTTGCCGTCCGGGTAGAGCAACACCAGACTGCCTTTGACCGGCTCGCCGGTGCGGTAATCCTGTTTGGCCAGATTCAGCGAAATCTCGAAGTGCGGCTTGATGTATTCCGCCACTCGGAACGCGCTGCTGTAGGCCTGATCCTTGTAGTTGAAACGAATCTCGTAACCGCCCGCCACAGCGTTGTCCGGCAACTGGAAGCGGCCCTGAGTACCGGCCTTCGAATCAAGTTTCAAATCGAGGTGCTGCAACTCGGTACCCGTAGCATCCAGCACGCTGACGTTGACGTCCGCCGCCCCCGGCAACACTGAATCCCGCGCATTCTTGAACTCGCGGCCAACGATCTTCAACGACACCCAATCACCCGGGCGATACAGCGGCCGGTCGGTGAAGGCATACAGTTTGGTGTCGTAGATTTCGCTGTCGTAATAGAAGTTTTCCGAGACGAAGACGCCGCCCTCTTCATCCTCGCCGATCACGAACGAACGCTCCGGGCTGACGTGTTTCAGGCGCAGCAAACCATCGGTATCGGTGGCGCCGCTGCTCATCACGCCGAGGCCATCGGTCCACAGCACATTGACCTTCGGCACCGAACTGCCTTCGTGTTTGCGCGCAGCCCAGACCAGCAATTCATCGCCGGCAATTTTGCTCACTGCCACCGTGTTGGAAACGAACACCATGGTGGTCGCGCGGTACTTGCCGATCAGCGCTTCGACCAGATACAGACCGGGTTTCAGGTTGCCCAACGGGATGTAAACGTTGCCCGGTGCAACGCTGACGAAATCACTGGATGAACCCGCCAGATTAACCCCTTCCGGCGGCTGAATCGGCTTGGCCTGCCACAGCGGATAGCGGAACTGGCTGACTACCGGCAGGCCCGGAATCAACGCAAATTGCGGCTGCGCGTCGTACGGTGTCGGTGCGGCGATGGCATTGCCCATCTTCAGTTCCGGCACTTCTTCGGTGACCTGCTTGCGCGATTCATAAGAGAACGCGCGCTGCATCACCCGACGGGATTTGCGGTACCAGTTATCCCATAGGTACGCGAGGGTGTTGGACAGGCCTTCGCCCTTGAACTGGCCGTCGCTGACCACACGATGCAGGTTCTTCTGGCGCTTGAGGAAATCCAGCGGCTTGTCGATGCGATACACACGAATGTCGGCGCCGCCATACGGTTCCATGCGGAAACGACGGTAATCACGACCCGGCGCTTCGAGGCGCACCATCGCCTGTTCGTCGGCAGCAAAGCTGCTATCGGCCAGCAGGAAAAAGCTTTCACCGGAGACCGGCGTGTAGCCGCTCGGCTCGACCGAATCTTCGGCGTTGACGCTGGCCAGTGGCAGCAACAGCGCCAGCAGCAAAGGAATTCGGGAGCAGAGTCGCAACATGCGGGCACCGGTCATTGGGAGAGAAAGTTCAGTCGATAGACGCCGATGAAGTTGGGGTTGGCTGCGTCGGGTATCCATCGGGTGTCCTTCCATGTCATGAGTTGCTGCAGGCTTGCCGAACGCATGCCGTTGTCAGTCGGGGTGGTGGTGCCGGTGTGATAGGCGATGTAGCGGCCCATCCAGATCATCAGGTGCTGGTCGTCGCCCTGATCGAAAAACATCAAGTCACCGGGCCGCGCCTGCGACACGTCGCGGCTGACCAGATGGCTGTTGAACTGAATCAGTTTGATCGCGTTGACGTACGGCCCAACCTTGCCGCCGCCCTGCTGCCATTGCTGGGCGAGCTTGCGCTGCTCGTCGCTGAGCGCCAGTTCCGGCGGCAGATAACGATTGGACAGGCCATTGCTGCGCAGCCATTTGTCGTCATGGACTTTCAGTGCTTCGTTGGCGGCAAAACGCACCAGCCCGGCGCAGTCCTGCTGATACCAGCGCGGGCTCGGCCCCTGGCTCAATTGCTCCTGGGCGATGCGCACGAACCAGGCGCGAAACACCTGGGATTGCGCCGGATCCAGTGCAGGTGCTTCAACGGCTCGGGCGCCCGCGCTGAGTAACAGCGCGAGCAGGCCGAGGCTGCGGATCAGTGCGGTCACAGCGCTTTCCATTCCAGCGGCAGCCATTGCCAGTGGCCGTCAGGCTCGCTGCCTTCAGGCAGGGTCAGGGCATATTTGCCGTAGCCGCCGAGGGTGCGCAGTTTCGGGATCAGGTAGGTTTGCGCGGCGTTGTAGAACACCGGTTCCATGTCCTGCGGCAGGCTGTCGAGGGTTTCCTGCTGCATCAGTTGCGCCATCGAATCCGGGCCGAAGTAGATTGGCATCAGCACATCTTTGGGCAGCACGTCGGCCATTGGCGGGAAGCGCTTGTCGAGGGTACCAAGGGCTTTGTCGACGAGTTTGTCGTCGAGGGAAAACAGCAGCGTCGAACCATGACGGGCCAGGCTTACTTTCATGAACGCCTTGCCGGAAATCGCGTCCGGGTTCTCCGCAGTCTTCGCCGCATACGGGCCGAAGTTGGAGCTGACCTGACGCTGCCAGACGTGGTTCTGGCCTTCTTGTTTCTCGACCACAGGGAAGACGTTTTCTTCGACGTTGGACTCGAACGCACCGACCATCGAACCGAACAGCTTGCCGAGGTCGCCATCGAGTTTGCTGCTGTCCTCGTCTTTCAGACTGGCGACCAACAGCGGCGTGTACAAACGCGAATCGGCGTACCAGCACAGGCCTGCCGCGCCGGCCACGTGGTCGGTGAGGGTCTGCGCCACCGCGTCTTCAGCGCCGAGTTTCACCAGCAGCGGTTTTTGCGGCTCGGCGGCGACCGGCAGGGTCACGCAGGCACTGGCGCCCAGCGGCATCGCTTGCCACACCGGTTTGAAGTCGAAGTCGGGTTGGTTTTCCAGTTCGTCCATGGCGAGGTAGCTGTGCCAGCCCTTGTCGTCCATGTCGAACCGCAGCCCGGCGAAATTCGGGATGAAGCGCTGATAACCCATGGCGAGGACGCTGGAATTCACCGACAGACGCTGTTTGGTTTCCGGGGTTTTCGCCGGCAGACCGAACGCCTCAGGGAACAGTTTTTCGCCATTGAGCAACGCCGCCAGCGCTTGTGGTGAAACGTGGCCCGACTCTTCGGAGGCGCCGCTTTCCGGGTCGTAATACTTGGCCGGGTTGGACAGCACCACCAACTTGTCGCCGTGGGAGGCGAACAACAGGGCTTTGTTGGCGTTGTAGGTCAGTTGGTACAGCGGCACGCTATCGCCGCCGACTTTCAGTTCGCCCATCTGACTGAGCTGCGTGTCATCCAGTGCGACTTTCGCCAGCGGTTCGAGCAGTTTCGCCAGACCGCCGCGATCCATCACCAACAGGAAATCCTTCAAGCGACCATCCGCGCCACGCCACAGCGCGACGTCAGCCGGCTGATCGAAAAGCTGCTCGATCAGGCTGTCCTGCAACTTCAGGTCGTGCTCGTAGATGATCCGGCGCAGGCTGCCGATCAGCCCGAGGCGGTCGGCGTGGGTTTCGTAATAGAAGACGAAATCTTCGGTGAGCGTGGCCTTGAGGAACGGCACCGTCAGCAGGTCCTTGGGCAACTGGCTCAACGAGCGGGTTTCCAGCAAGGCATCCGGACGACTCAGGCCGAGCTTGTCACTCGCCAGCTCCGCCGGCGGCGCCTTGGGCTTGAGCAGCAGCCAGCCAAAACCACCCGCCACGCCGGCCACCAGGCACAACCCGGCCAGCAGCAACGGCCAGCGTCGCGAAGGTTTGGTCGCTGGCGTTTCGACAGCCGAAGTCACAGTGTTATCGCTCATCTTCTCGCTCATTTCCCAAAGCTCAGGATTTCATCCGTGGCGGAATGCTTAATAGTTGAAAGTCTTGACCAGCAGCAGATCACCGATCGCCCGCAGGGGCACGATGAACGTTTCGCGTTTTTCGTCGACGGTGTTTTCGTTGAGCACCAGCGTGATTTGCGAGGTGATCACCTCGTTCTGGTTGCTGGTCTCATCGAAGTTATAGCCGCCGTTGCCGAAGTTGCCCCAATAGTTGACGTAAACCAGATAGGTGCCATGCAGCGGCGCGGTCATGGTGAACATTTCCGGGCCGGGGCCATCGACGCCATCCGGGTCCAGACCGCCGCCATTGCTCAGCGCCGGCCGTGCCCAGAACGCATGCTGACCGTCGGGCGTGACAATGTGCAGATCGAGTTCGGCTTTTGGATCGTCCCATCCCAAGACAAGACGAATTCGCGCCGGCGTGCGCAAATTGTTTGCTTCATAAAATTGCACACGCTTGAGCGACTGGCCTTCGGCGCTGATCACCTCGACGCTGTTGGAACCAGCGCCGAACGCATACGGCCGGGCGAAACGCCCTTGGTCGTCGGTGTACAGATTCAATGGATTGCCATTCACGGCGAGGCTGTGCGGCGGGCGCATGTGTCCGATGGCCTTGAGTTGGCCCTGGATCATCGTGCGATTACGCTGGATGCCGCGATCGATCGGCGGCGTCGGATAGGCGACTTGCGGGTTTTCCGTGCGGTCGAGCAAACCGTGATAGCGCCAGCCGCCCACCGGTTCCGACAACTCGGCACTCGGCGCGGCCAGCAGCGCGGGCGCGCAGGCCAACCCGATCAGCAGCAAAAGAAATGAACGCATGTGATGCCTCCTGCCATGCCTGAACGAAACCTTGCACCCGATCCTCGGTACTTCACAGCGGTGAAACTGCGTTTCGTCTGAAAGACCCGTGACTATCGGGTCGTAGAAGGCGCGAAGATTAGCCATTTGGCAGTTTTTTAACAATCGGATACAGGTGCGATAGCTGTAGGAAACGTGCCTTTTGAGGGATGTGAGCGGAATAGAACGGTTATTCGGCTCACAAAATGAGCCGAATATGCCTGAATCACCACAAATCCTGTGGCGAGGGGATTTATCCCCGATCGGCTGCGTAGCAGTCGCTATGTGAGCTGACCTGATAGACCTGAAGATACACATATATAGGTTTGGGGCTGCTACGCAGCCCATCGGGGATAAATCCCCTCGCCACAGGGATCTTTGTTCTCACACGAGATCTTTGGTCTCACAGGAGATCCTTGTATTCAGATGGGATCCTTGTTCTGCACCAGGGATCACTCGTTGTCGCTGGCATCGCCCCGCTCATTTGCCCACACACCCCCTATCTGCTAGTGTCGCGCCGGTTTAACGTCAACCGGAAATCGCCGCCATGGCCCGCAAAAAAGCTGCACTGGATTTCGAACAGTCCCTCGCCGACCTGCAAACATTGGTCGAGCGTCTGGAGAACGGTGAATTGTCGCTGGAAGACTCGCTGACCGCTTTCGAGCAGGGCATCGGTCTGACCCGTGATTGCCAGGCAGCGCTGGCGCAAGCCGAGCAGAAGGTGCAAGTGCTGCTGGAGCGCGATGGCGAACTCGCCGAGGAACCCTTCGACGCGGAACAGCCAGAATGATTGCAGCGTACACGGCGACCAGCCAGGGCCGGGTCAACGCGGCGCTGGAAACCCTGTTCAATGCGCCGCTGCCGGAACTGGCGCGGCTTTACGAAGCCATGCGCTACAGCGTGATGAACGGCGGCAAACGCGTGCGTCCGCTGCTCGCCTATGCGGCGTGCGAAGCGCTCGGCGGCAAGGCTGAGCAAGCCAACGGCGCCGCTTGCGCGGTCGAGTTGATCCACGCTTATTCGCTGGTGCACGACGATTTGCCGGCGATGGACGACGACGATTTGCGTCGTGGTCAGCCGACTACTCACAAAAAATTCGATGAAGCCTGCGCGATTCTTGCCGGTGACGGTTTGCAGAGCCTGGCGTTCAGCGCCCTGCTCGATCCGCGCCTGAGCGATTGCAGCAGCGATATCCGCCTGCAAATGGTCACCGCGCTTGCGCAGGCTGCGGGCCCGGCAGGCATGGTTGGCGGCCAAGCCATCGACCTGGGTTCGGTCGGCCTCAAGCTCGATCAAAAAGCCCTCGAACAGATGCACCGGCACAAGACCGGCGCGCTGATCGAAGTCAGCGTCAAACTCGGCGCCTTGGCCAGCGGCCGTGCCGAGCCGGACGAACTGCGCGCCTTGCAGACTTATGCACAGGCCATCGGCCTGGCTTTTCAGGTGCAGGACGACATCCTCGACGTCGAAAGCGATACCGCAACCCTCGGCAAACGCCAGGGCGCCGACATTGCCCGGGACAAGCCGACCTACCCGGCCCTGCTCGGTCTCGATGCGGCAAAAGCCTACGCGCTGGAACTGCGCGATCAAGCCCTGCACGCCCTGCGACCGTTTGACGCGGCAGCCGAGCCCTTGCGCGAGCTGGCCCGGTACATCGTCGAGCGTCGCAGCTGACGGCGAATCCGCCAAAAAAGACCAACGCGTGGGCAGGGGGCGATGCATCAGGTAAACTGCCGCATCTTCTATACCTATAACGATTCGCCTGATGCCCACGACGTTTCATGAGATTCCCCGCAAGCGCCCGACCACGCCCCTGCTCGACCGCGCGAATACGCCGGACGGCCTGCGCCGGTTAGGCGAAGCCGAGCTGGAAACCCTGGCCGATGAGTTGCGCCTGGAATTGCTCTACACGGTCGGCCAGACCGGTGGGCATTTCGGTGCCGGCCTGGGCGTGATCGAGCTGACCATCGCGCTGCATTACGTCTTCGACACGCCGGATGACCGGTTGGTGTGGGACGTTGGTCATCAGGCGTATCCGCACAAGATCCTTACCGGTCGCCGTGAGCGCATGGAATCACTGCGCCAGAAGGACGGCATCGCTGCCTTCCCGCGTCGCGCCGAGAGCGAGTACGACACCTTTGGCGTCGGCCACTCCAGCACCTCGATCAGCGCTGCGCTGGGCATGGCGATTGCCGCCCGCCTGCAAAACAGTGATCGCAAGGCGATTGCCGTGATCGGTGATGGCGCGTTGACCGCCGGCATGGCCTTCGAGGCGCTGAACCACGCGCCGGAAGTGAACGCCAACATGCTGGTGATCCTCAACGACAACGACATGTCGATCTCGCGCAACGTCGGCGGTCTGTCGAATTATCTGGCGAAGATCCTTTCCAGCCGCACTTACGCGAGCATGCGTGAAGGCAGCAAAAAGGTCCTGTCGCGCCTGCCCGGCGCGTGGGAAATCGCCCGTCGCACCGAAGAATACGCCAAAGGCATGCTGGTCCCCGGCACCCTGTTCGAAGAGCTGGGCTGGAACTACATCGGCCCGATCGACGGCCACGACCTGCCGACCCTGATCGCCACGCTGCGCAACATGCGTGACCTCAAAGGCCCGCAGTTCCTGCACATCGTCACCAAAAAGGGCAAAGGCTTCGCCCCGGCGGAAGTCGACCCTATCGGTTACCACGCCATCACCAAACTTGACCCCCTGGACGCTCCAGCCGCTGCGCCGAAGCCTGCCAGCGGGCCGAAATATTCGGCAGTGTTTGGCGAGTGGCTGTGCGACATGGCCGCAGCGGATCCGCGCCTGGTCGGGATCACCCCGGCAATGAAGGAAGGCTCGGACCTGGTGGCGTTCAGCGAACGCTTCCCGCTGCGCTACTTCGACGTGGCGATTGCCGAGCAACACGCGGTGACGTTCGCCGCCGGCATGGCCTGCGAAGGCGCGAAACCGGTGGTGGCAATCTACTCGACGTTCCTGCAGCGTGGTTACGACCAGTTGGTGCATGACGTCGCGGTGCAGAACCTTGACGTGCTGTTCGCCATCGACCGTGCCGGTCTGGTCGGCGAAGACGGCCCGACCCACGCCGGCAGCTTCGACCTGTCGTACCTGCGCTGCATTCCGGGCATGGTCATCATGACCCCGAGCGATGAAAACGAACTGCGCAAAATGCTCACCACCGGCCACCTCTACAACGGCCCGGCGGCGGTGCGTTACCCGCGCGGCAGCGGCCCGAATGCAACCATCGAGAAGGATCTCGAGCCGATCGAAATCGGCAAGGGCATCGTCCGTCGTCAGGGCAGCAAAGTCGCCCTGCTGGTGTTTGGCGTGCAATTGGCCGAAGCGCTGAAAGTCGCCGAGACGCTCGATGCCACGGTGGTCGACATGCGTTTCGTCAAACCGCTGGATGAAGCCTTGGTGCGCGAAATTGCCGGCAGCCACGAGTTGCTGGTGACGATTGAAGAGAACGCGATCATGGGCGGCGCCGGTGGCGCGGTCAGTGAGTTTCTCGCCCGCGAGAATATCCTCAAGTCGATGCTGCACCTGGGCTTGCCGGATATCTACGTCGAGCACGCCAAACCTGCGCAGATGCTGGCCGAGTGCGGGCTGGATGAGGCCGGGATCGAAGCGTCGATTCGTCAGCGCCTGGAATTGCTCAACCGCTAAGCGTTCCCCTGTAGGAGCTGCCGAAGGCTGCGATCTTTTGATCCTGCTTCTCGGCGGCTCCAGACCTTCCAAAAAAGCAAAATCAAAAGATCGCAGCCTTCGGCAGCTCCTACCGGGTTTTGCATAAGCCATGGATTGCCATGAAACTCTCGCGCCTCGCCCTGCCTTTCTTCCTGC
This sequence comes from Pseudomonas sp. GM80, assembly GCF_000282515.1. Classification (GTDB taxonomy): domain Bacteria; phylum Pseudomonadota; class Gammaproteobacteria; order Pseudomonadales; family Pseudomonadaceae; genus Aquipseudomonas. The sequence continues at coordinate 22,396 of NZ_AKJD01000080.1, forward strand.
TGCCGTCCGCCAATGCCCTCGCCGACACGTTCGAGCGCGATCAGGCGCTGAAGCTGCCGGATGTGCTGATCTCCGCCAACCGTCAGGTAGAAGCGCGCAATGACAGCAGCGCCGCCAACACCGTGTTCACCCGCGAAGACATCGACCGTCTGCAACCGAGCGACGTGCCGGACTTGCTGCGTCGCGTGCCGGGTGTGCAAGTGGCGCAAACCGGTGGGCGTGGCAGTCTGCCGGGCGTTTATATTCGTGGCACACAGTCGGCGCAAAGCCTGGTGCTGGTCGACGGCCAGCGCATCGGCAACTCGACGTCCGGCGACAGCAATCTGCAACACCTGAACATCGAACAGATCGAGCGCGTCGAAGTGCTGCGCGGTTCGCGTTCGGTGATTTATGGCAGCGATGCGATTGGCGGGGTGATTCAGATTTTCACCCGACGCGGCACCGAGCAAGGTCTTCAGCCACGCATGCACGTCGGTTTCGGCAGCAACCAGACCTGGGAGCGTAGGCTCGGTTTGTCCGGCGGCGATGAAAAAACCCGATTCAACCTCGGCGCCAGCCTCGATGAAACCGCCGGGATTGATCGCACGCACGAATCGTATCCAAGCGATAGCGATCACGATGCCTACCGCAACAAATCCGTCAGCCTGAGCCTCAGCCATGCGTTGACCGACGACATTGAGATCGGCGCCAATCTGCTCGATAACCGTGGCAAGAGCGAGTTTGACAGCCCGTTCGGTAGATATGACGTCGTGACGGATCAGTCCTACCAACAGCAACCCTACAGCGATTTCAACGTCAGCAGCATCAGCAGCTACTTCGACGCACGGGTTAACGACCTATGGAAAACCCGCGTCGAGTTCGGCCATACCGAGAACCGTGAGAAGACCCTGGATAAACTCAGCGACGAGCGCACGGTGTTCAACACCTATCGCGACTCGGTGAACTGGCAGAACGACCTGACCTTGAATTCGCGCAACAGCCTGATCCTCGGCGGTGACTGGTACGAGGATCGCGTCAACAGCAGCACCGCGTTCGACGAGGACAGCCGCTGGAACCGCGCCGCCTTCATCCAGCATCGTTATCAGGCTGACAGCTTCTCCACCGAGCTGGGTCTGCGTCACGATGACAATCAGCAGTTCGGCAGCCAGAACACCTGGAGCGGCACGTTCACGTTGCCGTTGAACCCGGATAACGACCTGCTGCTCAGCTACAGCGAAGGCTTCCGCGCGCCGACGTTCAACGACTTGTATTACCCGGATTTCAGCAACCCGGACTTGAAACCGGAAACCTCGAAAAGCTATGAGCTGCAATGGCGCAGCCAGTTGAGCGACAGCAGCCGTCTGGAAGCGTCGATTTACCGTACGGATCTGCAAGACGCGATCATCTTCGGCAGCAATTCACGTCCGGAGAACGTCGCTTCAGCGCGAATCAACGGTTTCGAAGCGGCGCTGAAACAGGAACTGTTCGATTGGCAGAGCAACCTTGGCGTGTCGATCATCGACCCCCGCGATCGTGATAGCGGGCATACCTTGGCACGACGTGCGCGGCGGACGTTGAGCTGGGATCTGGATCGCCAGTTTGACCAGATCGGCGTCGGTGCAAGTTGGCAGGCGGTGAGCAGCAGTTATGACGATCTGAAAAACGAGAACCCGCTGGGTGGTTATGCGTTATTCGGATTGCGCAGCAGTTGGGCGCTGAACCACGAGATCAAGCTGGATCTGAAGGTCGATAACGTTTTCGACAAGGGTTACAGCCGGGCGAATTACAGCTATGACGGCGGCCAATACGGTTATCGCGAGGAAGGTCGTGTGTGGATGTTTGGTGTCACCTGGACCCCCGAAATCCGCTAAGTCCGCGCATCTGAATAGCCCCCGACACCCTGTAGGAGCTGCCGCAGGCTGCGATCTTTTGATCTTGATCTCGGCGATCCCTACTTGGCCACAAAGCAAAGTCAAAAGATCGCAGCCTTCGGCAGCTCCTACAGGGGTTATTGGTGTGGTGCGATGAGTTGGCAGAGCTTGGCCGTGGCGGCGATCATCTGGCCGCTTGGGCGTTCGAGGCCTTTGTCGGTGATCAGCAGTAATTGCTGCTGTTTTACAGCGGCGACCTGCGGCCAGTTTTTCCAGGCGTTGAGCTGGGACTGGTCGCTGGCCAGAATCACTTCGGGATCACGCTGCAACACTGATTCGATGCTGACTTGCGGCGCAGGCAAGGTCAGATCACTGAACACATTGCGCGCCCCGCACACTTCCAGCGCATCGCTGATAATCTGCCCGCCACCGACGGTATACAGCGGCTTGTCCCACACCTGATAAAACACCCGCAACGACACTTCCCGGTGATAGCGCTGGCGCAGCTCGGCGAGTTTTTGCCGCAGCTCAGCCGCCAGCTTCAGCCCACGTTCAGGTCGACCCAATAGCGTGGCAATGGCTTCAATCTGCGCAGAAAGCTGATCAAGGGAGTGCGGTTCGGCGACGAAAGTCGGAATGCCCAGGCGCTTCAACTGATCACGCTGCGCCGGGCCGACGCTGCCGGGCCAAAGCAACAACAAATCAGGTTTGAGGCTCAGCAACTGTTCCATGTCGAGCTGGCCATAACGACCGACCGATGCAACGTTGGCAATTTCAGCCGGGCGTTCACCGGCATCCAGCACACCGACCAACAGGTCTGCAGAATCCAGTTCAACAACGATTTCAGAAAGCGACGGCGCCAGGCTGACCACCCGCAGGTTTGCCAGCACCGGGCCGCTGACGGCCAGCAGCAGAACCGCCAGCCAGAGACGGCGCATCAGCCGAGTTGACGCGGGATACGGTAGAGGTAAAACAGCACGGCGGTGGACAGCGCCAGCAGCATCAACGGCACCGCTTCGAGACCGACGAATACCGCCAGTGCGCCGATCCAGGCCGGCAAGGCTGCCGCGAGAAACGCCGAGCGACGGTTCGCCGCGAGGGCAATCCATGCGTCGGGCTCTTCAGGAGTATCAAGGGCTTTTTGCGTGGCGATCAGGGCATGCTTGTAGCGGCCGAAAAACTTCAGGCTGACAAACATCGACGCCACGCCGGCAATAAACAGCGGCATCGCCAACACCGGTAAAATCCCCTCGTCCTGCCCGAACAGCGCATTGAGGACGAATAGCGGCACCAACGCCAGCGCCAAGTATTTCCACCAGGCGACTGACAATCGGCGTCGCACCTGACCACGGGTCACGCGCGATCAACCTCGCCCTGATGCTCGTTGCCCATCATGTGGTCGAGCTTGCTGGCCTTGGTCGCCAGGTACAGTTTGTTGTGCGGGTTGTGGCCGGTGTGCAGCGGCACGCGCTCGGCGACGGTGATGCCCATGTCGGTCAAGGCTTTGACCTTGCGCGGGTTGTTGGTCATCAGGCGCAGGGATTTCACGCCCAGATGCTCAAGCATCGGCAGGCACATGGCGTAATCGCGCTGGTCGGCGGCGAAACCCAGACGCTCGTTGGCTTCAACGGTGTCGGCACCGCCGTCCTGCAATTCGTAGGCGCGGATCTTGTTCAACAAGCCAATGCCACGACCTTCCTGACGCAGGTAGAGCAACACACCACGGCCTTCGCGGGCGATGGCTTTGAGTGCGCCTTCGAGTTGCGAGCCGCAGTCGCAACGCTGGCTGAACAAGGCGTCGCCGGTCAGGCATTCGGAGTGCAAACGGCCGAGAACCGGGGCACCGTCGGCAAACTCACCCAGGCTCAGCACGACGTGCTCGCGGCCGGTGGCTTCATCGAGAAAACCGTGCATGGTGAATTGCGCAAAAGGCGTTGGCAGCTTGGAAGCGGCGACAAAGACGACAGGCACCGGTGTGCTCCTGATCTAAAGAGTCTGAAAATTCGCAGGCCGGCATTGTAACAGCAGGTTCCTACCGGCGCTTAGGCTGAATTATCGGGCATAACGATCAAAAAGTTTGATAACTACCCGGACAACATGGATCCCTGTAGGAGCTGTCGAGTGAAACGAGGCTGCGATCTTTTGATCTGTTTTTTAGAATCAAGATCAAAAGATCGCAGCGTGCCGCAGCTCCTACAGGGGATTTGTGGCGAAGGGGTAGGGTTGCTTCCACTTCTCGAAGATCGGCTTCAGCTCGCCGCTCTTCACCAGTTGCTCCATGCGCTGGTCATACAGCGCCATCAAGGCCCGGGCCTGCGGAGTGTCGGCAAACCCGAGAAACAGCGGCAACTCGGCCAGGTGCGAATAGCGATACTGCGTCGGATCCGTCGCCGTTTTCACCACCGCTTCAATCTCGGTCAGCGCATCGATGTAGTAATCCGCCCGCCCCTGCTTGAGCATCGAGAGAATGCCGGTGCGGCGCTCGATCTGGTTGTAGCGCTTGATGTTCGGCAGGTAATTTTCGTAACGATAGCCACGCACCCACGCCAGTCGATACTTGCCCAGCGTCGCCTGGGTGGGCGATGGGTTGTTCGCCAGGCCCAATGCGTAGATATGGTCGGAATCGAAATTCCACTGCGGATACAGCACTTGCTCGGCTTCGTCGCGGTAGGAGCCGACCAGCGCGTCGACTTCCTTCAACTGCACCAGCCCCACCGAACGGGTGTACGGCACCGTGCGAATGTCCAGCTTGACCCCCGCCGGCTCGAACACCTTGCGCAGTACATCCCAACCCAGACCATGGCCATCGGCGGCGGTGTAGTCTTCCCAGTCTTCGCTGGCCAGATGGATGACTGCAGGCGTCGGCGCGGCTTCCTGCGCACCGGCCACGGTGCTCAGCAAAGCCAAAACCACTAACGCCAACCAGCGTCGAGTCATCCCTAGTCCCCTCACTTGACCCTGATATCCCTTGGAATCAGGCGAAAATCCACACCAGGCCCTGCATGGCCAGCCAGGCGAACACACCGGCCAGCACATCGTCGAGCATGATGCCGAAGCCGCCATGCACATGCCGGTCGACCCAGCGGATCGGCCAAGGCTTGAGAATGTCGAAGAAACGGAACACCAGGAAACCCGCAAGTAACCAGTACCAGCCTTCCGGCACCAGCCACAGGGTGATCCACATGCCGACCATTTCGTCCCAGACGATGCCTTCGTGGTCGTGTACCCGCAGGTCGTCGGCCACTTTGCCGCACAGCCAGAAGCCGAACAGCATGGTGATCCCGAGCATCAGCCAGTAACCCCAGTCGGGCAACATCTGCCACAACGGGATAAAGGGTAGCGCAACTAACGAGCCCCACGTGCCCGGTGCTTTCGGCAAGGTGCCGGAACCGAAACCGAAGGCAATGAAATGCCAGGGATTGCGCCACACCGATGGCGGTACGAATTCGCCCGGAACCTGTTTCGGGTGGTCTGTCACGGTGACTCCTGAAAATGTTGATAACCCCGGATTTGCGGGGTGATGTCGCGCCCGTCACGATCCAGCAGCGCCACGCCCTGCCCCTCTGCCACACGACCGATCACGTGGATCGGCCAGCCATTGGCCAGCAACGCTGGCAACTCGACGGACGGCAGGGTGAAGGCCAACACGTAATCATCGCCGCCGCTGAGCGCTGCACGTTCGGCGCCACGCTGGCCGAGAAACGCCACTAAAGCATCCGACAGCGGTACGCGCTCGCGTTCAATCTCAAGCCGAACCTTCGACGCCAGCGCGATGTGCCCGCAATCGGCGAGCAGGCCATCGGAGATGTCCAGCGCCGACGTGGCTTTGCCGCGCAAGGCCTGACCGAGCGCGAGTTGCGGTTGTGGCGACCAGTAATGATCGAGCAGCGGTTGGCCGATTTCTGGCTCGGCCTCACGCTGGCCCAACACCAGTGGCAAGGCACCGGCAGCATTGCCCAGCTCCCCGCCGACACACAGCAAGTCACCCGGCTGCGCGCCGCTGCGGGTCAAGGCCTGACCGGCAGGAATACGACCGAACACGGTGACAGTCAGGCTCAACGGCCCGCGCGTGGTATCGCCGCCGACCAGCGCGACACCGCAGCTCTGCGCCATGCGGTTCAAACCGCGAGCATAGGCTTGCAGCCAATCGGCGGTCACCGTCGGCACAGTCAGGGCAAGGGTAAAGGCAACGGGCGTGGCGCCCATGGCGGCCAGATCGCTGACCGCAACGGCCAGCGAGCGCTGACCGAGCAGAAACGGATCGCAGGGGTCGGCGAAATGCACACCGGCCACCAGCGTATCGGTGGAAATCGCCAGCTGTTCCCCGGAAGGAACAGCGAGCAAGGCGCAGTCATCGCCGATCCCCAGCGCAACGCCTTCGCCGCCCTGCGCACAAGGCGCGGCGGCGAAGAAGTTGCGGATCAGCTCAAACTCGCCCATTGAAGTATCAAGCGCGTTTCAGCGCTTGAACGCCTTCACTTCAGCTTCACGCAGGCGCGGGGCCAGTTTGTCGAGCACGCCGTTGACGAACTTGTGACCGTCGGTGGAACCGTAGACTTTCGCCAGTTCGATCCCTTCGTTGATCACAACGCGATACGGCACGTCGACGCGCTTGAGCAGTTCCCAGGTCGACAGGCGCAGTACGCACAGTTCAACCGGATCCAGCTCTTCGATGGTCAGGTCCAGGCACGGCGCCAGCGCAGTGTCGATCTCGGTCAGACTGGCCGGAACACCGTGCAGGATGTCGTGGAAGTAGCTGGCATCGGCGAAGGTGAAATCGTTGTCGACGCGAAACTGCGCTTCGATTTCGTTCAGCGAAGTACTGGCCATGTGGCGCTGGTACAACGCTTGAGTCGCCAACTGACGGGCAGCGCGGCGCTTTTCGCTTTTCGAAGGCTTGCCGGCGTCGGTTGGACGCGGATCGCGCGGGTTGAAACGATCGCTTTCGTCGCTAATCACTTGGCCTCCAACTGTGCCAGCAGGCTGACCATTTCCAGAGCGGACAGGGCAGCTTCAGCACCTTTGTTACCGGCCTTGGTGCCGGAACGTTCGATGGCTTGCTCGATGGAATCAACGGTCAGGACGCCGAAAGCGACCGGCACGCCGAACTCCATGGACACCTGGGCCAGACCCTTGGTGCATTCGCCGGCCACGTATTCGAAGTGCGGAGTACCGCCACGAATGACCGCACCCAGGGCGATGATTGCTGCGAACTCGCCTTTCTGGGCGACTTTCTGCGCAACCAGCGGGATTTCGAAGGCGCCAGGTGCGCGGATGATGGTGATGTCGCTTTCGCTCACGCCGTGGCGAACCAGGGCATCAACTGCACCGCTGACCAGGCTTTCAACGACGAAGCTGTTGAAGCGGCCCACTACCAAAGCGTAGCGGCCTTTAGGGGCGATGAAGGTACCTTCGATGGTCTTCAGGGTCATTCGTCAGTTCTCTTAAAGAGCCGGGACGCGTTTCGTACGCGTCCCTCAGTGATATTAGCCACGAACACATGGCCGGAAAAACCCGCATTGCTACTCGACTGCACCCTTGTGGCGAGGGGATTCATCCCCGATGGACTGCGCAGCAGTCCCAAAAACAGGGGCCGCTGCGCAGCCCGTCGGGGATGAATCCCCTCACCACAAGAATCCATGTCAACAATGCCGGAAACGACCGGTCATTATTCGGAGGGCACGTATTCTACAACTTCCAGATCGAAACCGGATATCGCATTAAATTTCATTGGCGCAGACATCAGGCGCATTTTGCGCACACCGAGGTCTCGCAGGATCTGCGAACCGGCACCGACGATGCTGTAGGTGGTCGGTTTTTTCGGCGCTGGCTGATCACCGGTTTCACGGATATGCGCCAGCAGCACGTCGCCATCGAGCGGGTGACCGAGCAGCAACACCACACCGCTGCCCGCCTCGGCAACCGCAGCCATCGCGGCGCGCAGGCTCCAGCGGCCCGGTTGTTTGACCATCAGCAGGTCGCGCAGCGGGTCCATGTTGTGCACGCGAACCAGCGTTGGCTCTTCAGCGCAAACAGTGCCCAGGGTCAGCGCCATGTGCACGTCGCCTTCCACCGAATCACGATAGGTCACCAGGTTGAATTGGCCCAGTTCGCTGTCCAGTGGCTGCTCGGCAATCCGCTGAACGGTACGTTCGTGGATCATCCGGTAGTGAATCAGGTCGGCAATGGTGCCGATCTTGATGTTGTGTTCAGCGGCGAAGGCTTCCAGTTCAGCGCGACGAGACATGGTGCCGTCGTCGTTCATCACTTCGCAGATCACCCCGCTCGGCTCGAAACCGGCCATGCGCGCGAGGTCGCAAGCGGCTTCGGTGTGGCCAGCGCGAGCGAGGGTGCCGCCGGCCTGAGCCATCAGCGGGAAGATGTGGCCGGGGCTGACGATGTCTTCAGCCTTGGCGTCTTTGGCGGCCGCAGCTTGCACGGTGCGCGCACGGTCGGCGGCGGAGATGCCGGTGGTGACGCCTTCGGCGGCTTCGATCGAAACGGTGAACTTGGTGCCGAAACCGGAACCGTTGCGCGGCGCCATCAGCGGCAACTTCAACAGTTCGCAGCGCTCGCGGCTCATCGGCATGCAGATCAGGCCACGGGCGTGCTTGGCCATGAAGTTGATGTGTTCGGCCTGGCAGCATTCGGCGGCCATGATCAGGTCGCCTTCGTTCTCGCGGTCTTCGTCATCCATGAGGATGACCATCTTGCCTTGGCGGATGTCTTCAACCAGTTCTTCGATGCTATTGAGCGCCACAAGGCACCCCCTTCAGTCAGGATTTGAGATAGCCGTTGGCGGCCAGAAAGCTTTCAGTGATCGTGCCACCAGGCTTTTGTGAAGAGCCGGACTCCGCAGCCTTGTCACCCAAGAGCAGACGCTCCAGATAACGCGCCAGCAAATCGACTTCCAGATTCACCCGGCGACCTGGCGTGTACGACGCCATGATGGTTTCGCTCAGGGTGTGCGGAATGATCGTCAGCATGAACTCGGCGCCATCGACTGCGTTCACGGTCAGGCTGGTGCCGTCGACGGTGATCGAGCCTTTGTGGGCGATGTACTTGGCCAGGTCTTTCGGCGCGCGGATGCGAAATTCCACGGCGCGGGCATTGTCGGAGCGCGAGACGATTTCGCCGACACCGTCGACGTGGCCGCTGACCAGATGCCCGCCGAGACGGGTGGTCGGGGTCAGGGCTTTTTCCAGATTGACCGGGCTGCCGCTTTTCAGGTCATTCATGGCGGTGCAGTCGAGGGTTTCACGGCTGACGTCGGCGGCAAAGCCGTCGCCCGGCAGCTCGACCGCCGTCAGGCACACGCCGTTGACCGCGATGCTGTCGCCGAGTTTGACGTCGCTCAGGTCGAGCTTGCCGGTGGCGACGTGTACCCGCACATCACCGCCCTTTGGGGTCAGTGCGCGGATACTGCCGATGGATTCGATGATGCCGGTAAACATGGGGTTCTCCTTGAGAACTAAGCCAGCGTAATAACGATGGCCGGGAATTATACGCTCGCCGAACGGACAGGGATGGCAGTGACTCGCCAGTCATCGCCGACCGCACGAATTTCAGTGATTTTCAGCTCCGGCGCATCCTTCATATGGGCCAGCGGCCAGTCCAGCAATGGACGCGCCGTGGAGCCGAGGAACTTGCCGGCGATGAAGATCACGAATTCATCCACCAGACCGAGCTGAGCGAAAGCGCCGGCCAGACTTGGGCCAGCCTCGACCAGCACTTCGTTGGTGCCGCGATTGGCCAGCTCGATCAGCAATTGATGCAGATCGACCTGACCGTCATCGCCCGGCACGATCAGGCATTCCGGGCCGTGGGCGTATTGCTCTTCGATCGCGACGCAGGTGGCGACCAACGCCGGGCCAGCCTTGAAGAATGGTGCATCGAGTGGCACCCGCAGGCGGCCGTCGATCAACACGCGCAGCGGCGGTCGGCTCATGGCCAGCGCGGTTTGCTCGCTGTCCAGACCGAGTTCGTCAGCGCGAACGGTCAAACGCGCGCCATCCGCCAGCACCGTGTCAGCGCCGGTCAGCACCACGGCCGCCTGAGCGCGCAAACGCTGCACCGCCGAACGCGCCGCCGGGCCGGTGATCCATTGGCTCTCGCCGTTTTCCATCGCCGTGCGCCCGTCGAGGCTCATGGCCAACTTGACCCGCACGAACGGCAAGCCGTGTTCCATGCGTTTCAGGAAACCTTGATTGAGCTTGCGCGCCTCGGCTTCGAGCACACCGCTTTCGGTGGCGATGCCGGCATCGGCGAGACGCTGCAAACCACGTCCGGCAACTTGCGGATTCGGATCACGCATCGCCGCTACGACTCGGGCGACACCGGCATTCACCAGCGCATCGGCGCACGGCGGCGTGCGGCCATGGTGGCTGCACGGTTCGAGGGTCACATACGCGGTAGCGCCCCGAGCCAGTTCACCGGCAGCGCGCAGCGCATGGACTTCAGCGTGCGGTTCGCCGGCGCGTTCGTGCCAGCCTTCGCCGACAATCTGCCCGTCGCGCACCACCACACAGCCGACCCGAGGATTGGGATGGGTGGTGTAGTGACCTTTGCGCGCCAGTTCCAGCGCACGCGCCATAAAGTGCGCGTCGAGGATGGCCTGCTCGGCGACGGTGGTCATTCCTTCACCGGTTCGCGGGCGAGGCGGTCGATTTCTTCGCGAAATTCGTTGAGGTCCTGGAAGCGCTTGTACACCGAAGCGAAGCGGATGTAGGCGACTTCATCAAGCTTCTGCAATTCAGCCATGACCAGTTCGCCGACCACGAGGGATTTGACCTCGCGCTCGCCGGTGGCGCGCAGCTTGTGCTTGATGTGAACCAGAGAGGATTCGAGGCGCTCGACGCTCACCGGACGTTTCTCCAGGGCGCGTTGCATGCCGGCGCGGAGTTTTTCTTCGTCGAACGGTTGGCGGCTGCCGTCGGTTTTGATCAGGCGCGGCAACACCAGTTCGGCCGTCTCGAACGTCGTGAAACGCTCGCCGCAGGCCAGGCATTCACGCCGGCGGCGCACCTGTTCGCCCTCGGCGACCAGACGCGAGTCGATGACCTTGGTGTCGTTGGCACCGCAGAAGGGACAGTGCATGGTGGCTGGCAACAAAAAAAGGGAGGGCCATGGTAGCGCATCCCGGTGGCAAGACAAGCCATAGGCTTTGCGGTATACAGAACGGCATGATCGTTTGATCCATGGATTTCATTTTGCCGGAGCATCCAATGCCGTTACGTCCGCTCGTTTTGCTCAGTCTTTTCAGCCTGCTGGTGGCCTGTGGCAGCGATGCACCCAAGCCCCAGCCGCCGACGCCAGGCCCGGCACCGCAACAAGCGCAGAAAAAAGCCAAGGAAGCCGCCGAGCTTGGCCCGCTACCGGCTTATCAACGCGAACTGAGTGGCACCCTGCAAGGCGTGCCGGCCGGTGCCGAAGTCGAACTGGCGTTGCTGGTGATCGATGAAAAGGATCGCCCGCAACAATTGCTCGCCAGTTCCAGCCTGATCGGCAACAACCAGATCCTGCCGTTCCATGTGCGCTTCAACCCCGAGGCCTTTCCGGTCGGTGCGCGAGTTGAATTGCGTGGCCGCGCCAGCCAGTCCGGCCAGTTGATCCTGCATCTGCCGTCGCAAACCATCACCCAGCCGACCACTCAGGCGTTGGGCCAACTGCAATTTGTCAAAGCACCATGACGGCACCGCTCGACCTGCAACAGGCGTTAGGTGAATTGCTCGGCGACGCCAGACTCAAGGTCTGCGCGTTGCCGGACACTGATTTACAGCTATGGCTGATCGATGGCGACAACATGGATCGCCAATTCAGTCAGGAAGAAATTCAGCGAATTCTGCACGAGCCACCCTATTGGGGTTTCTGCTGGGCCAGTGGTCTGGCAGTGGCCCGCTATCTGGCGGAGTTCCCCGAGTGGGTGCGCGGCAAGCGCGTGCTGGATTTCGGCGCAGGTTCGGGGATTGCCGGGATTGCGGCGGTGAAGGCCGGGGCGCTGGAGGTGGTGGCCTGCGATCTCGATCCGCTGGCGATTGCCGCGTGCCGGGCGAATGCCGCGCTGAATAATGTTGAGATGAGTTACTCGACGGATTTCTTTGCCGAAGCAGATCGCTTTGATCTGATTCTGGTGGCGGACGTGTTGTATGACCGGGCGAACCTGCCATTGCTCGATGCATTTTTGAGCCGCGGCCGCGAGGCGTTGGTCGCGGATTCGCGGGTTCGGGATTTTCGCCATCCGTTGTATGAACGCATTGAAATGCTTGAGGCGATGACGTTGCCGGATCTGGCCGAGCCTGAGGAATTTCGGCATGTCAGCCTGTACCACGCGCGGCGCTAACCAAAAGCATCGCGGGCAAGCCCGCTCCCACAGTGACCGAGTCGAACCAACATTTCGTATACGACACAGAACCCTGTGGGAGCTGGCTTGCCAGCGATGGCGTCCTGCCTAGCGGTACACCTCTCAAATCTGCCCCGCTTCCGGCCACACCCCGCCAAGCCGTATAGTTGCCCTATCCACGCTTTGACGAGATCCCCCATGAGTGAGCAAACGCCGTACATCTTCGACGCCACGACTGCCGATTTCGACCAGTCGGTGATCGAGGCTTCTTTCAACAAACCGGTGCTGGTGGACTTCTGGGCCGACTGGTGCGCGCCGTGCAAGGCGTTGATGCCGATGCTGCAAGGCATAGCCGAGAGTTATCAGGGCGAATTGCTGCTGGCCAAGGTCAACTGCGACATCGAGCAAGACATCGTTGCCCGTTTCGGTATTCGCAGCCTGCCGACCGTAGTGCTGTTCAAGGACGGTCAACCGGTCGACGGCTTTGCCGGTGCACAACCGGAATCCGCTGTGCGCGCACTGCTGGAGCCGCATGTGCAGATGCCGCCGCCGGCGGCTGCCGATCCGTTCGAACAGGCTCAGGCGTTGTTCGATGACGGTCGTTACGCCGATGCCGAAGCGGCGCTGGTGGTGATGCTCAATGAAGACAACACCAACGCCAAGGCGCTGATCCTCTACGCGCGCTGCCTGACTGAACGCGGCGAGCTGGACGAAGCGCAAACCGTGCTTGATGCGGTCAAGAGCGATGAGCACAAGGCTGCTTTGGCTGGGGCCAAGGCGCAGATCAAGTTCCTCGGTCTGGCACGTGACCTGCCGGATGCCGCCGACCTGAAAGCGCGTTTGGCGAAAGATCCGCAGGATGATGAGGCGGTGTATCAACTGGCGATTCAGCAGCTCGCTCGCCAGCAGTATGAGGCGGCGCTTGAGGCGATGCTCAAGCTGTTTATCCGCAATCGCAATTATGCCGAAGGCTTGCCACACAAGACCTTGCTGCAGGTGTTCGAGTTGCTGGGCAATGATCATCCGCTGGTCAGTGTTTACCGCCGCAAGATGTTTGCTGCACTTTATTAAGATCAACAGATCGCAGCCTGCGGCAGCTCCTACAGGTTCAGCGTTCATCCGCAAAATGCGCGGTGAACACGATCCCAATGTAGGAGCTGCCGCAGGCTGCGATCTTTAGCGGCTCACTCGATCCAGCTGTAGAGCGGCGTATCCCCGCCGCTCACCACTTTCACGTCCGCGCTATGGCGCAAGCGCACCAGCAAGCGCTTGCCCGCCACCGCGCTGCCGGTCAGCCCTTCAAGCTGTTCAAGCAGATCCGGCCCGCTGAGTTGCCCGGCCTTGCGCAACAGATCCTTGGCCAGCTGCCACAACGCATCGTCCTGATTCAGCGGTTTCGCCGCAGGCGCCGACGCCACCGCTTCAGGCTGGCCGATCGGCGCCTGCGTATTCAGCGCCGAACCCAGCTTCGCCCAGTCACTGTCATCCAGTTCAACAGTCAAATCCACCGGCACCTCGCCGACGGTTCCACGTATCCGCAACATTGCGTTCGCTCCCGCACATTTCTGACATGCATGCTCCCACGGGACTTGTGCAACGCCAAGTAAAGGCGCCAAACGCATCTGGTAATTCTTGGGTAATCGACTACATTGATCTCTTTTTCGCGGGAAGGATCCCAATGTCTTCAGGACGAAAACTGACCTCAAAGGGAGGCCCGACCTCTACGGGAGGTGTGGTACTTGAGGGAAATGAAAACCTCAATATCGAAGGAAAAATAATCGCCTCCATCGGACAACTCGTCAGTTGTCCGGTTTGCGGCCCCGGCAAAGGTCCGATCGTGGCGGTGGGCGAAAGAACGCTGATATTGCCTGCTGGCCCCGCTGCTTTGGTAGATGATTATGTCGCCTGCGGCTGCCCGCCCATGTCCAACAAACTGCTGCCTTAACAACACAGTGGTTTTGCCGGAATAGGCCGCCCCGCCCCTATCGACATGGGGCCACCGATTGTTGCGCTGACTTCGTATAGTTACCTGCAGGTAATCATCGAACGCTTGGACGACGTCGAAAAGCCTGGACTGTCCTACAAACTCAAGGACAAAAAAAAGCTGGCTGTCTTGCAAGACAGCACCTGCAACGCCACGGGTGAAGGCTGCGAACACAAAGTAGAAAACCACGCGGATTACGACACTCTGTTGGTCAGTGAAGATTCCGAGTGGACGTTTTATGCCTACGAAGAACCGTTGCAACAGGATCTGTCATGAAATCGGAAATCAAACTGATCTTTAAAGACTTTCTTATGCAGCCACCAAAAGGCATCAAGTTTCAGATGCTGGTGGATGGATCGATCATCGACGACAACATTATTCAGAACGATGACAAGCCTCGCATTTACTCGCTCATCTCTGACAAGGGGCAAACCGGCATCACACTCTCGGGTTCAAAGACATTACCCTCGGTAAAAACCCGCGATAGCCACGAAGTTACTGTTCAGATCGTCGGCTCATCGGGAGCGACGAAGGCGATGCACACAGCCACGCTGACCGAAGGCAAGTCCCTGTCGATCGTCGCCGTTTCACCGTGGGTGAAGGTGCCTTTGTCCACCAGCGGTGCCGTTTCCAATGACACCTTTTACGAGGTGGAGTACGGGGTCAAACGCAAAAACGAGACCCGCACCGTGAAAGTGGTCATCCAGGATATGCCGCGCCGCATATTGATGGAGGCGCTTTCACACCGAGGTTCGACCGTATGGGCCGGTAACAACGTTAAACACTCTTTACCGCATCCAACACTTAAGAAAAGCGTGGAATTCCGGGCGGAATCAAACAAGTGCAATGTGTTCGTCTATGACGTATTGACCGCAATCGGTGTCAATGTGGCGATGATCGAACATGGCTCTTCAAAATACATTCCGGGTTATTCCAAAGTGAGTCCGCCGACCGCAGGAGAATGGGCAGACGAAACCCGACTGCTTAATAGCTGGAACGCCGAGAAATCACCGCTTCCCGGAGACGTCGGTGCTTATGCTGTCAATTACACGGATGCCAGCGGCCACGTAGGTTTTGTTCTGACCCAGGGTGTCTGCATTTCTGCAGGCTGGGACAAAATAGAAGTCAACGATGTCGGTTTTCGAATCGCATCGGGCAATGCCGCTCGCGGTGACCACGACTTCACCATCTTCCGACGCTACAAATACAGCAAACCACAATGAAACGTCTTTTCTGGATAATCCTGACTGCTTCACTTTTACTGATTGTGGCATGGCGATTTTGGTCGCCCGCCAACCTTTCAGCCTGTACCTACGAAAACATAGCGCCGGGTCCGCTGACCGCCGTGGTCCGCAATTATTTTGAGGGCAATAGCCGCATCGACTGGCGGGATATGGACGACCGTTTCGACATACTTTCTACTCCTGAAGGCCAAAAAATCGCTGGCCAACCAAAGCCGTACACCTGCGAAGCACTGCAGATACTACAAAGCCCGGCGTTCAGTCAGAGTGAAAAAATCTTCACCACTGCGTTGATGTTCCAGTTGCCGATAGGCCAATACATGGCCTTCATGGATCGCACCCATCAACTCTATGCAGAGGGCAAAATAGATCAGGAGGTCATGAAAGTGGTAATACGTCCACGCGGAACAGCCATCAATTACTGGTGGCTGCCAGCATGGCGCCAGCGCTTCACTCGCGATGCCGCGAGCGTGCTTGAGGCAAATCTGATCAAGTATGTGCTATCGGGCCATTACTGGTTCGACTATCCCGGCGCAGGCTTCTGACTCTACAAGCATGACCTCCAATCTATGTGCCGCCCCGGAATCTGTCCCGGGCGGTGCTCAGTCATGCCTTGCGCAAAGCGGAACGCACGGGCAAACTCTGCGGACTTTCGTTATAAGATTACATAACAAACTCTTCACTTTACTTCCCGGAGACCGCCATGCGTCGTCTGTTGCTCGCTTTGCCGTTTGCCCTGTTGCCGCTGGCCATCGCCCACGCGGCCGATGAGCATGACCACGATCACGACCATGAACACGGCAGCCTCGGCGCGCACGAACACGGCGTTGGCCGTCTGAACGCTGCGCTCGATGGCCAGACTCTGGAACTGGAGCTGGAAAGCCCGGCGATGAACCTGGTGGGTTTCGAACACGTCGCCACCAGCGATGCCGACAAGGCCAAGGTCGCCGCCGCCCGTGCGCAGCTGGAAAAACCGCTGACCCTGTTCAGCCTGCCCGCCGCTGCTGGCTGCAAAGTGGTCAGTCAGGAGCTGGAGAGCCCGCTGTTCGGTGACAAACCGGATGCCGACGATCATGACGCCGATGAAGCGGACAAGGACGGTCATGAGCATCACCACGACCACAGCGAAATCCACGCGCATTATCAATTTAACTGCGCGGCACCGGGCGCGTTGAAGACGCTGGACCTGGCCAACGTGTTCAAGACCTTCCCGGCGACGCAGAAAATTCAGGTACAACTGATCAGCACCAGCGGCCAGCAAGGGACCGAAGTGACGGCCAAGGCTGCTTCACTGAAATTCTGATAACACCGGAACATGTATTCCAATGTAGGAGCTGCCGCAGGCTGCGATCTTTTGATCTTGCTTTAAGAAGATCAGGAGCAAAAGATCGCAGCCTTCGGCAGCTCCTGCAGGGGCTATGAAAACTCATGAAATTGGTGTCATGACCCAAGCACTCATCGAACTGTCCGACCTGAGCTTTAACTGGCCCGGTCACCCGCCGTTGCTGGACATCCCGGCGTTTCGCCTGGAAGCCGGCGAAACCCTGTTCCTCAAAGGCCCCAGCGGCAGCGGCAAGACCACCCTGCTCGGCCTACTCGGCGGTGTGCAGAAACCCGGTCGTGGCAGCATTCGTCTGCTCGGCCAGGAGCTGACCCAACTCTCGGCCGGCGCCCGCGATACCTTTCGCGTCGATCACACTGGCTACATTTTCCAGCAGTTCAACTTGCTGCCGTTTCTCTCGGTGCGCGAGAACGTTGAGCTGCCGTGTCACTTTTCCAAGCTTCGCGCACAACGGGCGAAACAGCGTCACGGCAGCGTCGACCAGGCCGCCGCCACCCTGCTCGCGCACTTGGGTTTGAAGGATGAAAGCATTCTCAGCCGTCGCGCCGATTCGCTGTCGATCGGTCAGCAGCAACGGGTCGCCGCCGCACGCGCGTTGATCGGTCAGCCAGAGTTGGTGATCGCTGACGAGCCAACCTCGGCGCTGGATTACGACGCACGGGAAAACTTCATTCGCCTGTTGTTCGCCGAATGCCGCGAGGCCGGATCGAGTCTGTTGTTCGTCAGCCACGACCAGAGTCTGGCGCCGCTGTTCGACCGTCATCTGTCCCTGGCCGAACTCAATCGCGCCGCCACGTCTGCCGAGGTCTGAGATGTATCTGTTTCGTCTGGCCATGGCCAGCCTGGCCAACCGCCGCTTTACCGCCCTCCTCACCGCGTTCGCGATTGCCTTGTCAGTGTGCCTGCTGCTCGCCGTAGAACGGGTGCGCACCGAGGCCAAAGCCAGTTTCGCCAGCACCATCAGCGGCACCGACCTGATTGTCGGCGCCCGCTCCGGTTCGGTGAACCTGCTGCTGTACTCGGTGTTCCGCATCGGCAACGCCACCAACAACATTCGCTGGGACAGCTTCGAACATTTCGCCAACAACCCGAAAGTGAAGTGGGCGATCCCGATGTCCCTCGGCGACTCCCATCGCGGCTACCGGGTGATGGGCACCACTGAGGCCTATTTCGAGCATTACCAGTACGGTCGCCAGCAGCATCTGCAACTGGCCGACGGTCGTGCATTTGCCACCGATCCGTTTGAAGTGGTGCTCGGCGCTGAAGTGGCCGATGCGCTGCATTACAAGCTCGGCGACAAACTGGTGCTGGCCCACGGCGTGGCGGCGATCAGTCTGGTCAAACACGATGACAAACCGTTCACCGTGGTCGGCATTCTCAAGCGCACCGGCACCCCGGTCGATCGCACGTTGCACATCAGCCTCGGTGGCATGGAGGCGATTCACATCGACTGGCACAACGGCGTGCCGGCCCGAGGCAATGGGCGGATCAGCGCTGATCAGGCGCGCAACATGGACCTGACGCCGCAAGCGATCACCGCGTTCATGCTCGGTCTCAACAGCAAGATTTCCACCTTTGCCCTGCAACGCGAGATCAATGAATTCCGTGGCGAACCAATGCTGGCGATCCTGCCGGGCGTGGCGTTGCAGGAGTTGTGGAGCCTGATGAGCACCGCTGAAAAAGCGCTGTTCGTGGTTTCGCTGTTCGTCGTGCTGACCGGTTTGATCGGCATGCTCACAGCGATTCTCACCAGCCTCAACGAACGTCGCCGCGAGATGGCGATTCTGCGTTCGGTCGGCGCAAGGCCGTGGCACATCGCGAGTCTGCTGGTGCTGGAAGCGTTTGCTTTGGCGCTGACCGGCGTCATCGCAGGTCTGGCATTGCTGTACATCGGCATCGCCGCTGCGCAGGGTTACGTGCAAGCCAATTACGGTTTGTTCCTGCCGCTGGCATGGCCGAGCGAGTATGAATGGACGCTGCTCGGTGGCATTCTGGCGGCCGCGCTGCTGATGGGCAGCGTGCCGGCCTGGCGTGCGTATCGCCAATCCCTGGCCGATGGCCTGTCGATCCGTTTATGAGGATGTTCACCATGCCCCGCGCCTTGCTTGCGCTACTGTTGCTGGTCGCCTTGCCCGTGTGGGCCGCGGCGCCGAAAGACCTGACGTGGTCGGAAATGATCCCGCCGGACGCCGCCCCGGAAGTGCCGAACATGACCCCGCTGCACGACCTGTCGAAGATGGGCGATGCGCTGTCTGCCGAATCCGCGCCAGCGGCGAAGCAGGACCTGCCGAATGCGCCGGTGGTGCAGTCGCTCGACGGTCAGACTATTCGACTGCCGGGTTACATCGTGCCGCTGGAGGTCAATGAAGAAGGGCGTACCACGGACTTCTTGCTGGTGCCGTATTTCGGCGCGTGCATTCATGTGCCGCCACCGCCGTCGAACCAGATCGTGCATGTGAAAAGCGAGTTGGGCGTGAAGCTCGACGAGCTGTATCAGCCGTACTGGATCGAGGGGCCGTTGCAGGTCAAGGCGTCGAGCAGCGAGCTGGCGGATGCCGGGTATCAGATGGAGGCGGACAAGATTTATGTGTATGAGCTGCCGGAGTAATCCGGTAGTTCAAGATCAAAAGATCGCAGCCTTCGGCAGCTCCTACAGAGGATCATGTTTCTCTGTAGGAGCTGCCGAAGGCTGCGATCTTTTGCGGACTTCACTGTTTCATTGAGCTGCGTCAAAAGACCGTATCAGTTGGCTTCGTACCATAGGACATCAGAAATTTTTAACGTCCTTTGGAGCCCCCATGAACAAGTCCTTGCTCAGCGCTTCGCTGTTTGCCCTCGCGCTCGCAGCCCCGCTCGCCCACGCCCACGATGCCGGTGACATCATCGTTCGCGCCGGTGCAATCACCGTCAATCCGAAGGCCGACAGTTCAAGCGTCAAGGTCGATCAGGGTCCGTTGAGCGGCACCAATCTGGGCGGCAAGGCAACCATGAGCAGCGACACCCAACTGGGTCTGAACTTCGCCTATATGGTCACCAACAACATCGGTATCGAGTTGCTGGCTGCCTCGCCGTTCGAACATGACGTGAAGCTCAAGGGCACCGCCCTGCCCGCGGCCAACGGCAAACTCGGCACCCTGAAACACCTGCCGCCAACCCTCAGCGTTGTCTACTACCCGCTGGATTCGAAGTCGGCCTTTCAGCCGTACGTCGGCGGCGGCATCAACTACACCTGGATCTACGACGAACACGTCGGCAGCGAAGCGCAGTCGAACGGTTTCAGCAACTTCAAGGCGAAAAATTCCTGGGGTCTGGCCTGGCAGGTCGGTGCTGACTACATGCTGACCGACAACATCATGCTCAACGCCCAAGTGCGTTACATCGACATCGATACTCGCGCGACGGTCGAGAACAACGCGGTGGCTCCGGGCACTCGCGCCAAGGTGAATGTTGATGTCGATCCGTTTGTGTACATGGTGGGTCTGGGCTACAAGTTCTAAGCTGATTTTTACTGAACGTTCACGTGGTGGTGGATGAGGCTTGGTGGTGGGCAGACTTGAATCTGAGGCAACTGCTGAGCAGTTGATCGGGGCGGTGCGACGATTCGTCAAATCCCCTCGCCACAACGGAGAGCAGTAAATTCCGGCCGTGAAAAAGGCGCCTGTCAAAAGGCGCCTTTTTCATGTCTGCGAAACGCTTATTTGCCGAGCAACCGCGCCAGACCGACGTTCATCGGCGTCTGCGCTGGCAGTTTGAAACGCTGCAGCAAGCGTTGATTGTTCGCCCGCGAATGACGGATGTCACCGGAGCGCGCCGGGCCGTAGCTGATCGGCGGCAACTCGCCGACTACCGTTTGCAGGGCTGCGAGCATCTGCTTGAGATTCATCGACTGATTCCAGCCAACATTCACCGCACCCACTTCTACCTCAGGCTTTTCAATCGCCTGCACCAGCACATCGACCAGATCCTCGACATAGAGGAAATCCCGCGTCTGCTCACCATCACCAAACACGGTGATCGGCAACCCTTTCTGCGCGCGTTCGCTGAAGATGCTGATGACCCCGGAGTACGGCGAGGACGGATCCTGGCGTGGGCCGAAAATGTTGAAGAAGCGAAAAATCGCCGGCTCCAGACCGTGCTGGCGACGATAGAAATCGAAGTAATGCTCACCGGCCAGTTTGTCCGAGGCGTACGGCGTCAGCGGCGCTTTCGGCGTGTCTTCGTCAATCGATGCGCCTTCGCCGTTGTTGCCATACACCGCCGCGCTGGAGGCAAACAGCACACGTTTGACCCCAGCCTGACGCATGGCCTCGCAGACATTCAGCGTGCCGATGAAATTGCTCTGGTGGGTCTTCACCGGATCGTCCACTGAAGCCTGCACCGAGGCCACCGCGGCCAAGTGCGCCACCGCGCTGCAACCTTGCATTGCCTGAGCGACCAGTGCGGCATCGGCGACATCGCCAACGATCAGTTCGACCTTGGGATTGTCCAGCGGCAGATTGGCGCGTTTGCCGGTCGACAGGTCATCGAGAATGCGCACCGAATGGCCCTTGGCAAGCAAGGCATCGGTCAAGTGCGAGCCGATGAAACCGGCGCCGCCGGTGATTAAAACGGGGCCTTCAGCCATGACGATAAAACCTATCCAGTAAAGCCGGGAGCGCGGCACGCCAGGCGCGCGGCTTGATCCCGAAAGTGTGCAGAATTTTCTTGCAGGCCAGCACCGCGTGTTGCGGTTCCTCGGCAGCGTCCGGACGCGCGGCGTGAGCCTGGGCGGTCGGCGCTTCGATGGCCAGGGCGTGCAGGCTGCGCGCTTCGGTCAGAATCGCCTGACCCAGCGCCAGCGGCGTGGTCGCCTCGTGGCCGGCGTAGTGATAAGTGCCCCACAGCGGCGCGGCGCAATCGAGTTGCTTGAGCACCGAAATGATCACCCGGGCAGCGTCGTCGACCGGGGTCGGATTGCCACGGCGGTCATCGGCCAGCAGCAATTCTTCAGGTTGCTCGGCGCGGGCGAGAAAACGCCCGAGGGTGCCGTCGGCGCTGTCATCGAGCAGCCAGCCAAAACGCAGCAACACATGCTGCGGGCAGGTGGCGCGAACGCTCTGCTCAATGCGCCACAGCGCCTGACCGCGCAGGCCCAATGGCACCGGTTCGTCTTTTTCGCTGTAGGCGGTAGCACGCGAGCCATCGAACACTCGATAGCTGGAGGGCTGCACGAGAACGATGTTGTGATGCTGGCACAGTTCGGCCAGACGCTCGATCGCGCGCTCCTGCCCGGCCATCCGGGTTTCGCTGACGGCCTCGGCCTGGAACCAGTCAAAATAGTAGGCGAGGTTGATCAACGCATCGGGACGGGTGTCGTCGAGCAATTGGGTCAGGCTCGCGGCATCCCAGCCATTTTCGGGCGGGCGGGGGGCGAGGAAACCGATGTCTTCCTCTGCACCGAGGCGAATCAGCGCCTGCCCAAGGGCATTTCCGCCGCCCAGTAACATAAGGCGCATTCGCATAGAGTCAGCAGGCCCAGTCTGGTTGGAACGATGGCTTTAGCGACAGATCTTGTGGAAGCGTCGCCGATAATTGCCGGAATCGTTGCATTTTGCGGGTTTAGTGCGCAACCGTCATCCGTAAAGTGTACATCCCCGGGATTTGTGTCATGGCCACTGGCCCCATCGCTGGCAAGCCAGCTCCCACAGGGTCCAGTGCTGACCACAAATTCTGTGAACTCCCGCAATCCTTGTGGGAGCTGGCTTGCCAGCGATGAGGCCCTGGCAGACGCTGAAGATCCTGAGCGGTACTTGCATCTTCCCCCCTGCGACCGCATAACTTAAGCCATGAATCTGCCCCTCCCCGCCGACAGCGCTCTGGCAGGCTTTCACCCTGCCGTCAGCGCCTGGTTCCGCAAGACCTTCCCGACGGTCACCGCCGCCCAGGCCCGCGCCTGGCCGTTGATCCGTCAGCGCCGCTCGACTTTGATCGCCGCGCCCACCGGCTCGGGCAAAACCCTCACAGCCTTTCTCGCCGTGCTCGACGACCTCGTCCACCGTGGCCTGGAAAACCCCGACGGTTTGCCCGACGAAACGCTCGTCGTGTATGTCTCGCCGCTCAAAGCCCTGTCCAACGACATTCGCATCAACCTGCAAAACCCATTGGCGGGGATCACCGAACAGCTGCGGCAGATGAACCTGCCGGAAGTCCACATCACCACCGCCGTGCGCACCGGCGACACCCCGCAAAAAGAACGCGCCGCCATGCACAAGACCGCGCCGCACATTCTGGTGACCACGCCGGAGTCGCTCTACGTGCTGCTCGGCTCGGAATCCGGACGAAAAATGCTCGGCACCACGCGCACGGTGATCATCGATGAAATCCACGCCATGGCCGCCGGCAAACGCGGCAGTCACCTGGCCTTGAGCCTTGAGCGCCTGCAAGCGCTGTGCGCCGAACCGCTGACGCGCATCGGCCTCTCCGCCACCCAGAAACCGGTCGAAGCCGTAGCGCAATTCCTCGTCGGCCATGATCGCCCCTGCGAAATCATCGACATCGGCCACGCCCGCCCACGGGATCTGGGTATCGAAGTTCCGCCCGTGCCGTTGTCGGCCGTCATGGCCAATGACGTCTGGGAACTGGTCTACGACCGCCTCGCCGAACTGGCCCGCGAGCACCGCACCACGCTGATTTTCGTCAACACCCGACGCCTGGCCGAACGCCTGAGCCGACACCTCAGCGAACGCCTCGGCAAGCACGCAGTGGCGGCGCACCACGGCAGCCTGGCCAAGGAGTTTCGCCTCGACGCCGAACAACGCCTCAAGCGTGGCAAATTGCAGGTGCTGATCGCCACCGCTTCGCTTGAACTGGGCATCGATATCGGCGAAGTCGATCTGGTCTGTCAGATCGCTTCACCGCGCTCCATCGCCGGGTTTCTGCAAAGAGTCGGCCGTTCCGGACACCAGGTCGGCGGCACGCCCAAGGGCCGTTTGTTCGCCACCACCCGCGATGACTTGATTGAATGCGCCGCCCTGCTCGACTGCGTGCGCCGTGGCGAACTCGATACCCTGCACATCCCCGTCGCGCCGCTGGATGTTTTGGCGCAGCAGATCATCGCCGAGGTCAGCTGTCAGGAATGGTCAGAAGACGCCTTGCTGGCGATGTTCCGCCAAGCCTCGCCCTATCGCGATCTCGACGAAAAACACTATCAGGCCCTGCTGAGCATGCTCGCCGAAGGCTACAACGGTCGTCAGGGCATCCGCAGCGCCTACCTGCACCGCGACGCCGTCAGCCGCACCTTGCGTGGCCGCCGTGGTGCGAAACTCGCTGCCGTGACCAGCGGCGGCACCATCCCCGACAACGCCGATTACAGCGTGATGCTCGAGCCTCAGGGCCTGAACATCGGCAGCGTCAACGAAGACTTCGCGGTGGAAAGCATTGCCGGCGATGTGTTCCAGCTCGGCAATACCTCCTACCGCATCCTTCGTGTGGAAACCGGCAAAGTGCGGGTCGAGGACGCCCACGGCCAGCCACCGACCATACCGTTCTGGCTCGGCGAAGCACCGGGGCGCAGCGATGAATTGTCGTTCGCCGTGGCGCGCCTGCAAGCGCAGCTCGACGCGTTGCTTGGCGCCAGCCCCGGCGACCTGCAACCGGCGCTTGACTGGCTGACGCAAACTCTCGGCCTCAACCGCGCCAGCGCCGAACAACTGGTCGAATACCTCGCCCGCGCCCGGCAAACCCTCGGCGCCCTGCCCTCGCAGGACACGCTGTTGATGGAGCGATTTTTCGACGAGTCCGGCGGCACGCAACTGATCATCCATTCGCCGTTCGGCAGCCGCATCAACCGCGCCTGGGGTTTGGCCCTGCGCAAGCGTTTCTGCCGCACCTTCAACTTCGAATTGCAGGCGGCCGCCAGCGAAGATGCGATCGTGCTGTCGCTGTCCACCAGCCACAGCTTTGAACTGGATGAGATCTGGCGCTACCTGCACAGCAACAACGCCGAGCACACGCTGATTCAAGCGGTGCTCGATGCGCCGCTGTTCGGCGTGCGCTGGCGCTGGAATGCCGGCGTGGCGCTGGCATTGCCGCGTTTTACCGGCGGGCGCAAAGTCGCGCCGCAGTTGCAGCGGATGAAAAGCGAAGACCTGATTGCCAGCGTGTTTCCCGATCAGATTGCCTGCCTGGAAAATCTAGCTGGCGAACGCGAAATTCCTGAGCATCCGTTGATCGAGCAAACCCTCGACGACTGCCTGCACGAGGCGATGGACTGCGAAGGCTGGCTCAATCTGCTGCGACGCATGGAGCGTGGCGAGGTGCGTTTGATCAGCCGCGATTTGCCGGCGCCCTCACCGCTCGCGGCGGAAATTCTCAGTGCTCGGCCTTACACCTTTCTTGACGACGCGCCGTTGGAAGAACGTCGCACCCAAGCGGTGATCAACCGGCGCTGGAGCGATCCGCAATCGACCGACGATCTCGGTGCGCTGGATGCGGACGCGATTAACGCTGTACGCGAAGAAGCCTGGCCGTCGCCAAACGCTGTCGATGAAATGCACGAGGCGTTGATGAGTCTGGCGTGTATCAGCGAGGCTGAAGTGCGAGCGAACGAAGGCTGGCGTGGATGGCTGGACACGTTGGCCGGCAGCGGTCGCGCCTGCCGATTGCAGGTCGATCCCGAACATTGTTTATGGCTGGCCCGCGAACGCCTGAGCTGCCTGCAAGCGCTTTATCCACAGGCCAAAGTACAACCTGAGCTGGAGGCGTTGCCGGGATTCAATGAGGTCTGGACATTCGATGAGGCGTTGGTCGAAGTAATCCGCGCGCGCCTCGGTGCGTTCGGCCCACTGCCGTTACCCGCCATAGCTGAACCGCTCGCGCTGCCAACCGCTCAAGTCAATCAAGCCCTCGCCCAACTGGAGCGTGAAGGCTACGTGCTGCGCGGCCAGTTCACGCCGAAACTGAACATCGAGGAATGGTGCGAACGGCATCTGCTCGCGCGTATTCATCGCTACACGGTCAAGCGTCTGCGCCGGGAAATCGAACCGGTGGCGTTGCAGGATTTCATGCGCTTTCTGTTCGACTGGCAGCATCTTTCGCCCTCGACTCGTGGCCAAGGCAGTGCGGTGTTGCCGTCGATTGTCGGTCAGTTCGAAGGCTACGCAGCAGCGGCCTCGGCGTGGGACAGCGATATTCTTCCGGCGCGTCTCAAGGATTATTCGCCGAGCTGGCTGGATGACCTGTGCCGTAACGGTAAACTGGTGTGGACACGCCTCAGTGCCCGGCAAAAAGTCAGCGGCACGGCGTTGCGCAGCACGCCGATCGTGTTGCTGCCGCGCAGTCAGGTCGGCCTTTGGAGTGCGCTGGCGGAACAGACGCCGGTGAGCGAACTGTCGCCGAAAACCCAGAAAGTGTTTGAAGCCTTGAGTCAGCACGGTGCGCTGTTTTTCGATGAGCTGATTCATGAAGCGCACCTGCTGCGCACCGAGCTGGAAATCGCCTTGCAGGAGCTGGTCGGTGCCGGCCTGGTAAACGCCGACAGCTTCGCCGGCCTGCGTGCGCTGATCACCCCGGCGAGCAAGCGTCAGCAGCGCAGCAGTCGGCGTGGGCGCGGCGCGTTTGTCGGTGGCATGGACGATGCCGGGCGTTGGGCGTTGTTGCGGCGCGGGACGGCGGTGGATAACAGCGAGACGCTGGAGCATGTCGCGATGACGTTGTTGCGACGTTACGGCGTAGTGTTCTGGCGCCTGCTCGAACGTGAGGCGGATTGGTTGCCGAGTTGGCGGGAATTGCTGCGCACCTTTCATCGACTGGAAGCTCGCGGCGAGATTCGCGGCGGGCGGTTTGTCAGTGGTTTGGCGGGAGAACAGTTTGCCTTGCCGGAGGCGATTCCGTTGTTGCGCGAAGTGCGGCGGCGGCCACATGACGGCAGTCTGGTGGCGGTGTGCGGAGTAGATCCGTTGAACCTGGCCGGGACGTTGTTGCCGGGGGTGAAGGTGCCGGCGTTGGTGAGTAATCGGTTGGTCTATCGTGATGGGTTGCCGGCGGCGGCGGAGATTGCCGGCAAGCCGCAGTTCTGGCTGGAGCTGGATCCGATCTCTATGGAGCAGGTGCGCGGCAAGCTGATCCGGCATTGAGGTTTGGCTGCCTCGGCCTCATCGCTGGCAAGCCAGCTCCCACAGGGTTTTGGGTGACGCTGGAATAGAAGGCACACCCCAAATCACTGTGGGAGCTGGCTTGCCAGCGATGAGGCCAGCACTAACACCAAAAAATCAACCGGTTAAGTCCGCGACTCCTGCGGCACCTCAGTCGCAACCACCTCTCCCTCGTGCACCTGCCGCTTCGGCAACAAAACCTGCTGTGGATAAGTCTGCGCAAAATGCACCGTTTCGGTGTTATCCACAAGCTTCTTCAAACGCTGATTGAACGCTCGGCTCACCGCATACTGCCCGCCCGACACCGTGCGGAATTGCGCCGTCAGCACCACACCGTTCAAATCCATCCGATCCACGCCAAACACGTCCAGCGGCCCTTGCAGGTTGTACTTGAGGAACGGATCTTCGCGGATCGAATCGCCGGTCTCGCGGATCAGCTCGATGGCTCTATCGACATCCGTGTCATAAGTGAATTGCACCGAGAAAAACGCATAGGCAAATTGCCGCGATTGGTTGGTCACAGCCTTGATCTGGCCGAACGGCACCGAGTGCACAAAGCCCTTGCCGTCACGCAACCGCAGGGTGCGGATGGTCAGCCCTTCGACCGTGCCGGCATGCCCGGAATCAAGCACCACCCAATCGCCAATCGACAAGGTGTCTTCGATGATGATGAACAGCCCGGTGATCACGTCCTGCACCAATTGCTGCGAACCGAAACCGATGGCCAGACCGACCACACCGGCACCCGCCAGCAGCGGCGCCACATTGATCCCCAGATTGGCCATGGTGGTGATCGCGCAGATCACCACGAGGATGATTTTGATCGCGTTGCGCAACAGCGGCAGGATGGTTTTCACCCGCGTGCTCGGCTGGCGCGCCGCGCGCTTGCTGACCGGTGGTTTCAGCGCTTCCTGAATCGCCGTGTCGAGCACCACCCACAACAGCCACGTCACCAGGAAGATCAGGCCAATGCTGCTCAGCGCGTTACTGATTGCTCGCCCGACCGTGCTGCTCTGGGCGAAATCGAGCAGCGACACACCCCAGATCCGCCCGAGAATGTCGATGAAGGCAATCGCAATGACGATCCGCAGCAACGCATGCAACAGGCTGAGAAAGCGTTCCTTGTAAGCGCTGCTGCGCTGGATCGCTTCGGCTTTTCGCGACTTGAACACGTGCTGCAGGATCGTGCTGAGAAACACCGTGCCGATCAGCAACACGGTAGTGAACAACGCGCAGCGCAGGGCTTTTTGATTGTCCTCGCCGATGCCGATCAGGTTCACTGCCGAAACCAGCACCATCAGCACAATCGGCCAATACCACAGCCCGGAAAAAATCCGCAGCGACTCTTGCATTGAGGGTTGTTTCAGCCGTTGGCTCAGCGGGCGATTACGGATCAGATGCGCCACCGGGCGACGCAGGCGAATCACCAGCAGACCGAAAATCACCGAAGCAATCAGCCCGGTAAACACCGCGACACTGCTGGTGATATTGCCGCCCAGTTGACGGGCAATCTGCGGACTGGTCAGCGCATCGCTGAGGGCCGCGAGAAAGCCGATCAGGAACAATGGCTTCGGGCAGTAATCACGGATGATGCGCGCCGCCGGGCGCTTGTGGCCGACGTTGAATATCACCACTACGCATAACAACATCGACGTGGAAAAGATGCCGCTGCTGGTGGCGTAGGCCAGGCACAGCGCCAGCGCACGGCCCACCGAGGCCTGCAGAAAGTGGCTGACGTAAAGGGTCAGCGGCAGGCAGATCAGCGCCGGTACCGTGTACGGCAGCAGGTAGCCGATCAGGTCCTGGCTGCGCTGCCGGGTGCGTAGCCAGCGGCCTTGGCGCAAGCGGTTGGCCAGCAGACCGCCGAGTACAGTCAGCAGCGCAAAACTGCCGAGCCAGACGCCGGACAAGGTGAGGAAATCCCCAGCGACGCTCCAACCCGAGCGGTTTGACGGCTGGTTGACCAGCCTGTCGACTTCATCGGCCGCACGGTCGGCGCGCAGGCGCCAGGCATCGACCAGATGTTCGTTGATGTCGAGTTTGTCTTGGACGTCGTCGATGCTCGAACTGATCGCACCGAGCAGACCGCCCTGCACGATGGGCTCAGGCTTTGCCGCCTCCTCGGTGGCGGCGGGAACGCCCGGCAGTGCGGCGGCCTCCAGTTCGTTGGTGCCTAGAAACAGCAGTGCTCCCAGCAGAATGGCGATCCTGAACTTGCTCAAAACTCCGATCTCCCGTGGCTGAACCTGTAAGGAACTGATCGATTTTTGTGCGGCAAGTTCAAGACCCCCCTCACAGAGCACCGCCTCGGGCACTGATCGTTCCCACGCTCTGCGTGGGAATGCAGCCCGGGACGCTACGCGTCCCAACAGCGGACGCGGAGCGTCCAATGAGGCGTACCCACGCGGAGCGTGGGTACGATCAAGGAGCGACCGTCGGTAATGCCATCGAAACTTTCCCGATCCGCCCGCAGTCATCAAAAGACAGCGGCAACACGAGGGCTTTCTACGGGAGGGTGGCATGGCGACGATTCACATCGGTATTTCCGGCTGGCGCTACGAACCGTGGCGCGGGGACTTCTACCCCAAGGGACTGGCGCAAAAGCGCGAATTGCAATTCGCGTCGAGGGCGGTCAACAGCATCGAAATCAATGGTTCGTTCTACGCCCTGCAACGACCCGAACGCTATGCGCAGTGGTACGCCGAAACACCCGACGACTTCGTCTTCAGCGTCAAGGCGCCGCGCTTCATCACCCATATCCGCCGTCTGCGCGATATCGAAAAACCCTTGGCGAATTTCTTTGCCTCGGGGATTCTGCAACTCAAAGAGAAACTCGGGCCGATCCTTTGGCAATTTCCGCCGAACTTCAAATTCGAGCCCGAGCGTTTCGAGCACTTTCTCGCGCTATTGCCCCATGACACCGAAGCGGCTGCCGCCCTCGCCCACCAACACGATTCCCACCTGCACGGCCACGCGAGCATGAAAGCCTGGCGCAAAAAGCCGCTGCGCCACGCGGTGGAAATCCGCAACGACAGCTTCCTTGATCCCGATTTCGTACGGCTGTTGAAGCGCTACAACACCGCACTGGTGATCGCCGACACTGCCGATAAATGGCCGTATCGCGAAGACCTCACAAGCGACTTCGTCTATCTGCGCCTGCACGGTGCCGAAGAGCTTTACGCCAGCGGCTATACCGCGCCGGCCCTCAAGCGTTGGGCCGAGCGCATCGACGCTTGGCACCACGGCGAGCAACCGAAGGATGCCCACCTGATCGCGCCACGCTTGAAGCCACGCGCACGCAAATCCCGCGAAGTGTTCTGCTATTTCGACAACGACATCAAAGTCCGCGCGCCGTACGACGCCCGCGATCTGCTGCATCGTTTCGAACTGGATAAAGACCTCGCCACCACCCCCGGCGAACCCGCTGGCGAAGGAGTGCTGGCATGAGTATTCCAGAACCGGTCGGCTTCACCGATGAAGGCTCGGTCGCCGCGCCGTCGGTGCGCACATTCACCGTACTGACGGTCAACACCCACAAGGGTTTTACCGCACTGAATCGGCGCTTCATTCTTCCGGAATTGCGCGAAGCGGTGCGCAGCGTGGCGGCCGACGTGGTGTTCCTGCAGGAAGTCCACGGCACTCACGAACACCATCCCAAGCGTTACAGCAACTGGCCGACGATGCCACAGTACGAATTCCTCGCCGACAGCCTCTGGCCGCAGTTCGCCTACGGGCGCAACGCGGTGTACCCGGAAGGCGATCACGGCAATGCGCTGCTGTCGAAATTCCAGATCATCCGCCACGACAACCTTGATGTGTCGATCAGCGGCCACGAGAACCGCGGCCTGTTGCACTGCGTACTGCGCCTGCCCGGCGACGGTGTCGAGATCCATGCGATCTGCGTGCACCTGGGCCTGCGTGAAAGTCATCGCAACGCTCAGCTGAAGCTGCTCGGCGAACGCCTTGCCGAACTGCCAGATGACGCCCCGGTGATCGTCGCCGGCGACTTCAATGACTGGCGCCAACGCGCCGATGCGTTGCTCAAACCTTGTGGCCTGCGCGAAGTCTTTGCCGAGCACCATGGCAAACCGGCGCGCAGTTTCCCCGCACGCCTGCCGACGCTGCGCCTCGACCGAATTTATGTACGCAACCTCAAAACCAGCCAGCCGAAAGTCCTCGCCAACCGGCCCTGGTCTCACCTTTCCGACCACGCACCGTTATCGGTGGAGATCGAACTATGAACAGCGCGCCGCTGGAGAAATCCGCCGTGGAACCCATCAGCATCAACCCGCCGATACGCGAGCCCGGCCAGGTCGACGTCGAGTACCGCTGGCAGGGTGGCAACCGTGTGCAATTGCTGGAGAACGGCGAGGAATATTTCCCCCGCGTGTTCGAGGCGATGCGCGCGGCGAAAAGCGAAATCCTGTTGGAGACTTTCATCGTCTTCGAAGACAAGGTCGGCGCTGAACTGCAGGAGATTCTGATTGATGCGGCGAAGCGCGGCGTGCGCACCACCGTCAGCCTCGATGGCTTCGGCTGCGGCGAGTTGAGCACCGGCTATCTCGCCGCGCTGAGCGAGGCCGGTGTGCATTTGCAGATCTTCGATCCGGCGCCCAAGCACTTGGGCATCCGGACTAACTGGTTTCGCCGCCTGCACCGCAAGATCGTCGTGGTCGACGGCCTGATTGCGTTCATTGGCGGGATCAACTTTTCCGGTGATCACCTCGCCGATTTCGGCCCTGAGGCCAAGCAGGATTATTCGGTGGAAGTTCAAGGCCCAGTGGTCGCCGACATCCATCATTTCGCCCTTCTGCAAAGTGGTCGGCCGGGCCGTGCGCGGTTCTGGTGGCAACGCCGGCGCCAGCGGCGCGCGGAGATGGCCTTCGAAGACCACGACGGCCAGGTGCGTCTGGTATTCCGCGACAACGATCAACACAGCACCGATATCGAAGACGTCTATTTGCAGGTGTTGCGCCGCGCCAAACGTCGGGTGGTGATCGCCAACGCCTACTTCTTCCCCGGTTACCGCTTGCTGCGCGAAATACGCAACGCCGCGCGGCGTGGCGTCGATGTGCGGCTGATCCTGCAAGGCCAGCCGGACATGCTGGTGGCCAAACTTGCCGCGCGCATGACCTACGATTATTTGCTCAAGGCTGGCGTGCAGATTCACGAATATTGCCAGCGCCCGCTGCACGGCAAAGTCGCGCTGGTCGATGACGAATGGAGCACCGTCGGTTCGAGCAATCTCGACCCGCTGAGCCTGTCGCTGAACCTTGAAGCCAACGTGCTGATTCGCGACCGCGCGTTCAACCAGCACTTGTTCGAGCGCCTCGAAGACCTCAGCCAGAATCACTGCAAAGCCATGGACGCGAGCAAGTCGCCACGCGGGCGTATCTGGCACATGACCGTCGGCTTTCTGGTGTTCCACTTTCTGCGGCATTTCCCGGCGATGGCCGGTTGGCTGCCAGCGCACAAACCACGACTCAAGCCGTTTCGAGGTGATCGCTCATGAGCCATACCGAAGCGCACCCGAGCGGCCATTCAGCGCCCGCGACCCACTCGAAATGGAGCCGATGGAAACGCCCGCTGACCGTGTTGTTTTTCCTCGCACTGATCGTGTTGCTGACGATGTTCGCCACGCGAATCGAATGGGCCGAAGTGCTGCAAACCCTTGCTGACTTCAAAGTGCGCACGCTGATCATCGCCGCCAGCCTGACGTTGCTGAGTTTTCTGGTGTACGCCAGTTTCGACCTGATCGGCCGCACCTACATTCGCCAGGATCTGACCTGGAAACAGATCCTGCCGGTGGGCATCATCAGCTATGCGTTCAACCTCAACCTCAGCGCGTGGGTCGGCGGCATTGCCATGCGTTACAGGCTGTACTCGCGGCTGGGCGTGAGCAAAGGCAACATCGCCAAGATTCTCGGGCTGAGCCTGGCGACCAACTGGTTTGGCTACATGACCATTGCCGGAGTGGTGTTCAGCAGTGGTCTGGTAAGCATGCCGCCGGGGTGGAAAGTCAGCAGCGGCGCGTTGCAGGGCATCGGTATTTTATTGCTGCTGGTCAGCGCGGGTTATCTCGCCGCGTGCCAGTTTTCCAAACGGCGTGAGTGGTCGATTCGTGGCGTGGAAATCAATCTGCCGTCGCTGCGTATGGCGGTGCTGCAATTGTTGCTGGGGGCGTTGAACTGGTCGCTGATGGCGGCGGTGATTTTCACCTTGTTGCCGGGCAAGCTCGACTATCCATTGGTGCTGGGGGTGTTGTTGATCAGCGCGATTGCCGGGGTGATCACGCATATTCCAGCGGGGCTTGGGGTGTTGGAGGCGGTGTTTGTCGCGCTGCTGCAACATGAGGCTTCACGGGGCAGTCTGGTGGCGGGTTTATTGGCGTATCGTGCGATTTATTTTCTGTTGCCGTTGTTGATCACGCTGGTGATGTATTTGCTGGTTGAGGCAAAGGCCAAGGCGCTGCGAATAGAGAAGAAACCGAGGCATTAAGATCAAAAGATCGCAGCCTTCGGCAGCTCCTACCGAGATTGATGTAGGAGCTGCCGAAGGCTGCGATCCTTTGATCTTCAAGATTGAATAATGCTCAACCGTTCGCCCACCACCATCTCGGTAATCCAGTCCACCAGAATCGATGTATACGCCTGCTGCGACACCGGCTCGCTCAACGCGTGATCGGCACCATCAATGATCCGGTGCGTCAACGAATGCGTCTGCTGGCACGCCGCGCGGTAACTCATGATCGCTGCGTGCGGTACGTAGTCGTCAGTTTCCGATTCCACCAGCAACACATCCCCGGTGAACTGCGAACACGCATGCAGCGCTCGGTTGCTGTCGGCGCGCACCAGCGTACTTCGATAATCGCGCAAATCCGCTTTATCCAGCTCGCGCTTGGGCGTGTGCCATTGCTCGTCGCGATACAGCGCTGGCACCCGCAGCGCCAGCCAGCGTACCGGGCGCAAAGACGTGAGGATTGCCGCCAGATAACCGCCGTAACTGGTGCCCACCACGGCGATTGCCGACGTGTCGAGCGCCGGATGCGCAAGCAAGCGGTCATACGCCGCGAGCAGATCACGCAAATTATCCTCGCGAGTTACGCGGGTCAGCGGAATCCCGGTACCGCCAGTGTGCCCGCGCAAGTCGAAAGTCAAACACACACAACCAAGCCCGGCGATGCCTTTGGCTCGCTCAAGGTCACGTTCCTGACTACCGCCCCATCCGTGAACAAACAACACCCCCGGGACTTTCGATTTGGGACTGAGAAATGTCCCGCTCATCTGTTCATCATCAATGTCGATTTGAATGCTTTCACTTCTAGCCGTCATAGGATTTGACCGTTACGTATTTAAGGAGAAAGTCACTGTTCTCGGCCGGACCGCGATACACCTCGATGGCGTCTGCCGGCAGCGGCTGATCGATGTAGGTTTCCACCGACGACACACGAATCGCGCGCATCCCTGGGTCGTTGATGAAGCTTTGCAGCGCCGCGACCTCAGCGCTGCTGGCGCCGCCCATGCGCCAGGATTGTTCGAGTACGCCGCTGCGGGTTTTGCCATTGCTGTCCAGCCCTTGGGCGATGTCGTAATTGCGGCGCGAGGCGTAAAAGCGTGGATAGGCTTCATCGGCGGCGCGGTCGAAAACCTGTGCCTGCTCGATGGCCAGCCGCACATCATCGGGCAGCTCAAGCGCCAGCAAATCATCGTAACCGCCCTGCACGACCAACAAATTAGAGCCGCCGTAAACGTCTTCGCCGTGAGCGTCCTTGGTCAAGTATTGATCACCGCAGTAACTCAGGACTTTATCGCCGATGAACGTCTGTCCGACGCTGTGAGTGATGACGTCGCTCAAGTCCTGTTCCAGCACTACGCCGTCGCTGAACTGTCCTGCGCTGTCGGGGCGAGCGAGGATTTCGTCGAAAGCATCGAGGCTTTGGATCACTTCCTGACCACGGCCGGCACAGGCGTGAATCGGTTTCAAACGGATCGGCCCGTTGTACAACAGGTGTTCGGCGGCTGGCCGGGCATCCACCAGGGAAAACACACTGAGCCCATCGAGCACCACGTTACGCACTCGCTCGGAAAACAGCGGAGACCATCCTTGCGGCGCATGGGCCAGATGACTGCGCAGGCCGTGACTGATGGCTTTGGTGCAGATGAAATCGTGCTCGACAAAACCGCCCCACAAATCCTCCGGCCCCCTGATGCCCAATTCATGAGCGTGGGTAGCGCCGACGATGGTTTGTGTGGGCAACAGGTAGAGGTCCCGACCGCGGTGTTTTTCCGGGTCGTAACTACCACCGAATTTAAGCCCGAGGATCTGCGCCAGCCAACGGGCCAGGGCCTTGTTGGTC
Source organism: Pseudomonas sp. GM80 (assembly GCF_000282515.1). Classification (GTDB taxonomy): domain Bacteria; phylum Pseudomonadota; class Gammaproteobacteria; order Pseudomonadales; family Pseudomonadaceae; genus Aquipseudomonas. Next base: position 57,638 of record NZ_AKJD01000080.1, read on the forward strand.
TGCACTTCGTGTTTCGGCGCGTCGGACCGCACGGAGTGGGCGACGACGATTTTCCTGCGGGGTGTCGGGGTCATGCGTCCCCCTTCCATCGGTTCGATGACTGTAGCGGTGAACGGTGCAGAGATCAGGCCAACGGCCGCTCTGCGAAAATCTGTGGCTAATCAAAAACTTGGCAAAATCATACTGGCACCACGCCTGCTTCAATCTGCACGACGCTCGATAAAACCTCGGCAATTTGCACGATTCTCCAACCCATGGAGAACCTTGTGGGAGCTGGCTTGCCAGCGATAGCGGTGGCTCAGTCACCGACGTATGAACTGAAAGACCCAATCGCGGGCAAGCCCGCTCCCACAGGGTAATGCAGTGTCTGGACTAACGCATCAAACCGAATCGCGCCCGGTAATCACTCGGCGCCAGCCCGGTGATCTTCTTGAAGATCGCCCGGAACGCGCCAGGGTCCTGATACCCGACCGTCCACGCAATATGGTCGATGGTGCCATTGCTGAATTCGAGCATCTCGCGGGCCTTGCCGACGCGCAAATGCTGGCAATACTCGGTCGGTTTCAACCCGCTCGCCGCGCGAAACCTGCGCAGGAACGTACGTTCCTCAAGCCCCGCCCGCTGCGCCATCGCCGTCAATGAAACATCCGTCGCGCCAGTGCTTTGCAACCAGTGCTGGACCTTGAGAATAGCCGCATCGCCATGATTTAGAATCGGCGCAAAATTGCTCCCGCACTCACTGGCGCTGTCGCTGTGTTCGATCACCAGAAACCGTGCCGTGCCGGAGGCAATGCTCGGCCCGAGCAACCTGTCGACGAGGCGCAACCCCAGCTCCGACCAAGCCATCAAGCCAGCGGTGGTAATCAGGTCGCCGTCATCGACGATTGGCGTATCGGCTTTCAATTTGATCTTCGGGTATTGCTCGGCGAACGCCTTGGCTGATGTCCAGTGGGTGGTGGCGCTCCGGCCATCGAGCAAACCGCTTTCCGCCAACATCAGCGAACCGACGCAGACGCCACCCAGCGTCGCGCCACGGGCATGTTGATCGCGCAACCATTGCGCGAGGCTGGCCGGCATTTGCGCGGCGTTGAAGCCGGCAATTGACGGCGGAATCAACACCGCCAGCAGCTCACTTTCGGTATCGGGATGACTGTCAAAGACCCGCGCCGGCGGTTGATCACCGTCGACCTGCCAATGGCTGACCCGCAGTACCGGCAATTGCGCCGCCTGATGTTCAGCGGCAATCCGGTTGGCCACGCCGAACAGATCGGTCAAGCCATGCACCGCCGCCATCTGCGCGCCGGGATAGATCAGCACGCCGAGTTCAGCGATGGCGGCTTTTTCTGCGCCCATTGTCAGTTTTCCCCTGTCTATTGTCGGTGCGGCCAATCCCCGAGTCGCTGACCAGCGCCAATACTGAAGCCACTTCCAGCCAACCTGTCGAGGACACCACCATGGCCAAGCAAGCGCTCATCGTAGTCGATATCCAGAATGACTACTTCCCTCAAGGCAAGTGGCCGCTGGCCGGCGCCGACGCCGCTGCGGACAACGCCGCACGACTGATCGAAACGTTCCGCACAGCAGGCGATTCAGTGGTGCATATCCGCCACGAATTCACCTCGCCCGATGCGCCGTTTTTCACCCCGGGTTCGGAGGGTGCCAAGCTGCACCCGAAAGTGCTCAATCGCGCCGACGAACCGGTAGTGCTCAAGCATTTCGTCAATTCCTTCCGCGAAACCGAACTGCAAGCGATCCTTGATGAACAAGGCATCAAGGAGCTGGTGGTGGTCGGCAGCATGAGCCACATGTGCGTCGACGGCATCACCCGCGCAGCGGCCGATCTGGGCTACAGCGTGACGGTGATTCACGATGCCTGCGCCAGCCGCGATCTGCAGTTCAACGGCCTGACCGTGCCGGCGGCGCACGTCCATGCGGCGTTCATGTCGGCACTCGGTTTTGCCTACGCCAGCGTAGTCTCCACCGATGAATTCATCAGCGCCCAGAGCTGATTGAGCGCACGGCAATACCTCGTAAACACTCAGGCCCGCCTCGCTGCGGGCCTTCTTTTTGGCTGCCATGAAAATCTCACGCGTGAGTCATTGATGGCCATTTGATTTGGTTGTAGTGTGGCTCACGCGTGAGAGGGTCATAACGGAGTCAGTGCCATGAAAAGCCGCTCGCCCACAACGAAGTCAGAGCGTCCAAAGGGAGAGCACTCGAAAGCGTCCGCGAAAAAACCGTCGAGTTTCTATATGAAGCAGATGCGCGCGGGCCTGGCGGCCGCCGGTTATGTGAAACACGAAACTTGGGTGCTTCCGGAAAACCGAAGCTTGCTCAAGCAGATGGAGCAACAGCTACGCCAACCGATTCTGGCTGGCTCATTCATGTCGGAGAATTACATGAGCGCAGGCAACAACTGGAACATCGATAGCCTCTTCAACGCCCTCAAGGCCCTGGACGAGGTGGCTTCGCAAGAGATCACGCTGTCGCTGATCCAGAGCTCCGAAGCCAGCATCAAGCTGGAAATGAACGAATTCGGCGGCCTGCCGATTCACATCGCCCTGGCCGGCGCGCAGATCATCGTCGACACCGTGCTGGTGGACATCGACTCGATCTCTGACGTGCACGCCTTCAACGACGCCGTGCTGCGCAGCCGGGAAATGTTCCCGCTGTCGTCGATCGGGATCGAGTCGATGCCGAACGGCCAGACCGTTTACAACATGTTTGGCGCCCTCAGCGCCGACTCGAGCCTGACCAACGTGGTCACCGAGGTGAAAACCCTGGTCGACAACGTGCAGCGCGCGAGCGAAGCCTTCGAACACTTCTTCAAGTAATCCACAGGGAAAATCCAATGACTCAGTCCATCTGGAGCAAATTGTTCACCGCACTGCGCGGCGGTGCCAATGAAGTCGGCGAAGCCATCGTCGACCAGCAAGCCCTGCGTATTCTCGATCAGGAAATCCGCGACGCCGACACCGCGCTGTCGAACGCCCGTCGTGAGCTGGTCACCATCATGGCCAAGCACAAACTGGCCGCCGACCGCGTGAGCGAGTACGACGCCAAGATCAAGGATCTCGAAGCCAAGGCTGTCGCGGCCCTCAACGCCGGCCGTGAAGACCTGGCGCTGGAAGTGGCGGAAGCGATTTCGACCCTGACCAACGATCTGGACACCGAGAAAAAACAAAGCGACGAGTTCGGCACCTACGCCGACAACATGCGCAAGGACATCAACAAGGCGGAAGCGCGGATCAAGAGCCTGCGCCAGCAAGTGGACATGGCCAAGGCCCGTGAAAGCGTGCAGAAAGCGCAGGTCAGCGCCTCGATCGCCAGCGGCGGTGCCAACGGCAAACTGGAAACCGCAGTGGGCACGCTGAACCGTCTGCAAGCCAAGCAGCAGCAACGCGCTGCCGAGCTGAGCGCGGCGGACGAACTGGCCGACGCCTCGAGCGGCAACGATCTGGATCGCAAACTGCGCGAGGCCGGCATCACGCCGAACGAAGGCAGCGCCAATGCGATTCTCGAGCGTCTGAAGCAAAAGTCCGCCCAATAACACCGCAACCTGGTCTGTGTAGGAACTGCCGCAGGCTGCGATCTTTTGATCTTGATCTCAAAAGACAAAATCAAAAGATCGCAGCCTGCGGCAGCTCCTACATGAGGGCTGGGCCGGTACACTGGCCGCGCTTTTTTGCCGACGAATACCTCCACCCGCTTCAAGGAATGTACCCATGGGATGGTTCAAAGATTTGCTGGGCAGCCACGCGGCGCCAACGCCAACCGTTGCCATCGGCCCGCTCGGGATGGCTCAGGGCAAAGGCCTCAGGTTCGATTCGACCCTGGCGCTGTTGCTCGACGGTTCTAGCTCGGTAAGGGTGCCTGTCGATCAGGCAATCTGGAGCGCCGGCTGGGTCGACCTCGGCCAGTCCAACAAACTGCACCGCTATTACACCAACGACGAGGATTTCTGGGTACAGATCCACGTCACCGGTGACGATCAGATCGAATCGGTGATCCTGTTCAATTACCTCAGCTACGTCACCGTCAACAGCGACGCTGAACTGCAGCGCCTGGCCGGCGCCAACAGCGCAATCGGCCTGCCGACGTATACCCACGAAGGTGTCGAGTACACCCGCGAATGGGGCACTGAACAAGGCCAGACCGAACTGGTACCGCTGACCGAGCACGTGGCCAATCCCGACGAGAGCTACACCGTCGAACATCGCTCGATGCTCTATGCGCGTGAAACCGGCTTGACCGATCGCCGTGAATTGCTGCTGTTCTCCGTCGAACAGGACGAAGAAGGCACCGTCAGCCTGAGCACTTCGCTGGGCATTTCGCTGTACACCACTGACTTGAGCACCATCTAAAAAGGAAGTTCTTCATGCTGGAAGTGCTGGCCGTTTCCCTGAACAAGACCGCTTTGGTCGGCTTCATCGTCTACCTGTTCGGCGCCGTAGTGCTGTTCATGCTGTTCCAATTCGTCTATACCCGCCTGACCCCGCACAAGGAGTTCGAGCTGATTCGCTCGGGCAACAACGCTGCGGCCATTGCGCTGTCTGGCGCAATCATCGGTTTCGCGATTCCGGCGAGCAATGTCATCGCCTTTTCGGCCAACGTCCTCGATTTCGTGCTCTGGGCCGTGATTGCTGCTGTCGTGCAGTTGCTGGCGTTCCTCGCGACCGGGCTGGTGCTCAAAGACACGTCCCAGCGCATCGCCAACGGTGAAGTCGCTTCCGGCATCTACGTTGCAGCGGTGGCGATCAGCGTCGGCATGCTCAATGCCGCGTGCATGACACCGTCCAACTGATCGGCAGGAAGCCTTAGATGAAACGAAGCAAATACGTTCAGTTGTCCCTCGCCGCATCGGTGGCCTTGGCCATCTCCGGCGAAGTGGCCGCCGTCGATCAGCCGCGCAGTTTCCAGAGCGTGGAACAGTGCATCGATGCCGAAGTGGCCGCCGATGCCTGCTCGAACGCCTACGTCGCCGCCCTGACCGAACACCGGCGCATTGCCCCGGCGTACGACGACAAGGACAAATGCGATGCGGACTTCGCCGCCGGCTGGTGTCAGAAAAATTCCGCCGGCCGTTTCGTGCCCAAGCTTGGCGGCTTCAAGGTTGCGCAAAACGCTGAAGCAACGCAGGACCTCGATGCCCTCGCCGACGCGCAAATGCCCGCAGGCGACGCGGCCGCGGCGCAAAATGTGCAAAGCACCTCGCACAGCTCCAGCGGCTCGAACAATGGTTTGCTCACCGGTTGGCTGATCGGCAACGCGATGAGCAACAACGCCAATCGCACGGTTTACCGCGATCGCGACACCCGGCAAACCTACGACACCTCGGCGCAGTACCGCAAAATCGAAAGCGCACCACGCAGTCAGCCGGATTACGAGAGCACGAAAAGCAAACCGGTGAATGTCGCAGCGTCGACCTCCCGTGGCGGATTCGGCAGCCAGTCCACTGCACGCAGTGGCTGGGGTGGCTGGGGCAGCAGTTCCGGTCGTTCGAGCAGCTGACCATGAAAAAGGTCCATTGCGCCGAGCGCCCCGACTGGAAACAGACTGCCGAGAGCCTCGGTTTCATGTTTCACACCATCGACGACGAGCCTTACTGGGACGAAAGCGCGTATTACCAGTTCACGCTCGCGCAGATCGAAAACGATCTGGAAGACCCGACCACCGAACTGCACGAGATGTGCATGGATCTGGTCGACCGCGTGGTCAATAGCGAGGAACTGCTGGATCGCCTGAGCATTCCGGCGCCGTACTACGACATGATCAGAACCTCCTGGCGCGAAGGTCATCCGCATCTGTATGGGCGCATGGACTTTTCCTACAGCGGCAACGGCCCGGCGAAATTGCTCGAGCTCAACTACGACACGCCCACCAGTCTTTACGAAGCGGCGGCGTTTCAATGGGGCTGGCTGGAACAATGCATCGAACGCGGGACCCTGCCGCCTCACGCCGACCAGTTCAACAGCATAGATACCCAACTGCATCAGGCGTTTGCCGAGTTGCAACTGAAGCGGCCGTTCTACTTTGCCTCGATGAAAGATTCGGTCGAAGACAAAGGCACCACGGATTACCTGCGGCTGATCGCGGAAAAGGTCGGCATCGAATCGCGGCACATCGATATTGAAGACATCGGTCTGACGAGCGAGGGTCGTTTTGTCGACCTGGAAGATCGCTGGATCCCGCACCTGTTCAAGCTGCATGCCTGGGAGTTCATCTTCCACGAACCGTTTGGCGCTGCGATTGCCGAGTGCGACACGCAGTTTTTCGAACCGGCGTGGAAGGCGATCCTGTCGAACAAAGGCGCATTGCCGTTGCTGTGGGAAATGCACAAGGGCCATCCGAATCTGCTGGCGGCGCATCTCGATCCGAACCCGGCCAGTGCGGTGCCCAAGGGCTGGGTGCGCAAGCCGTACTTTTCCCGCGAAGGTGCGAACATTGAGTTGCAGACGGCTGAAGGCCTGATCGTCAAAGAGGACGGGCCCTACACCGATGCGCCCTTTATCCTGCAGGAATTTGCGCCGTTGCCGAAATTTGGCGACAGCTACACGCTGATTGGCTCCTGGGTGATTGGCGACCAGGCGGCGGGGATTGGCGTGCGCGAAGACAACAGCCTTATCACCAAAGACTCCAGCCGCTTTCTGCCGCACCTGATCCTCGATTGAACCACGCGCCCTGTAGGAGCTGCGGCACGCTGCGATCTTTTGCCTTTGTTTTTAAGATCAAAAGATCGCAGCGTGCCGCAGCTCCTACAGGGATCGCGTGTTTTGCAGGCACAAAAAAGGCCCGTCGTATAAGCGACGGGCCTTTTTATTTGCAGCGGTTACAACAGCAAATCAGAACGGGATATCGTCATCAAAGCTGTCGAAATCCGGAGCCGGTTGCGGTGCGGCCTGCTGTGGAGCCGGGGCCGAACGCTGTTGTGGAGCCGACTGCTGCGGACGCGGCGCCTGCTGGCGCGGGGCCGGAGCGGACTGCTGGTAGTTGTTGCCACCGCCTTGTTGGTCGCCCTGTTGTGGACGGCCGCCGAGCAGTTGCATGGTGCCTTGCATGTCGACCACGATTTCGGTGGTGTAACGCTTGATACCGTCTTTTTCCCACTCACGGGTCTGCAGCTTGCCTTCGATGTAAACCTGCGAACCCTTGCGCAGGTATTCGCCGGCGATTTCGGCCACTTTGCCGAACATCGAAACACGGTGCCACTCGGTCTTCTCGACCTTCTGACCGGTTTGCTTGTCGGTCCACTGTTCGCTGGTTGCCAGACTCAGGTTGGTCACGGCGTTACCGTTAGGCAGGTAGCGAACTTCGGGATCCTGGCCGCAAGTGCCGACCAATATGACTTTGTTAACCCCACGGGCCATAACGTTCTCCTAAGCGCCGCAAGCAGCCTCGGCCGGGTTGTTCACCAGGCGTTCGAGGGTGTCGCGATCCACTAATTCTTTGTCCAGTTTGATGTAAACAGCCGCTTCGTCAGCAACTATCACTGCATCGGTTACCCCTACGAGGGCCTTGAGGCGCTCGACCAGACCCGCTTCGCGGATCGCCTCGGGCGACAACGGCAAGCGCAGGCTCGTCACGTAGGGAGGTTCGCGCATGGTAACAGCAAAGGCCAGCCAAAGTGCAGCCAGCCCGGCACATCCAAGGAACACAACCGACAGACCGCCATGCTGAAACAACCAGCCGCCGAGTATCCCGCCAAGAGCCGAACCGAGGAACTGACTGGTGGAATACACGCCCATGGCCGTGCCCTTCCCGCCCGCCGGTGAAACTTTGCTGATCAGCGACGGCAATGAAGCCTCCAGCAGATTGAACGCGGTGAAAAACACCACCGTACCGATCACCAGAGCCCGCAAGCTGTCACCGAACTGCCAGAAGAATAGCTCAGTGAGCATCAACGTCATGACGGCGCCGAGCAAAACTCGTTTCATTTTGCGTTTCTTCTCGCCATAGATGATGAACGGGATCATGGCGAAGAACGAAATCAGCAGCGCCGTAAGGTAGACCCACCAGTGCTGCTCCTTGGGTAGCCCGGCTTTTTCCACCAGCGCCAGAGGCAGCGCGACGAAGCTCGACATCAACATGGCATGTAACACAAAGATGCCCAGATCGAGGCGCAACAAGTCAGGATGCTTGAGCGTCGGCATCAGAGCCTGACGTGCCACACCGGACTCGCGGTGCGTCAGCGGTCCAGTGGACTTGGGCACCATGAACATCACGATGACGATACCCACCAGCGCCATGCCACCGGTGGCCAGAAACAACCCGGACAAGCCGAACGCACGGGTCAGCAAAGGCCCGACGACCATGGCCACGGCGAACGACAGGCCAATGGTCATGCCGATCATCGCCATGGCTTTGGTGCGGTGTTGCTCGCGGGTGAGGTCCGACAGTAATGCCATGACCGCCGCCGAAATCGCGCCGGCACCTTGCAGGATCCGGCCGGCAATCACGCCCCAGATCGAATCGGCTTGCGAGGCCAGCACACTGCCGAGGGCGAAGACGATCAGCCCGAGGTAAATCACCGGGCGACGGCCAATACGGTCGGAAATGACCCCGAACGGGATCTGGAAAATCGCCTGGGTCAGGCCGTAAGCGCCGATGGCCAACCCGATCAGGGCCGGGGTCGCTCCCGCCAGATCCATGCCATAGGTTGCCAGGACCGGCAACACCATGAACATGCCCAGCATACGGAAGGCGAACACCAGGGCCAGACCGCTCGCTGCGCGGGTCTCGCTGCCACTCATGCGTTCGCTGTGGGGATCATGCATGGAAAAACCTCGTGTGAACCGGCGGCGATTCTACCAGTCCCATCGAAAGACGGGGTAGATCGCGACGCTTTGACGCGTACAGATGAAACACTCTTCATTCAGGGCAAACAACGCTACGCTTGATAGTGTGCATCCATCCAGTATTTGCCCGTATACTCTTACGCTTTCGACGCCCGCCGAGCGAGGCCACTTTGGACAAGATCCTGATACGTGGGGCCCGTACCCACAACCTGAAGAACATCGACCTGACCCTGCCACGGGACAAACTGATCGTCATCACCGGCCTGTCCGGATCCGGCAAGTCGTCCCTGGCCTTCGACACACTGTACGCCGAAGGTCAGCGCCGCTATGTCGAATCGCTGTCGGCCTATGCACGCCAGTTCCTGTCGATGATGGAAAAACCCGACGTCGACACTATCGAAGGCCTGTCGCCGGCGATCTCCATCGAACAAAAGTCGACCTCGCACAACCCGCGATCCACGGTCGGCACCATCACCGAAATCTACGACTACCTGCGCCTGCTCTATGCACGCGTTGGTACGCCGCGCTGCCCGGATCACGACATTCCGCTGGAAGCGCAGACCGTCAGCCAGATGGTCGACCTGGTGCTGGCACAGCCCGAAGGCAGCAAACTGATGCTGCTGGCGCCGGTGATCCGCGAGCGCAAAGGCGAGCATCTCTCGGTCTTCGAAGAGCTGCGTGCGCAAGGTTTTGTCCGCGCCCGGGTCAATGGCCGGATCTGCGAGCTCGACGAGCTGCCGAAACTGGATAAACAGAAGAAGCACTCGATCGACGTGATTGTCGACCGCTTCAAGGTTCGCGCCGATCTGCAACAGCGTCTGGCCGAATCGTTCGAAACCGCGCTGAAACTGGCGGACGGCATTGCACTCGTGGCGCCGATGGACGACGAGCCAGGCGAAGAGATGATCTTCTCCGCGCGCTTCGCCTGCCCGATCTGCGGCCACGCGATCAGCGAGCTGGAACCGAAGCTGTTCTCCTTCAACAACCCGGCCGGTGCCTGCCCGACGTGCGATGGTCTGGGGGTGAAGCAGTTCTTCGACATCAAGCGACTGGTCAATGGCGAACTGACGCTGGCCGAAGGCGCGATACGCGGCTGGGACCGGCGCAACGTCTATTACTTCCAGATGCTGGGTTCACTGGCGTCGCACTACAAGTTCAGCCTGGAAAAACCGTTCAACGAACTGACCGCCGAGCAGCAGAAACAAATCCTCCACGGCAGCGGCTCGCAGAACGTCGACTTCAAATACCTGAACGACCGTGGCGATATCGTCAAACGATCGCACCCGTTCGAAGGCATCGTGCCAAACCTGGAGCGTCGCTACCGCGAGACCGAGTCGGCCAGCGTGCGCGAAGAGCTGGCCAAGTTCCTCAGCACTCAGTCGTGCCCGGATTGCCGTGGTACGCGTTTGCGTCGTGAAGCGCGACATGTATGGGTAGGCGAGAAGACCCTGCCTGCGGTAACCAACCTGCCGATCGGCGATGCCTGCGTTTACTTCGGCGAGCTGAAGATGACTGGTCGTCGCGGTGAAATTGCCGACAAGATCCTCAAGGAAATCCGTGAGCGTCTGCAGTTCCTCGTCAACGTCGGTCTCGATTACCTATCGCTGGATCGCAGCGCCGACACGCTGTCCGGTGGTGAAGCACAACGTATTCGTCTGGCCAGCCAGATTGGTGCGGGCCTCGTCGGTGTTTTGTACATCCTCGATGAACCGTCCATTGGCTTGCACCAGCGCGATAACGATCGGCTGCTTGGCACGCTCAAGCACCTGCGCGACATCGGTAATACGGTGATCGTGGTCGAGCACGACGAGGACGCGATTCGCCTTGCCGACTATGTCGTCGATATCGGCCCGGGTGCCGGTGTGCACGGCGGGCAGATTGTTGCCGAAGGTACGCCGGCCGAAGTCATGGCGCATCCGGATTCCCTGACCGGTAAATACCTGTCGGGCCGAGTGAAGATTGAAGTGCCGGCCAAACGTACGCCACGCAACAAAAAGCTGACCCTGTCGCTCAAGGGCGCACGCGGTAACAACCTGCGCAATGTCGATCTCGAAATCCCGATCGGCCTGCTGACCTGCGTGACTGGCGTGTCCGGCTCGGGCAAGTCGACGCTGATCAACAACACCCTGTTTCCGCTGAGCGCCACGGCCCTCAATGGCGCGACGACGCTGGAAGCCGCCGCGCACGACAGCATCAAAGGCCTGGAACATCTCGACAAAGTCGTCGACATCGACCAGAGCCCGATCGGTCGCACGCCTCGTTCCAACCCGGCGACGTATACCGGGCTGTTCACGCCAATCCGCGAATTGTTCGCCGGCGTACCCGAGTCGCGCTCCCGTGGTTACGGCCCGGGGCGTTTCTCGTTCAACGTCAAGGGCGGTCGCTGCGAGGCGTGCCAGGGCGACGGTCTGATCAAGGTCGAAATGCATTTCTTGCCGGACATCTATGTGCCGTGCGACGTGTGCAAGAGCAAGCGCTACAACCGCGAAACCCTTGAGATCAAATACAAGGGCAAGAACATCCACGAAACTCTCGAAATGACGATCGAGGAAGCCCGGGTGTTCTTCGACGCGGTGCCGGCGCTCGCGCGCAAGCTGCAAACCTTAATGGATGTAGGTTTGTCGTACATCAAGCTCGGACAGTCGGCGACCACGTTGTCCGGCGGTGAAGCGCAGCGGGTCAAGTTGTCCCGCGAACTGTCCAAGCGCGATACCGGCAAGACCCTGTACATCCTCGATGAGCCGACGACTGGCCTGCACTTTGCGGATATCCAGCAGTTGCTCGATGTGCTGCATCGCCTGCGCGACCACGGCAACACCGTGGTGGTGATCGAACACAACCTCGACGTGATCAAGACGGCCGACTGGCTGGTGGATCTCGGGCCGGAGGGTGGTTCCAAGGGTGGACAGATCATTGCCGTGGGTACGCCGGAGCAAGTGGCCGAGATGAAACAGTCTCACACCGGCCATTACCTCAAGCCGTTGCTGATCCGCGATCGGGCGTAAACGCCTGGCATGAAAAAGCCCCTGTCACTTCAACAGTGACAGGGGCTATTTTTTTTGTCTCTACTGCGATCAGGAGGTGTGCGATTGTAGGTAGTTCTCGAGACCGATCAGTTTGATCAGGCCCAACTGCTTTTCGAGCCAGTAGGTGTGATCTTCTTCGGTGTCATTCAACTGAACCCGCAGGATCTCACGGCTGACGTAGTCTTTGTGCTGCTCGCAAAGTTCGATGCCTTTGCACAGCGCAGCGCGAACCTTGTACTCAAGGCGCAGATCCGCTTCGAGCATCTCCGGCACGGTGGTGCCGACATCCAGGTCATCCGGACGCATGCGCGGCGTGCCTTCGAGCATCAGAATCCGGCGCATCAATGCATCAGCGTGACCGGCTTCTTCTTCCATCTCGTGGTTGATTCGCTCGTAGAGCTTGGTGAACCCCCAGTCCTCATACATCCGCGAATGAACGAAATATTGATCACGCGCGGCCAGTTCGCCGGTCAGCAACGTGTTGAGGTAATCGATTACGTCTGGGTGGCCTTGCATCGCCCTACATCTCCCTACTTGAAAGTCTGTAGTTTGAACCAACCTGACTGGAAGGTCACCCGCTTAGCGCAATAAAAGCGAAGATATTCTGAGAAAAGCAGCCTAAATAACGCAAAAACCGCCCAAATGAGGGCGGTTCTGCTTCTCGTTTAGACTTCGTTAAGCTGTACGTTGAGCAGCTTTGCGATTGCTTCTCCATACGCCGGGTCGGCTTTGTAGAAATGCTGCAGTTGGCGATCGACCACATCAGTCGAAACTCCGCCCATCGCACCGGCGATGTTGCTGACCAGCAAGGATTTCTGCTCGTCGCCCATCAAACGGAACAGCGCGCCTGCATGGCTGTAGTAATCGGTGTCTTCGCGATGATCGTACCGATCAGCCGCACCGCTCAGGGCCAACGCCGGCTCAGCGTAATGCGGAGCCTGTTTCGGCGATTCGATGTAGCTGTTCGGCTCGTAATTCGGTGCTGCGCCGCCATTGCTGCCGAACGCCATCGAACCGTCGCGCTGGTAAGTATTCACCGGGCTGCGTGGCGCGTTCACCGGCAGTTGCTGGTGATTGGTGCCTACGCGGTAGCGATGCGCATCGGCGTAGGCGAATACGCGACCTTGCAGCATGCGATCCGGCGAAAGACCAACGCCTGGCACCATGTTGCTTGGGCCGAACGCGGCTTGCTCAACTTCAGCGAAATAGTTCTGCGGGTTGCGGTTCAATTCCAGTTCGCCCACCTCGATCAGCGGGAATTCCTTCTGCGACCAGGTCTTGGTCACGTCGAACGGATTCTCGTAATGCGCTGCCGCCTGGGCTTCAGTCATGATCTGAATGCATACGCGCCATTTCGGGAAGTCACCGCGCTCGATTGCCTCGAACAAATCGCGCTGGGCGTAATCCGGATCGGTCCCGGCAAGACGGGCTGCATCCGCTGGCGCGAGGTTCTTGATCCCTTGCTTGGTCTTGTAGTGCCACTTCACCCAGTGACGCTCGCCTTCAGCGCTGATCAGGCTGTAAGTGTGGCTGCCGAAGCCGTGCATGTGACGGTAGCCGTCTGGAATACCGCGATCGGAGAAGAGGATGGTCACCTGGTGCAGCGCTTCAGGCGAATGCGACCAGAAGTCCCACATCATCTGCGCGCTTTTCAGGTTGCTTTGCGGCAGACGTTTTTGCGTGTGGATGAAATCAGGGAATTTCAGTGGATCGCGAATAAAGAATACCGGCGTGTTGTTGCCAACAATGTCCCAGTTACCTTCTTCGGTGTAGAACTTCAGCGCAAAGCCGCGCGGATCACGCTCAGTGTCGGCAGAGCCGCGCTCGCCACCCACTGTGGAGAAGCGCAGGAAAGTCGGAGTTTGTTTGCCGACCGTTTCGAACAGCTTGGCGCTGGTGTACTCGGTAATGTCACGAGTCACTGTAAACGTGCCGTATGCGCCCGAGCCCTTGGCGTGCACGCGACGCTCAGGGATGTTTTCACGGTTGAAATGGGCGAGCTTCTCGATGAGGTGAAAATCGTCGAGCAGCAGCGGGCCACGTGGGCCGGCGGAGCGAGAATTCTGGTTATCAGCGACAGGTGCGCCACTGGCGGTCGTAAGCGTTTTGATCTGGCTCATACGGTCTTCTTCCTCTGTCAGTCTTGAAACTGCCGGCTAATCGGCTTGCTGGGAAGTATTGATCATCCATGTGACAGCCACAAATTCATTAACTTGCAGACATCGATAGATAATTACTAATTATGATTCCCAGCGCATAGTGACAACAGAACAGGGTCAGATACTTGTACGAACAGCGCATTTTCTTGCGGACACAAAAAACCGGGCACTAGGCCCGGTTCTTCGTTTCAGACTGACGTCTTACTCGGCGGATACAGCTTCGCCAGCAGTAGCACGATCAACCAACTCGACGTACGCCATAGGCGCGTTGTCGCCAGCGCGGAAACCGCACTTGAGGATGCGCAGGTAGCCACCCTCACGGGTAGCGTAACGCTTGCCCAGGTCGTTGAAGAGCTTACCAACGATAGCTTTCGAACGAGTACGGTCGAAAGCCAGACGGCGGTTAGCCAGGCTGTCTGTCTTGGCCAGAGTGATCAGCGGCTCAGCAACGCGACGCAGTTCTTTGGCTTTCGGCAGTGTAGTTTTGATCAGCTCGTGCTCGAACAGCGACACCGCCATGTTTTGGAACATGGCCTTGCGGTGCGAGCTGGTGCGGCTCAGGTGACGACCACTTTTACGATGACGCATGGTTCATTCCTTACCAAACACTACGTTCGGTGATTACGACGATCAGGCAGTCGCCTTGTCGTCCTTCTTAAGACTTGCAGGCGGCCAGTTGTCGAGGCGCATGCCGAGGGACAGACCGCGGGAGGCCAGAACGTCCTTGATTTCAGTCAAGGATTTCTTGCCCAGGTTCGGAGTCTTCAACAGCTCTACTTCGGTACGCTGAATCAGGTCACCGATGTAGTAGATGTTTTCCGCCTTAAGGCAGTTAGCCGAACGTACAGTCAGTTCCAGATCGTCAACCGGGCGAAGCAGGATCGGATCGATCTCGTCTTCCTGCTCGACAACCACTGGCTCACTGTCACCTTTGAGGTCGACGAACGCAGCCAACTGCTGTTGCAGGATGGTTGCAGCGCGGCGAATAGCCTCTTCAGGATCCAGAGTACCGTTGGTTTCCAGATCAATAACCAGCTTGTCCAGGTTGGTACGCTGCTCGACACGGGCGTTTTCCACCACGTATGCGATACGGCGAACCGGGCTGAACGAAGAGTCAAGCTGCAAGCGACCGATGCTGCGGCTTTCGTCTTCATCGCTCTGACGCGAGTCGGCTGGTTCATAACCACGACCACGAGCTACGGTGAGCTTCATGTTCAGGGCGCCGTTAGACGCCAGGTTAGCGATTACGTGATCGGGATTAACGATCTCGACATCATGATCCAGCTGAATATCGGCAGCGGTAACCACCCCCGAACCCTTCTTCGACAAGGTCAGCGTAACTTCGTCACGACCGTGCAGCTTGATGGCCAGACCTTTAAGGTTCAACAGGATTTCAATTACGTCTTCCTGTACACCTTCGATGGCGCTGTACTCGTGGAGCACACCGTCAATCTCGGCCTCGACTACTGCGCAGCCGGGCATTGAGGACAACAGGATGCGTCGCAGCGCGTTGCCCAGGGTGTGGCCAAAACCACGCTCGAGAGGCTCGAGAGTGATCTTGGCGCGGGTTGGACTGACAACCTGCACATCAATATGGCGGGGTGTCAGGAACTCATTTACCGAAATCTGCATGGATGCACCTATTTTCTAGCCCTTACTTGGAGTAGAGCTCGACAATCAGGCTTTCGTTGATGTCGGCGGACAGATCACTGCGAGCAGGAACGTTCTTGAAAACGCCCGACTTCTTCTCAGTGTCTACTTCTACCCATTCTACGCGGCCACGTTGGGCACACAGATCGAGAGCTTGGACAATGCGAAGTTGGTTTTTTGCTTTCTCGCGAACTGCAACCACGTCACCAGCACGAACCTGATACGACGGAACGTTTACGGTCTGACCGTTAACGCTGATCGACTTGTGCGATACCAGCTGACGGGATTCGGCACGAGTCGAACCAAAGCCCATACGGTATACAACGTTGTCCAGACGGCATTCGAGCAGTTGCAGCAGGTTTTCACCGGTTGCACCTTTCTTGCCAGCAGCTTCTTTGTAGTAGCCGCTGAATTGACGCTCGAGAACGCCGTAGATACGACGGACCTTCTGCTTTTCACGCAGTTGGGTGCCGTAATCGGACTGGCGACCGCGGCGTTGGCCGTGGATACCAGGTGCTGCTTCAATGTTGCACTTCGATTCGATCGCGCGCACGCCGCTCTTCAGGAAGAGATCGGTGCCCTCGCGACGAGCGAGTTTGCATTTTGGACCAATGTAACGAGCCATTCTTTACAATCTCCTGGATTACACGCGGCGCTTCTTCGGCGGACGGCACCCGTTGTGCGGGATTGGCGTCACGTCGGTGATGCTGGCGATCTTATAGCCACAGCCGTTCAATGCACGGACAGCAGACTCACGACCTGGACCTGGACCTTTGACGTTAACGTCGAGGTTTTTCAGGCCATATTCCAGCGCAGCTTGACCAGCACGTTCAGCAGCTACTTGAGCAGCAAACGGGGTGGACTTGCGGGAACCGCGGAAACCCGAACCACCGGAGGTAGCCCAAGAAAGCGCGTTACCTTGACGGTCGGTGATGGTCACGATGGTGTTGTTAAAAGAAGCATGGATGTGGGCGATGCCATCAACCACTGTCTTTTTAACTTTTTTACGAGGACGAGCAGCAGGTTTTGCCATGATTAATTTCCTGTCGATTCGCGTGGGCGATTACTTGCGGATCGGCTTACGCGGACCTTTACGGGTACGCGCGTTAGTCTTGGTACGCTGACCGCGTACTGGAAGACCACGACGATGACGCAGACCACGGTAGCAACCGAGGTCCATCAAACGCTTGATTTTCATGTTGATTTCGCGACGCAGGTCACCTTCAGTGGTGAACTTCGCCACTTCGCCACGCAACTGCTCAATCTGCTCGTCGCTCAGATCTTTGATCTTTGCGGCTGGGTTTACCCCAGTCACTGCGCAAATTTTCTGCGCAGTAGTGCGACCAACACCATAGATGTAGGTCAGCGAGATAACAGTGTGCTTGTTATCTGGAATGTTAACGCCTGCAATACGGGCCATTCAGTGGGACTCCAATTGACAGCTACCTACGCCCCGGAAGCCAAGAAATAGGGCGCGAGATAATATCGCTGTAATAACAAATAATCAACCCGGCAGCGCACTAGCTGCCGGGCTTCAAGCGGATCACACTCAGCCTTGGCGCTGTTTGTGACGCGGTTCCGCGCTGCAAATTACTCGAACAACACCTTCGCGGCGAATAATCTTGCAGTTACGGCACAGCTTTTTCACCGATGCACGAACTTTCATCACCAACTCCTCGAACCTTATGGGGTACTCAGCGCAACATGCCGCTGCCGTAGCCCTTCAGGTTGGCTTTCTTCATCAGGGATTCGTACTGGTGCGAAACGAGGTGCGATTGTACTTGGGACATGAAGTCCATCACAACCACGACCACGATCAGCAACGAGGTCCCGCCAAGGTAGAACGGTACGTTTGCTGCGACCACCAGGAACTGGGGAAGCAGACACACGGCCGTCATGTAAAGAGCACCGAACATGGTCAAGCGAGTCAGAACGCCATCAATGTAGCGCGCAGACTGCTCACCTGGACGGATGCCCGGAATAAAGGCACCGGACTTCTTCAGGTTTTCCGCTACGTCTTTCGGATTGAACATCAACGCCGTATAGAAGAAGCAGAAGAAAATAATCCCTGCACTAAACAGCAGAATATTCAACGGCTGACCAGGAGCGATCGACTGCGAGATGTCCTGCAACCAGCCCATACCTTCAGACTGACCAAACCAGGCACCCAGCGAAGCCGGGAACAGCAAAATGCTGCTCGCGAAAATAGCCGGAATAACACCAGCCATGTTCACTTTCAGCGGCAAGTGGCTTGTCTGCGCAGCAAAAACCTTGCGGCCCTGCTGACGCTTGGCGTAGTGAACAGCGATACGACGCTGACCACGCTCAATGAACACCACAAAACCGATAATCGCTACTGCCAGCAAACCGATGGCAACCAGGGCGAAGATGTTGATATCACCCTGACGCGCAGACTCAAAAGACTGCCCGATTGCTCTCGGAAGACCGGCGACGATACCCGAAAAAATCAACATCGAGATACCGTTACCTACACCGCGCTCAGTAATCTGCTCACCCAGCCACATCATGAACATCGCGCCAGCCACAAACGTGGATACCGCAACGAAATGGAAGCCAAAGTCACCAGTGAACGCAACGCCCTGCCCCGCCAGACCAATGGACATGCCAATAGCCTGAACGAGAGCGAGAACGACGGTGCCGTAGCGGGTGTACTGGCTGATCTTGCGACGGCCAGCTTCACCTTCCTTCTTCAACTGCTCCAGCTGCGGGCTGACGGCGGTCATCAGTTGCATGATGATCGATGCCGAAATGTACGGCATGATCCCCAGTGCAAAGATGCTCATCCGTTCCAGCGCGCCGCCGGAGAACATGTTGAACAAGCTAAGAATGGTCCCCTCATTCTGTCGAAACAGGTCTGCGAGTCGGTCCGGGTTGATACCTGGAACCGGGATGTGTGCGCCTATTCGGTAGACGATAATCGCCAGGAACAGAAAACGCAGACGAGCCCAGAGTTCAGACATACCGCCTTTGCCGAGCGCAGAGAGAGCACCTTGCTTAGCCATTTATTCCTCGAACTTGCCGCCAGCTGCTTCGATAGCCGCACGCGCACCTTTGGTGGCGCCGATTCCCTTGCCGATAGTGACAGCGCGAGTCACTTCACCGGACAGCATGATTTTCACACGCTGTACGTTGACGTTGATCACGTTGGCATCTTTCAGGGATTGCACGGTGACGATGTCGCCTTCCACTTTAGCCAGCTCGGACAGACGCACTTCTGCGCGATCCATGGCTTTCAGGGAAACGAAACCGAACTTCGGCAGGCGACGATGCAGCGGCTGTTGACCGCCTTCAAAGCCTGGAGCAATGGTGCCACCGGAGCGGGAGGTTTGACCTTTGTGGCCACGGCCACCAGTCTTACCCAAACCGCTACCGATACCACGGCCCGGACGATGCTTTTCGCGACGGGAACCCGGCGCTGGACTCAGATCATTGAGTTTCATCGATTAACCCTCGACACGCAGCATGTAGTAAGCCTTGTTGATCATCCCGCGATTCTCGGGAGTATCCTGGACTTCTACAGTGTGACCGATGCGACGCAGACCCAGACCCTTAACGCACAGTTTGTGGTTAGGGATGCGGCCGGTCATGCTTTTGATCAGCGTTACTTTAACGGTAGCCATGATCAGAAGATCTCCTTGACGCTTTTGCCACGCTTGGCGGCAATGGATTCAGGAGATTGCATAGCTTTCAAACCTTTGAAAGTGGCGTGAACCACGTTTACCGGGTTAGTCGAGCCATAGCACTTGGCCAGAACGTTCTGAACGCCAGCAACTTCGAGGACAGCACGCATAGCGCCGCCAGCGATGATACCGGTACCTTCAGAAGCAGGCTGCATGTACACCTTCGAAGCGCCGTGACCGGACTTCATTGCGTACTGCAGAGTGGTGCCGTTCAGGTCAACTTGGATCATGTTGCGGCGAGCAGCTTCCATTGCCTTCTGGATCGCAGCAGGCACTTCACGCGACTTGCCACGGCCGAAGCCAACACGCCCTTTACCATCACCAACCACGGTCAACGCGGTGAAAGTGAAGATACGGCCGCCTTTAACGGTTTTGGCTACGCGGTTAACTTGAACCAGCTTCTCAATGTAGCCTTCGTCGCGCTTTTGGTCGTTATTTGACATAACTTAGAACTCCAGCCCAGCTTCACGAGCAGCATCAGCCAGCGCTTTAACGCGGCCGTGGTACTTGAAGCCAGAGCGGTCGAAAGCCACTTGCGAGACGCCAGCGGCCTTAGCACGCGTAGCGACCAGCTGGCCAACCTTTGTGGCCGCGTCGATGTTGCCAGTGGCGCCATCACGCAGTTCTTTATCCAAAGTCGAGGCAGATGCCAGGACTTTGTTGCCGTCGGCCGAGATGACCTGGGCGTAGATGTGCTGCGACGAGCGGAACACGCAGAGACGCACGACTTCTAGTTCGTGCATTTTCAGGCGTGCTTTGCGAGCGCGACGCAGTCGAGTAACTTTTTTGTCGGTCATTTGCTATGCCCTACTTCTTCTTGGCTTCTTTACGACGGACGACTTCGTCCGCGTAGCGCACACCTTTGCCTTTGTACGGCTCTGGTGGACGGAAGTCGCGGATCTCAGCGGCCACTTGACCTACCAGCTGCTTATCGATGCCCTTGATCAGGATATCGGTCTGGCTAGGAGTCTCAGCGGTGATGCCTTCCGGCAGTTCGTAATCCACTGGGTGCGAGAAGCCAAGGGCAAGGTTCAGAACCGTGCCTTTTGCTTGCGCTTTGTAACCAACACCGACCAGCTGGAGCTTACGCTCGAAGCCTTGGCTTACGCCTTGGACCATGTTGTTTACCAACGCACGCGTGGTACCGGCCATTGCGCGAGTTTGTTGATCGCCATTGCGAGCAGCGAAACGCAGCTCACCAGCTTCTTCAACAATCTCAACGGACGAATGGATGTTCAGTTCGAGAGTGCCCTTGGCACCCTTCACCGAAAGCTGTTGGCCTGCGAATTTTACTTCGACACCGGCTGGCAGCTTAACGGGGTTCTTAGCGACGCGAGACATGCTTATCCCCCCTTAGAACACAGTGCAAAGAACTTCGCCGCCGACACCGGCAGCGCGCGCAGCACGATCCGTCATCACACCTTTGTTGGTGGAGACGATAGACACGCCAAGACCGCCACGAACTTTCGGCAGATCTTCAACGGACTTGTACTGACGCAGGCCTGGACGACTAACGCGCTTCACTTCTTCGATAACCGGACGGCCTTCGAAGTACTTCAGCTCGATGGACAACGACGGCTTAGCGTCGGTGGTGATCTGAAAATCCGCGATGTAACCTTCGTCCTTCAGGACTTTTGCTACAGCCACCTTCAACGTGGAAGACGGCATGCTTACGACAGACTTTTCAGCCATCTGGGCATTACGGATTCGAGTTAGCATGTCCGCTAACGGGTCCTGCATACTCATGGGCTAGACGCTCCTAATACAGAAAAATTAGCCTTGCGGCTACTACTTGTCGCCGAGAACTTCCGGGCATGAAAAACACGGGCTCAGGCGAGCCGGTCATTCTAGACACACCCCAGAAATGAATCAAGCCCCAAAAGGGGCTTGATTCAGATTCAAGGCCACCGATGGTCAGGTTCTTGCGAACCCGAGCATCGAGACTTTGACAGCAATTACCAGCTGGCTTTAACCAGACCTGGCACGTCACCACGCATTGCAGCTTCACGCAGCTTGTTACGGCCAAGGCCGAACTTGCGGTAAACGCCGTGCGGACGACCAGTCAGGCGGCAACGGTTACGCATGCGCGAAGCGCTTGCGTCACGTGGTTGCTTCTGCAGAGCTACGGTAGCTTCCCAACGTGCTTCTGGACTTGCGTTCAGATCAACGATGATAGCTTTCAGCGCTGCACGCTTGGTGGCGTACTTGGCAACAGTGAGCTGACGCTTCAGCTCACGGTTTTTCATGCTCTTCTTGGCCATTTTCCTACTCCAATCAGTTGCGGAACGGGAATTTGAAAGCACGCAGCAGAGCGCGGCCTTCATCATCGTTCTTGGCAGTGGTGGTCAGGGTAATGTCCAGACCGCGGAGAGCATCGATCTTGTCGTAGTCGATTTCCGGGAAAATGATCTGCTCTTTCACGCCCATGCTGTAGTTACCACGACCATCGAAGGACTTGGCATTCAGGCCGCGGAAGTCGCGAACCCGAGGCAGGGAGATCGACAGCAGACGATCCAGGAACTCGTACATACGCTCACGGCGCAGAGTCACTTTGACGCCGATCGGCCATCCTTCACGGACTTTAAAGCCAGCGATGGATTTACGAGCGTAGGTCACAACGACTTTTTGGCCGGTGATCTTTTCCAGGTCAGCAACAGCGTGCTCGATGACTTTCTTGTCACCAACAGCTTCGCCCAGACCCATGTTCAGGGTGATCTTTGTAACGCGTGGAACTTCCATCACGTTCGAAAGCTTAAGTTCTTCCTTAAGCTTCGGTGCGATTTCCTTCCAGTAAATCTCTTTTAGTCGTGCCATGGTCTTCTACCTAGCAGTGTTCAAGCATCAACCGCTTTTTGGGTCGACTTGAAGACACGAATTTTCTTGCCGTCTTCTACTTTGAAACCAACGCGGTCAGCCTTGTTGGTTTCGCCGTTGAAAATGGCGACGTTAGAAGCGTCCAGTGGAGCTTCTTTTTCGACGATACCGCCTTGCACGCCCGACATCGGGTTAGGCTTGGTATGACGCTTTACCAGGTTCAGACCGCTGATAACCAGACGGTTATTAGCAAGAACCTTAAGCACCTTACCGCGCTTACCTTTGTCTTTGCCGGCGATCACGATGATCTCGTCGTCACGACGAATCTTTTGCATGTCGGATCTCCTTACAGCACTTCTGGGGCGAGCGAGACGATCTTCATGAACTTCTCAGTACGAAGTTCACGGGTCACTGGCCCAAAGATACGGGTGCCGATCGGCTCTTGCTTGTTGTTCAGAAGAACAGCAGCGTTGCCATCAAAGCGGATAATGGAGCCATCAGCACGACGTACGCCGTGACGAGTGCGGACTACAACAGCAGTCATCACTTGGCCTTTTTTCACTTTACCGCGAGGAATTGCTTCCTTGACGGTAACTTTGATGATGTCACCGATACCAGCGTAACGACGATGGGAGCCACCCAGCACCTTGATGCACATAACACGGCGAGCGCCGCTGTTATCGGCCACATCGAGCATGGATTGAGTCTGAATCATATAATTTCTCCGACCCCTAGTCCTTAGACTTCCACAGCGCGTTCGAGAACATCAACCAGCGCCCAAGACTTGGTCTTGGCCAAAGGACGAGTTTCACGAATAGTGACTTTGTCGCCGATGTGGCACTGATTGGTTTCGTCGTGCGCGTGCAGCTTAGTCGAACGCTTAACGTATTTACCGTAGATCGGGTGCTTAACGCGACGCTCGATCAGAACGGTGATGGTTTTGTCCATCTTGTCGCTGACAACACGGCCAGTCAGCGTACGGACAGTTTTTTCGGCTTCAGCCATGATCACTTACCTGCCTGCTGGTTGAGCACAGTCTTCACGCGAGCGATGTCACGCTTAACTTGCGAGAGCAGATGAGACTGCCCCAACTGGCCAGTTGCTTTCTGCATACGCAGATTGAACTGGTCGCGCAGCAAGCCGAGCAGTTGCTCGTTCAGCTGCTGTGCGGATTTTTCACGAAGTTCATTCGCTTTCATCACATCACCGTCCGTTTAACAAAGGCGGTGGCGAGCGGCAGCTTTGCAGCAGCCAGGGCAAAAGCCTCACGCGCCAGCTCTTCAGAAACACCCTCGATTTCATACAGGACTTTGCCTGGCTGAATCTGGGCAACCCAGTACTCCACACTACCCTTACCTTTACCCATACGAACTTCGAGGGGCTTTTTGGAAATAGGCTTGTCCGGGAATACACGGATCCAGATCTTGCCGCCACGTTTAACGTGACGGGTCAGTGCACGACGCGCTGACTCGATCTGACGAGCGGTGAGACGACCACGAGCTACAGACTTCAGCGCGAACTCGCCGAAGCTGACTTTGCTACCGCGCTGAGCCAGACCACGGTTGTGGCCTGTCATCTGCTTGCGGAACTTCGTACGCTTAGGTTGCAACATTTGGCGTACCCCTTACTTAGCAGCTTTTTTACGAGGCGCTGGTGCTTGTGGTTTCAGCTCTTCTTGGCGACCACCAATTACTTCGCCTTTGAAGATCCAAACCTTTACACCGATCACACCGTAAGTGGTGTGAGCTTCGTAGTTGGCATAGTCGATGTCGGCACGCAGGGTGTGCAATGGCACACGACCTTCGCGATACCATTCAGTACGTGCGATTTCAGCACCGCCGAGACGACCGCTCACTTGGATTTTGATGCCCTTGGCACCAATGCGCATGGCGTTCTGTACTGCGCGCTTCATCGCGCGACGGAACATTACACGACGCTCCAGCTGCTGAGCTACGCTCTGCGCAACCAGCATACCGTCGAGTTCCGGCTTGCGGATCTCTTCGATATTGATGTGCACAGGCACACCCATTTGCTTGGTCAGGTCCTGACGCAGTTTCTCAACATCTTCACCTTTCTTCCCGATAACGATACCTGGACGAGCGGTGTGGATGGTGATACGTGCAGTTTGGGCCGGACGATGGATATCGATACGGCTTACGGACGCGCTTTTTAGTTTGTCTTGGAGATACTCACGCACTTTCAGATCTGCGAACAAGTAGTCCGCATAAGTCCGACCGTCTGCGTACCAGACGGAGGTGTGCTCCTTGACGATTCCCAGGCGAATGCCAATGGGATGTACTTTCTGACCCATCTCTTCGACTCCGTTACTTGTCAGCAACCTTGACAGTGATATGGCAAGACCGCTTGACGATGCGATCAGCACGGCCTTTGGCACGTGGCATGATGCGCTTCAGCGAACGCCCTTCGTTGACGAAAACGGTGCTGACCTTCAGGTCATCAACGTCTGCGCCTTCGTTATGCTCGGCGTTGGCTACGGCCGACTCCAGCACTTTCTTCATGATCTCGGCGGCTTTCTTACTGCTGAAAGCCAACAAGTTGAGCGCTTCGCCCACCTTCTTCCCGCGGATCTGGTCGGCGACCAAGCGGGCTTTCTGGGCGGAGATTCGAGCGCCCGACAACTTAGCGGCTACTTCCATTTCCTAACCCCTTAACGCTTGGCTTTCTTGTCAGCCACGTGCCCACGATAAGTGCGGGTACCGGCGAACTCGCCCAGTTTATGGCCGACCATGTCTTCGTTCACGAGAACTGGGACGTGCTGACGACCGTTATGTACGGCGATGGTCAGACCGACCATCTGTGGCAGGATCATCGAACGACGCGACCAAGTCTTAATTGGTTTGCGATCGTTCTTTTCCGCCGCCACTTCGATCTTCTTCAGTAGGTGAAGATCAATAAAAGGACCTTTTTTCAGAGAACGTGGCACTGTCGTATCCCTCTATTTACTTGCGACGACGGACGATCATTTTGTCGGTACGCTTATTACCACGAGTCTTCGCGCCCTTAGTCGGGAAGCCCCATGGCGATACCGGATGACGACCACCAGAGGTACGACCTTCACCACCACCATGTGGGTGGTCAACCGGGTTCATGGCAACACCACGAACGGTTGGGCGAACGCCACGCCAGCGTTTGGCACCAGCTTTACCCAGCGAACGCAGGCTGTGCTCGGAGTTCGAGACTTCGCCCAGGGTCGCACGGCATTCAGCCAGGACTTTACGCATTTCACCGGAACGCAGACGCAGGGTTACGTACACACCTTCACGAGCGATCAGCTGAGCCGAAGCACCAGCGGAACGAGCGATCTGTGCGCCTTTACCTGGCTTCAGTTCGATGCCGTGTACAGTAGAACCCACTGGAATGTTGCGCAGTTGCAGAGCGTTGCCTGGCTTGATTGGAGCCAGAGCGCCTGCGATCAGCTGGTCGCCTGCACTCACGCCTTTAGGGGCGATGATGTAGCGGCGCTCGCCGTCTGCGTAGCAGAGCAGTGCGATGTGAGCAGTACGGTTTGGATCGTATTCGATACGCTCGACAGTGGCGACGATGCCATCTTTGTCGTTGCGACGGAAATCGACCATACGATAATGCTGCTTATGACCACCACCGATGTGACGCGTGGTAATACGGCCATTGTTGTTACGACCACCAGTCTTCGATTTTTTCTCGAGCAGCGGTGCGTGAGGAGCGCCTTTATGCAGCTCCTGGTTGACCACCTTGACCACAAAACGGCGGCCAGGGGAAGTCGGTTTGCATTTAACGATTGCCATGATGCACCCCTTCCTTACTCAGCACTGCTGCTGAAATCGAGATCTTGGCCTGGCTGAAGGGAGATAACTGCCTTCTTCCAGTCATTACGCTTGCCCAGACCGCGAGCTGTGCGCTTGCTCTTACCCAGAACGTTCAGGGTAGTAACACGCTCAACTTTCACGCTGAACAGGCTTTCGACGGCCTTCTTGATTTCCAGCTTGGTTGCGTCAGTTGCAACCTTGAAAACGAACTGGCCTTTCTTGTCAGCCAGAACCGTAGCCTTCTCGGAAACGTGCGGGCCAAGCAGAACTTTAAATACGCGTTCCTGGTTCATCCCAGCAGCTCCTCGAATTTCTTCACGGCCGACACGGTGATCAACACCTTGTCGTATGCGATCAGACTAACTGGATCGGAACCTTGAACGTCACGTACATCTACGTGCGGCAGGTTACGAGCAGCCAGGTACAGGTTCTGATCAACAGCGTCCGACACGATCAAAACGTCGGTCAGGCTCATGTTGTTCAGCTTGCCCAGCAGATCTTTGGTTTTCGGAGTTTCAACAGCGAAATCCTGAACCACGACCAGACGATCAGTACGCACCAGCTCAGCAAGGATGGAACGCATTGCTGCGCGATACATCTTCTTGTTCAGCTTCTGGGAGTGATCCTGTGGACGTGCTGCAAAAGTGGTACCGCCGCCACGCCAGATTGGGCTACGGATAGTACCGGCACGAGCACGGCCAGTACCTTTCTGACGCCATGGGCGCTTACCGCCACCACGAACGTCGGAACGGGTCTTTTGCTGCTTGGTACCTTGACGGCCGCCGGCCATGTAGGCCACGACTGCTTGGTGAACCAGCGTCTCGTTGAATTCGCCGCCAAATGTCAGTTCGGAAACTTCGATCGCTTGAGCGTCATTTACATTTAATTGCATGTCAGCTTCCCCTTAACCGCGAGCCTTGGCTGCTGGACGTACAACCAGATTGCCGCCAGTAGCGCCAGGAACAGCACCCTTGACCAACAACAGATTGCGTTCAGCGTCCACGCGCACTACTTCCAGGGACTGCACGGTCACGCGCTCAGCGCCCATATGACCGGACATTTTTTTGCCCTTGAATACACGACCAGGAGTCTGGCACTGGCCGATAGAGCCTGGGACGCGGTGGGATACGGAGTTACCGTGGGTGTTATCTTGCCCGCGGAAATTCCAACGCTTGATCGTACCCTGGAAGCCTTTACCCTTGGACTGACCGGTTACATCAACCAGTTGACCAGCGGCGAAGATTTCAGCGTTGATCAGATCGCCAGCCTGGTACTCGCCTTCTTCAAGACGGAATTCCATGGTGGTGCGACCAGCGGCAACGTTCGCTTTAGCGAAGTGGCCAGCTTGAGCTGCTGTTACACGCGAAGCACGACGCTCGCCGACAGTGACTTGCACTGCACGATAGCCATCGGTCTCTTCAGTTTTGAACTGGGTGACGCGATTCGGTTCGATCTCAATGACCGTGACCGGAATGGAGACACCTTCTTCGGTGAAAATACGGGTCATACCGCATTTACGACCGACTACACCAATAGTCATGTTGTAAACCTCATGAGTGTACGGGGCTTTCACCCGCTATGGCCGCCCATTTCAGAGCGTTACACGACTAAGACCGAGTCTTAGCCGAGGCTGATCTGCACTTCCACACCGGCCGCAAGATCAAGCTTCATAAGAGCATCAACGGTTTTATCCGTTGGCTGGACGATGTCCAGAACGCGCTTATGAGTGCGGATTTCGTACTGGTCGCGCGCGTCTTTGTTGACGTGCGGAGAAACCAGAACGGTGAACCGCTCTTTACGGGTAGGCAGTGGAATTGGACCACGCACTTGAGCACCAGTACGTTTCGCGGTTTCCACGATTTCCTGGGTTGATTGGTCGATCAGGCGATGGTCAAAAGCCTTCAACCTGATACGGATTTGCTGATTTTGCATTGGATTTCAGACTCCGGCTGCTATTCCCACCGAGCGCAATACGCCCGTTAAAAGGAGGCGCAATTCTATAGACGCCCCATATAGGTGTCAACCCAATAAAAAAAGCCCCCGCTGAGCGGGGGCTTTTTCAAAGCATCGAGCAATCTCTATAAAAGAGAATTACGCGATGATTTTGGCTACGACGCCAGCGCCGACGGTACGACCGCCTTCACGGATAGCGAAACGCAGACCATCTTCCATTGCGATGGTTTTGATCAGGGTAACAGTCATCTGAATGTTGTCACCTGGCATTACCATTTCAACGCCTTCTGGCAGCTCGCAGTTACCGGTCACGTCAGTCGTACGGAAGTAGAACTGTGGACGGTAGCCTTTGAAGAACGGAGTGTGACGACCGCCTTCTTCCTTGCTCAGAACGTAAACCTCTGCGGTGAAAGTGGTGTGCGGCTTAACCGAACCCGGCTTAACCAAAACCTGGCCACGCTCAACGTCGTCACGCTTGGTACCACGCAGCAGAACGCCGCAGTTCTCGCCAGCACGACCTTCGTCGAGCAGCTTGCGGAACATTTCAACACCGGTGCAAGTAGTAACGGTGGTGTCACGCAGACCAACGATTTCCAGCGGATCTTGAACGCGAACGATACCGCGCTCGATACGACCAGTTACAACAGTACCGCGACCGGAGATCGAGAATACGTCTTCGATTGGCATCAGGAACGGCTTGTCAGTCACACGAACTGGTTCTGGGATGTAGCTGTCCAGAGTCTCAACCAGTTTCTTGACGGCAGTGGTGCCCATCTCGTTGTCGTCTTTGCCTTCCAGAGCCATACGAGCCGAACCGATGATGATTGGAGTGTCATCGCCCGGGAAGTCGTAGGTGGACAGCAGGTCGCGAACTTCCATCTCAACCAGTTCCAGCAGCTCAGCGTCGTCTACCAGGTCAGCCTTGTTCAGGAAAACCACGATGTACGGAACGCCTACCTGACGGGACAGCAGGATGTGCTCACGGGTTTGTGGCATCGGACCATCAGCGGCCGAGCAAACCAGAATAGCGCCGTCCATTTGAGCAGCACCGGTGATCATGTTCTTCACATAGTCAGCGTGACCTGGGCAGTCAACGTGAGCGTAGTGACGGATCTTCGAGTTGTACTCAACGTGTGCGGTGTTGATGGTGATACCGCGAGCTTTCTCTTCTGGTGCGCTGTCGATCTTGTCGAAGTCAACGATTGCCGAACCGAAAACTTCGGAGCAAACGCGAGTCAGAGCAGCAGTCAGAGTGGTTTTACCGTGGTCAACGTGACCGATGGTGCCAACGTTGACGTGCGGTAGGGAACGATCAAATTTTTCTTTAGCCACGACAATTAACTCCTAGCCTAAAGGGGCTGAATCAGCCTTGTTTTTTGGTTACGGATTCGACGATGTGCGACGGAGCCGTATCGTATTTTTTGAATTCCATAGAGTAGCTTGCGCGACCCTGGGACATGGAACGAACGTCGGTCGCATAACCGAACATCTCACCCAGTGGAACCTCGGCACGGATAACCTTGCCGGACACTGTGTCTTCCATACCCTGGATCATGCCACGACGACGGTTAAGGTCGCCCATCACATCACCCATATAGTCTTCAGGCGTAACAACCTCTACAGCCATGATCGGCTCAAGCAACTCACCACCGCCCTTCTGGGCCAGTTGCTTGGTCGCCATGGAGGCAGCCACTTTAAACGCCATCTCGTTGGAGTCGACGTCGTGGTAAGAACCATCGAACACGGTAGCCTTCAGGCCGATCAGCGGATAGCCGGCAACAACGCCGTTCTTCATCTGCTCTTCGATACCCTTCTGGATAGCCGGGATGTATTCCTTAGGAACCACACCACCTACAACTTCGTTCACGAATTGCAGACCTTCCTGACCTTCGTCAGCAGGAGCAAAACGGATCCAGCAGTGACCGAACTGGCCACGACCGCCGGACTGACGAACGAACTTGCCTTCGATTTCACAGTTCTTCGTGATGCGCTCACGATACGAAACCTGAGGCTTGCCGATGTTGGCTTCGACGTTGAACTCACGGCGCATCCGGTCAACCAGGATGTCCAGGTGCAACTCGCCCATGCCGGAGATGATCGTCTGACCAGTCTCTTCATCAGTTTTTACGCGGAAAGACGGGTCTTCCTGAGCAAGTTTGCCCAGAGCGATACCCATTTTTTCCTGGTCATCCTTGGTTTTAGGCTCTACGGCAACCGAAATAACCGGCTCCGGGAAGTCCATACGAACCAGGATGATTGGCTTGTCAGCGTTGCAGAGGGTTTCACCAGTGGTGACGTCCTTCATGCCGATCAGGGCCGCGATGTCACCAGCGCGTACTTCCTTGATCTCTTCACGGGCGTTTGCGTGCATTTGCACCATACGACCCACGCGCTCTTTCTTGCCTTTAACCGAGTTGATTACGCCGTCGCCGGAGTTCAACACGCCCGAGTAAACGCGGACGAAGGTCAAAGTACCCACGAATGGGTCGGTAGCGATCTTGAACGCCAGAGCCGAGAACGGCTCCGCATCGTCTGCATGACGCTCCAGCTCGACTTCTTCGTTATCCGGGTCAGTACCCTTGATAGCGGGAATGTCGGTTGGTGCAGGCAGGAAGTCGATAACGGCGTCGAGAACCAGGGGAACACCCTTGTTCTTGAAAGACGAACCGCAAACAGCCAGAACGATTTCGCCGGCGATAGTACGCTGACGCAAAGCAGCTTTGATCTCTTCGATCGACAGCTCTTCGCCTTCCAGGTACTTGTTCATCAGCTCTTCGTTGGCTTCGGCAGCAGCCTCAACCATGTTGTTGCGCCACTCGTCAGCCAGCTCTTTCAGCTCGGCAGGAATGTCCTTGCGAACAGGGACCATACCTTTGTCAGAGTCGTTCCAGTACACAGCTTGCATGTTGATCAGATCGATCTGACCCTGGAAGTTGTCTTCCGAACCGATAGCCAACTGGATCGGCACCGGAGTGTGACCCAGACGCTGTTTGATCTGAGCGATCACGCGCAGGAAGTTGGCGCCAGCACGGTCCATCTTGTTTACGTAAACAAGACGTGGAACACCGTATTTGTTGGCTTGACGCCATACGGTTTCCGACTGAGGCTCAACACCCGAAGTACCGCAGAACACAACGACAGCGCCGTCGAGTACGCGCAGGGAACGCTCAACTTCAATGGTGAAGTCAACGTGACCCGGGGTATCGATTACGTTGAAACGGTGCTCGTGCGAGTACTGCTTCTCGGAACCTTTCCAGAAGGCGGTGATGGCAGCAGAAGTAATGGTAATACCACGCTCCTGCTCCTGCACCATCCAGTCTGTGGTCGCGGCGCCGTCATGCACCTCGCCCATTTTGTGACTTTTGCCGGTGTAAAAAAGGACGCGCTCGGTGGTGGTGGTTTTACCAGCATCCACGTGAGCGACGATACCGATGTTACGGTAGCGACTAATCGGAGTAGTACGAGCCATAAAGCCCTCGCAAAATTAGTGAAGCTAAAATTAGAAGCGGTAGTGCGAGAAAGCTTTGTTGGCTTCGGCCATACGGTGCACGTCTTCACGCTTCTTAACAGCAGCACCTTTACCTTCAGCAGCATCCAGCAGTTCGCCAGCCAAACGCAGAGCCATAGACTTCTCGCCACGCTTACGTGCGAAGTCTACCAACCAGCGCATTGCCAGAGCGTTACGACGGGAAGGACGAACCTCGACCGGAACCTGGTAAGTAGCACCACCAACGCGGCGCGACTTCACTTCGACCAGCGGAGCGATGGCGTCGAGTGCTTTTTCGAAGAGTTCCAGGGGATCGGTGCCAGCCTTACGGGTCGCAACGGTTTCCAGGGCACCATAAACGATACGCTCGGCAACGGCTTTCTTGCCGCTTTCCATAACGTGGTTCATGAATTTGGCGAGGATCTGGCTTCCGTATTTCGGATCGTCCAGAATCTCACGCTTTGCTGCTACGCGACGTCTTGGCATGATAAGCCCTCAAGCGGTCTTCAGGTTAGCTCGGGACAGATCCAATGGATGCGTGCCCGACCTTACTCTTATCGACTCAATAAAATGAAAATCTGCAAAACGGCCGATTACTTCGGACGCTTGGTACCGTACTTCGAACGACCTTGGTTACGACCTTTAACGCCGGAAGTATCCAAAGAACCGCGAACGGTGTGGTAACGAACACCTGGCAAGTCTTTTACACGACCGCCGCGGATCAGTACCACGCTGTGCTCTTGCAGGTTGTGACCTTCACCACCGATGTACGAAGAAACTTCGAAACCGTTGGTCAGGCGCACACGGCATACTTTACGCAGTGCCGAGTTAGGTTTTTTCGGCGTAGTGGTGTACACACGGGTGCACACGCCACGACGTTGCGGGCAGTTCTGCAGCGCAGGTACGTCGGATTTCTCGACGATACGCTTACGCGGCTGACGTACCAGCTGGTTGATAGTTGCCATCTACTAGCTCCACTGTTGTCTTGCGACGCTATTGTCTTGCAAGAAAAGCAAAATGGCAGGAACGAATTCCCGCCAAATTTAGGGGATCAAGAGTCTAAAGAGGATCTTGTCCCCAGTCAAGGCAAGGCCCCGACCTCCCCGCCCCTCGAACCTCGACAAAATGTCTCGATTCGACGAACGGGGTGATCAGGGCCTTACACTCATTTATCGCAGAACTCAGTTACCGCTCGAGTTCAGCGCTTCGGTCAGTGCAGCTTCCACTTCACTGGCGCTTACGCGCAACGGCTTGTCTGCTTCACGACGACGCTTGCGCTCGCTGTGATATGCCAGGCCGGTACCTGCCGGGATCAGACGACCCACGACAACGTTTTCTTTCAGGCCGCGCAGGTAATCGCGCTTGCCGGTGACTGCCGCTTCGGTCAGTACGCGGGTGGTTTCCTGGAAGGAAGCCGCCGAGATGAACGATTCGGTGGACAACGACGCCTTGGTGATACCGAGCAGAACGCGAGTGTACTTGGAGACGAACTTGTCTTCGCCGCCCAGACGCTCGTTCTCTACCAGTACGTGAGTCAGTTCCATCTGGTCGCCCTTGATGAAACTCGAATCGCCGGATTCAGCGATTTCAACTTTACGCAGCATCTGACGCAGGATGGTCTCGATGTGCTTGTCGTTGATCTTCACGCCTTGCAGACGGTAAACGTCCTGGATCTCGTTCACGATGTACTTGGCCAGCGCGCTCACACCCAGCAGACGCAGGATGTCGTGCGGATCGCTTGGGCCGTCGGAGATAACTTCGCCGCGGTTTACCTGTTCGCCTTCGAACACGTTCAGGTGACGCCACTTCGGAATCAGCTCTTCGTACGGATCGGTACCGTCGTTCGGGGTAATAACCAGACGGCGCTTGCCTTTGGTTTCTTTACCGAACGCGATGGTGCCGCTGACTTCAGCCAGAATCGACGCTTCTTTCGGACGACGAGCTTCGAACAAGTCGGCAACACGCGGCAGACCACCGGTGATGTCGCGGGTCTTCGAAGTTTCTTGCGGGATACGCGCGATAACATCACCGATCGCGATCTTCGCACCGTCCGCTACACCGACCAGGGCGTTGGCTGGCAGGAAGTACTGAGCGATAACGTCAGTGCCTGGCAGCAACAGATCCTTGCCGTTGTCGTCGACCATCTTCACTGCTGGACGGATTTCTTTGCCCGCAGCTGGACGATCTTTCGCGTCGAGGACTTCAATGTTGGTCATACCGGTCAATTCGTCGGTCTGACGCTTGATCGTGATGCCTTCTTCCATGCCCACATAGGTCACGGTACCTTTCATTTCGGTAACGATTGGGTGAGTGTGCGGATCCCACTTGGCCACGATTGCGCCAGCGTCGACCTTGTCACCTTCTTTAACCGAAATCACAGCACCGTACGGCAGCTTGTAACGCTCACGCTCACGACCGAAGTCATCAGCGATGGCCAGCTCACCGGAACGGGACACAGCAACCAGGTGACCATCCACTCGCTCAACATGCTTCAGATTGTGCAGACGAACGGTACCGCCATTCTTCACCTGAACGCTGTCCGCAGCGGAAGTCCGGCTTGCCGCACCACCGATGTGGAACGTACGCATCGTCAGCTGGGTACCCGGCTCACCGATGGACTGGGCAGCGATAACGCCGACCGCTTCACCGATGTTCACCTGGTGACCACGAGCCAAGTCACGGCCGTAGCACTTGGCGCAAATGCCATAGCGGGTTTCGCAGCTGATCGGCGAACGCACGATCACTTCGTCGATGCTGTTCAGCTCGATGAACTCAACCCACTTCTCGTCGACTAGAGTACCGGCCGGAACGATAACGTCCTCGGTGCCTGGCTTGAATACGTCACGGGCAATAACACGACCCAATACGCGCTCACCCAACGGCTCTACAACGTCACCGCCTTCAATGTGCGGAGTCATCAGCAGACCGTGTTCGGTGCCGCAATCGATCTCGGTTACAACCAGAT
The DNA here is from genome assembly GCF_000282515.1 of Pseudomonas sp. GM80. Taxonomy (GTDB): domain Bacteria; phylum Pseudomonadota; class Gammaproteobacteria; order Pseudomonadales; family Pseudomonadaceae; genus Aquipseudomonas. The sequence continues at coordinate 91,994 of NZ_AKJD01000080.1, forward strand.
CCTGCGCCACGTCTACCAGACGACGAGTCAGGTAACCGGAGTTCGCAGTTTTCAACGCGGTATCCGCCAGACCTTTACGAGCACCGTGAGTCGAGATGAAGTACTGAAGTACGCTCAAACCTTCACGGAAGTTCGCAGTAATCGGCGTTTCAATGATGGAACCGTCCGGCTTGGCCATCAGACCACGCATACCGGCCAGCTGACGAATCTGTGCTGCGGAACCCCGCGCACCCGAGTCAGCCATCATGTACATCGAGTTGAAAGACTCTTGATCGACTTCAACGCCGTGACGGTCGATAACCTTCTCTTTCGAGAGGTTGGCCATCATTGCCTTGGAAACTTCGTCGTTCGCTTTCGACCAAAGGTCGATCACTTTGTTGTACTTCTCGCCCTGGGTTACCAGGCCGGAGGCGTACTGGCTCTCGATCTCTTTCACTTCGTCGGTGGCGGCACCGATGATGCGGGCTTTCTCGTCCGGGATAACGAAGTCGTTAACACCGATGGAAACGCCGGAGATGGTCGAGTAAGCGAAACCGGTGTACATCAACTGATCAGCGAAGATAACAGTCTCTTTCAAACCAACCACGCGGTAGCACTGGTTGATCAGCTTGGAGATCGCCTTTTTCTTCATCGGCAGGTTGACGACGTCGTACGAGAGACCTTTTGGCACAACCTGGAACAGCAGCGCACGGCCGACAGTGGTGTCGACGATACGGGTGCCGCTCACGCTGTTGCCGTCACGGTCGTTGACGGTTTCGTTGATACGAACTTTAACCTTGGCGTGCAGTGCGGCTTCGCCGGCACGGAACACACGGTCAACTTCCTGCAGATCCGCGAATACACGACCTTCGCCTTTGGCGTTGATCGCTTCACGAGTCATGTAGTACAGACCCAATACAACGTCCTGCGACGGAACGATGATTGGCTCACCGTTGGCTGGCGACAGAATGTTGTTGGTCGACATCATCAACGCACGCGCTTCGAGCTGGGCTTCCAGCGTCAGCGGTACGTGCACGGCCATTTGGTCGCCGTCGAAGTCGGCGTTGTACGCGGCGCAGACCAGAGGGTGCAGCTGGATAGCCTTACCTTCGATCAGTACCGGTTCAAACGCCTGGATACCCAGACGGTGAAGGGTCGGTGCACGGTTGAGAAGAACCGGGTGTTCGCGAATCACTTCAGCGAGAACGTCCCAAACCTCTGGCAGTTCGCGCTCGACCATTTTCTTGGCCGCTTTGATGGTGGTCGCGAGACCACGCATTTCCAGCTTGCCGAAAATGAACGGTTTGAACAGCTCGAGAGCCATCTTCTTCGGCAGACCGCACTGGTGCAGACGCAGGGTCGGACCTACGGTAATTACCGAACGACCAGAGTAGTCAACACGCTTACCGAGCAAGTTCTGACGGAAACGACCTTGCTTACCCTTGATCATGTCAGCCAGGGATTTCAGAGGACGCTTGTTCGAACCGGTGATAGCGCGGCCACGACGGCCGTTGTCGAGCAGCGCATCGACAGCTTCCTGCAACATACGCTTTTCGTTGCGCACGATGATGTCCGGAGCGGACAAATCCAGCAGGCGCTTCAAACGGTTGTTACGGTTGATCACTCGACGATACAGATCGTTGAGGTCGGAAGTCGCGAAACGACCGCCATCCAGCGGGACCAGTGGACGCAGATCTGGCGGCAGAACCGGCAGAACGGTCAGCACCATCCACTCTGGCAGGTTGCCGGAACCCTGGAAGGCTTCCATCAACTTCAGACGCTTGGACAGCTTCTTGATCTTGGTTTCGGAGTTGGTTTGCGGAATTTCTTCGCGCAGACGGCCAATCTCGTGCTCCAGGTCGATAGCGTGCAGCAGTTCACGGACAGCTTCAGCACCCATACGGGCGTCGAAGTCGTCACCGAACTCTTCCAGCGCTTCGAAGTACTGCTCGTCGTTCAGCAGCTGACCTTTCTCAAGGGTGGTCATGCCTGGGTCGATAACGACATAGCTCTCGAAGTAGAGAACGCGTTCGATATCACGCAGGGTCATGTCCATCAGCAAGCCGATACGGGACGGCAGCGATTTCAGGAACCAGATGTGGGCAACCGGCGAAGCCAGTTCGATGTGCGCCATGCGCTCACGACGAACCTTGGCCAGTGCAACTTCAACGCCGCACTTCTCGCAGATCACACCACGGTGCTTCAAGCGCTTGTACTTACCGCACAGGCACTCGTAATCCTTTACCGGGCCAAAGATCTTGGCGCAGAACAGGCCGTCACGCTCAGGTTTGAACGTACGGTAGTTGATGGTTTCCGGCTTTTTAACTTCACCGAACGACCATGAGCGGATCATCTCAGGCGAGGCCAATCCGATACGGATGGCGTCGAACTCTTCGACTTGACCCTGGTTTTTCAGCAAATTCAGTAGGTCTTTCAAGGCCTTTCCTCCTGGCGGAGCAGAGAGCGGGCAATCCTGCCCCGCTCTCGATTCGCGTCACGTGTTATTCGGTTTCCAGATCGATATCGATGCCGAGGGAACGAATTTCCTTGATCAACACGTTGAAGGACTCGGGCATGCCCGGCTCCATACGGTGATCGCCATCCACGATGTTTTTGTACATCTTGGTACGGCCGTTCACATCGTCCGACTTCACTGTGAGCATTTCTTGCAGAGTGTAAGCAGCACCGTATGCTTCCAGTGCCCAGACCTCCATCTCCCCGAAACGCTGACCACCGAACTGCGCCTTACCACCCAGCGGCTGCTGGGTAACCAGGCTGTACGAACCGGTAGAACGCGCGTGCATCTTGTCGTCTACCAAGTGGTTCAGCTTCAGCATGTACATGTAGCCAACGGTAACTGGACGCTCGAACTTGTTGCCGGTACGGCCGTCAGTCAGCTGCATCTGGCCGCTTTCCGGCAGGTCTGCCAGTTTCAGCATGGCCTTGATTTCGCTTTCCTTGGCGCCGTCGAACACTGGAGTGGCCATTGGAACGCCGCCACGCAGGTTCTTCGCCAGATCCAGGATTTCCTGATCGGAGAAGCTGTCCAGATCTTCGTTACGACCGCCGATCTGGTTGTAGATCTCGTCCAGGAAGGTACGCAGTTCAGCGACTTTACGCTGCTCTTCGATCATCCGGTTGATCTTCTCGCCCAGACCTTTGGCCGCGAGGCCCAGGTGGGTTTCAAGGATCTGACCAACGTTCATACGCGAAGGTACGCCCAGTGGGTTGAGGACGACGTCGACCGGGGTGCCATTGGCATCGTGCGGCATGTCTTCAACCGGCATGATCACGGAGACCACACCTTTGTTACCGTGACGACCGGCCATCTTGTCGCCCGGCTGGATGCGACGACGGATTGCCAGGTAAACCTTGACGATTTTCAGCACACCTGGAGCCAGGTCATCGCCCTGCTGCAGTTTGCGCTTCTTGTCTTCGAACTTGTCGTCCAGCAGACGGCGGCGATCAACGATGTAGGCCTGAGCCTTCTCGAGCTGCTCGTTCAGAGCATCTTCAGCCATGCGCAGTTTGAACCACTGACCATGCTCAAGACCGTCGAGTACTTCGTCGGTGATGTCCTGACCTTTCTTCAGACCTGCGCCGCCTTCAGCCTTGTGGCCTACCAGAGCGGAACGCAGACGTTCGAAAGTCGCGCCTTCAACGATACGGAACTCTTCGTTCAGATCCTTGCGGATCTCGTCGAGCTGAGTCTTCTCGATCGACAGCGCACGAGCATCACGCTCAACGCCGTCACGGGTGAAGACCTGTACGTCGATGACAGTACCTTTGGTACCGGTAGGTACGCGCAGGGAAGTGTCTTTAACGTCGCTGGCTTTTTCACCGAAGATTGCACGCAGCAGTTTTTCTTCCGGAGTCAGTTGGGTCTCGCCTTTCGGAGTGACCTTACCTACCAGGATGTCGCCTGCGCCAACTTCAGCACCTACGTAAACGATACCGGCTTCGTCCAGTTTGTTCAGTGCAGCTTCACCCACGTTCGGGATGTCTGCAGTGATCTCTTCAGGCCCAAGCTTGGTGTCACGAGCCACACAGGTCAGTTCCTGAATGTGGATCGTGGTGAAACGGTCTTCTTGTACAACACGCTCGGACAGGCAGATGGAGTCTTCGAAGTTGAAGCCGTTCCATGCCATGAAGGCGATGCGCATGTTCTGACCCAGCGCCAGTTCACCCATATCGGTGGACGGACCGTCGGCCATGATGTCGCTGCGCTGAACGCGATCACCCTTACGCACCAGCGGACGCTGGTTGATGCAGGTGTTCTGGTTCGAGCGGGTGTATTTGGTCAGGTTGTAGATGTCGACACCAGCTTCGCCGGTTTCAACTTCGTCATCAGCAACACGAACCACGATACGGCTGGCGTCGACGGAATCGATCACGCCGCCACGACGAGCCACGACGCAAACGCCGGAGTCACGGGCTACGTTACGCTCCATGCCGGTACCTACCAACGGCTTGTCAGCACGCAGGGTTGGTACAGCTTGACGCTGCATGTTCGAACCCATCAACGCACGGTTGGCGTCGTCGTGCTCGAGGAACGGAATCAGCGACGCTGCAACCGAAACTACCTGCTTCGGCGAAACGTCCATCAAGGTGACTTCTTCAGGCGCCTTAACGGTGAATTCGTTCAAGTGACGTACGGCTACCAGTTCGTCGATCAGGACTTTCTGGTCGTTCATGGTCGCCGAAGCCTGCGCGATCACGTGATCGGCTTCTTCAATAGCGGACAGGAACACGATCTCGTCGGTGACCACACCCTCTTTCACCACGCGGTACGGGCTTTCCAGGAAGCCGTACTGGTTGGTGCGAGCGTACGCAGCCAGGGAGTTGATCAGACCGATGTTCGGACCTTCCGGCGTTTCAATCGGGCATACACGACCGTAGTGAGTCGGGTGTACGTCACGAACTTCAAAGCCTGCGCGCTCACGAGTCAGACCGCCAGGGCCGAGTGCAGAGACACGACGCTTGTGGGTGATCTCGGACAGCGGGTTGTTCTGGTCCATGAACTGCGAGAGCTGGCTGGAACCGAAGAACTCTTTCACCGCCGCAGCCACTGGCTTGGCGTTGATCAGGTCTTGCGGCATCAGGCCTTCGCTTTCAGCCATCGACAGACGCTCTTTGACCGCACGCTCAACACGTACCAGGCCAACGCGGAACTGGTTCTCGGCCATTTCGCCTACGCAGCGAACACGACGGTTACCCAGGTGGTCGATGTCATCGACGATGCCTTTACCGTTACGGATGTCGACCAGAGTCTTCAGTACCGCGACGATGTCTTCCTTGCACAGCACGCCCGAACCTTCGATCTCGGTACGACCGATACGACGGTTGAACTTCATCCGGCCGACCGCAGACAGGTCATAGCGCTCAGGGCTGAAGAACAGGTTGTTGAACAGGGTTTCGGCAGCGTCTTTGGTTGGCGGCTCGCCTGGACGCATCATGCGATAGATCTCGACCAGCGCTTCCAATTGGTTGCTGGTGGAGTCGATCTTCAGCGTGTCGGAGACGAACGGACCGCAGTCGATGTCGTTGGTGTACAGAGTTTCGATGCGAACAACGCCGGACTTGGCAATTTTTGCCAGGACTTCAGTGTTCAGCTCGGTGTTGCACTCTGCCAGGATTTCGCCGGTAGCCGGGTGCACGATGACCTTGGCGGTAGTGCGACCGAGGACGTAGTCCAGAGGCACTTCCAGGGTCTTGATGCCGGCTTTTTCGATCTGGTTGATGTGGCGCGCGGTAATACGGCGGCCCGCTTCAACGATGACCTTGCCCTTCTCGTCCTGAATATCCAGAACCGCAATTTCACCACGCAGACGCGAAGCAATCAGTTCCAGGCTGAGGGTTTCGCCGCTCAGGTGGAAAACGTTGGTGGTGTAGAAAGCGTCGAGCACTTCTTCAGTGGTATAGCCGAGCGCGCGCAACAGTACCGATGCCGGCAGCTTGCGACGACGGTCGATACGCACGAACACACAGTCTTTCGGGTCGAACTCGAAGTCCAGCCACGAACCGCGGTAAGGAATGATGCGCGCGGAGTACAGCAGTTTGCCGGAGCTATGCGTCTTGCCGCGGTCGTGGTCGAAGAACACGCCCGGGGAACGGTGCAGCTGGGAAACGATTACACGCTCGGTACCGTTGATTACGAAGGTACCGTTCTCAGTCATCAGGGGGATTTCACCCATGTAGACTTCTTGCTCTTTGATGTCCTTGATCGCTTTGTTCGACGATTCTTTGTCGAAAATGATCAGGCGCACTTTTACCCGCAAAGGTACGGCGAAAGTTACACCGCGCAATACGCATTCTTTGACATCAAATGCCGGTTCGCCCAGGCGATAACCGACGTACTCCAGCGCAGCATTGCCGGAGTAGCTGATGATCGGGAAAACGGATTTGAAGGCCGCATGCAGGCCCACGTCGCGGAACTGATCTTTAGTCGCTCCCGCTTGCAAGAATTCACGATACGAATCCAGCTGGATGGCCAGGAGGTACGGCACATCCATGACGTCCGGCAACTTGCTAAAGTCCTTGCGGATACGTTTTTTCTCAGTATATGAGTAAGCCATCAGCGTTCCCCAGCTTGGTCACCTGCTTGTTTGGCCCCTCCCGACGGGAGCAGCCAGAAAATCGTGCAAACCCCATGGTTTGCGCCACCGCATCGGGTGGTTACAGCGCCTTTATCAGCACCGACCCAGTCGGCTGCCAATAACGGAAAAAGGCCGGTGGCAAGAGCCACCAGCCATCAGCCTGTCGCTTGACGCTCGGGCTGGAGGAGCAAAGTCGATGCTTATTTCAGCTCGACTTTAGCGCCTGCTTCTTCCAGCTTCTTCTTGGCGTCTTCAGCCGCTTCTTTCGAAACGCCTTCAGCTACAACCTGAGGAGCGCCGTCTACTTTCTCTTTGGCTTCTTTCAGGCCCAGACCAGTCAGTTCACGAACTGCCTTGATCACGTTAACCTTCTTCTCGCCAGCTTCCAGCAGAACAACGTTGAACTCGGTTTGCTCTTCAACAACAGCGGCAGCAGCAGCTGGACCAGCCGAAGCAGCAGCAGCGGTAACGCCGAAGGTTTCTTCCATCGCTTTGATCAGCTCAACGATTTCCACTACGGATTTCTGGCCGATTGCTTCGATGATTTGTTCGTTAGTCAGAGACATGACTCAATTCCTGAATTGGGGGACGGCCTACGCGACCATCGAAATAAACAAAAAACGCGAGAAGTTGACGAGCCTTAGGCTGCAGCAGCTTCTTTCTGGTCGCGAATTGCCGCCAGAGTACGAGCCAATTTGCTGGTAGCGCCTTGAATCACGCTCATCAGCTGAGAAATTGCTTCGTCACGGGTCGGCAGAGTTGCCAGTACGTCGATCTGATTAGCTGCGAGGAACTTGCCCTCGAACGCAGCTGCCTTGATCTCGAACTTGTCCTGACCCTTGGCAAACTCTTTGAAGATACGGGCAGCAGCGCCCGGATGTTCGTTCGAGAATGCAATCAGGGTCGGGCCGGTGAACACGTCGTTGAGGACACTGTATTGAGTGTCAGCAACAGCGCGCTTGAGCAGGGTGTTACGTACAACGCGTACGTAAACGCCAGCTTCACGAGCCTCTTTACGGAGTCCGGTCATTGCGCCTACTGTTACGCCACGTGCATCAACCACGACAGCGGACAGAGCGACTTTGGCAGCCTCGTTGACTTCAGCGACGATGGCCTTCTTGTCTTCGAGATTAATTGCCACGGGTTTAACTCCTGCTTGTTACCGTTTCATTCGATCGAAACCGAATGTCGTTTTGGTGTCTGATTCGGTAAGGAACCGGGAGCACCATCTGCGTAGGCTGATGGTTTAAGACTTGCGCCGCCTACGGTCTTGGATAGCCCCCGCCAGGCAGGGACCCCAATCTTTCAATTGGTGCGATGACTCGCACCAATTTTTGTCTTACGCGTCCAGCGAGCTCTGGTCGATAACCAGACCTGGGCCCATAGTGGTGCTCAGGGTAACGCGCTTGACGTAGATACCTTTCGAGGAAGCTGGCTTGATACGCTTCAGATCAGCGATCAGGGCTTCAACGTTTTCCTTCAGCTTGACGGCATCGAAGCCCATCTTGCCAACGGAAGTGTGAATGATGCCGTTTTTGTCGGTGCGATAACGAACCTGACCAGCTTTAGCGTTCTTGACCGCGGTAGCTACGTCTGGAGTTACAGTACCAACCTTAGGGTTAGGCATCAGACCACGTGGACCGAGGATCTGACCCAACTGACCTACAACGCGCATTGCATCCGGGGATGCGATCACTACGTCATAGTTCAGGTCGCCGCCTTTCATTTCGGCAGCCAGGTCGTCCATACCTACACGGTCAGCGCCGGCAGCCAAAGCGGCCTCAGCAGCTGGACCCTGGGTGAACACAGCAACGCGAACAGTCTTGCCAGTGCCGTGTGGCAGCACAGTAGCGCTACGAACAACCTGGTCGGATTTACGCGGGTCAACACCCAGGTTTACAGCAACGTCGAACGACTCGCTGAACTTGACAGTCGACAGCTCAGCCAGCAGAGCGGCGGCATCTACAATGTTGTAGGCCTTGCCTGCTTCGATTTTGCCGGCGATAGCCTTTTGACGCTTGGTCAGCTTAGCCATTACACACCCTCCACGTTAAGGCCCATGCTACGAGCAGAACCGGCGATAGTACGCACGGCTGCATCCATATCAGCTGCAGTCAGATCCGCGTTTTTGGTTTTCGCGATTTCTTCCAGCTGAGCACGGGTAACGGTGCCAACCTTAACGGTGTTCGGACGAGCGGAACCGCTGGTCAGACCGGCCGCTTTCTTCAGCAGAACCGAAGCAGGGGTGGATTTTGTTTCGAAAGTGAAGCTACGGTCGCTGTAGACAGTGATGATCACTGGAGTCGGCAGACCAGCTTCCAGACCCTGGGTACGGGCGTTGAAAGCTTTGCAGAATTCCATGATGTTCACGCCGTGCTGACCCAGTGCAGGACCAACAGGTGGGCTTGGGTTAGCCTGAGCGGCCTTCACTTGCAGCTTGATGTAAGCGGTAATCTTCTTGGCCATGAGGCACTCCAATTACGGGTTCGAACGCCTCGAAAGGCTCCCCGGTTACTTGCGCGTTTATCCCAGTGACGACAAAACCCCACAGCCTATGGCTGTGGGGTTGGGATGCTTTTTCAGCTAGACCTTTTCGACCTGACTGAACTCCAACTCTACCGGAGTAGAGCGACCGAAAATGAGCACTGCCACTTGGATCCGGCTCTTTTCGTAGTTAACTTCTTCAACAACGCCATTGAAATCAGCGAATGGACCGTCGTTGACTCGCACCGTCTCGCCTGGCTCGAAGAGAGTCTTCGGCTTCGGCTTGTCGCTACCATCAGCAACACGACGCAGAATTGCTTCCGCCTCTTTATCGGTGATTGGCGCTGGCTTATCAGCAGTACCGCCGATAAAACCCATCACCCGAGGAGTGTCCTTGACCAAGTGCCAAGTACCCTCATTCATATCCATCTGAACCAGCACGTAGCCTGGAAAGAATTTGCGCTCGCTTTTGCGCTTCTGGCCATTACGCATTTCAACCACTTCTTCAGTGGGAACCAGAATCTCGCCGAAGCCATCTTCCATGCCAGCCAGCTTTACGCGCTCGACCAGCGAGCGCATCACATGCTTCTCGTAACCCGAGTAAGCATGCACAACATACCAACGCTTAGCCACGGGACACCCTTAGCCGACAATCAAGGAAACAAGCCAGCCGAGCAGGGAATCAAGCCCCCACAACAGCAACGCCATAACCAAAACAACAGCCACCACAATAAGGGTGGTCTGCGTGGTTTCTTGGCGAGTTGGCCACACGACTTTACGAATCTCGGTGCGAGCTTCCTTAACCAGTACAAAGAAAGACTTGCCCTTCGCAGTCTGCAGGCCTACAAAGGCAGCTACAGCAGCTAAGGCCAGCAAAGCAAGTACACGGTACAGGATCGGCGAAGCAGAGTAATACTGATTGCCAACAACGCCAACAACCACCAAAGCGACAACTACAAGCCACTTGAGCAGATCGAAGCGAGAGCCTTGAGCTTCAGCTTTAGGAGTCATCTATGAAGATCCTGTGAAAAGAAAGCCAGACACACCAAGTGAATCTGGCAGGTCAGGAGGGAATCGAACCCCCAACCTACGGTTTTGGAGACCGTCGCTCTGCCAATTGAGCTACTGACCTAAAACAAAATCAGGCCGACCATTATGCCGGCCCGAAAAATACATTACAACCACTTACTCGATGATTTTGGCTACGACACCAGCGCCGACGGTACGACCGCCTTCACGGATA
>NZ_AKJD01000081.1 GCF_000282515.1 Pseudomonas sp. GM80
CGATCTTTTGATCTGGCTTTTTTAAAATCAAAAGATCGCAGCCTCGTTTCACTCGACAGCTCCTACAGGGATTTGTGTTGTCCATGGGATGTGTGTTGCCGGTGAAATTGCGGCAAACTTCACTCACCTTCCGCACAAGGCCTTTCAATGGATCAATACGCCCCGCGCCACTGGCAGCCGCACGAGAAGCCCAGTCTGCCCGGTTCCCCCTCGACGCCGTTGCACTCCAACCCCAAGCGCCTGGCCTATGCGCTGGTCGGTGTGCTGGTGGCGGTGACCGGTGGTTTGGGCAACTCGCTGGTGGTCGCCAACCTGCCGTATCTGCAGGGCGCCCTCGGCGCGACCACCGCCGAAATGGCCTGGCTGCCGGCCGCGTACGTGATGACCAACGTGTCGATGAACCTGCTGCTGGTGAAGTTTCGTCAGCAGTTCGGTTTGCGCGCGTTCACCGAAGTGTTCCTGGTGCTGTATGCGCTGGTGACCTTCGGCCACTTGTTCGTCAACGACCTCAATTCGGCGGTGGCGGTACGTGCGGCGCACGGCATGGTCGGTGCTGCCCTCAGCTCTCTGGGCCTGTATTACATGGTCCAGGCGTTCCCGGCGAAGTGGCGAATGAAGGCGCTGGTGCTCGGTCTCGGCACCTCGCAATTGGCCTTGCCGCTGGCGCGACTGTTCTCCGAAGACTTGCTGCAAATCGCCGAATGGCGCGGCCTGTACCTGTTCGAATTGGGCATGGCGCTGCTGTCATTGGGCTGCGTATTGATGCTCAAGTTGCCGCCGGGCGACCGCTTTAAAACCTTCGAAAAACTCGACTTTCTCACCTTCGCCATCCTCGCTAGCGGCGTGGCGTTGTTGTGCGCGGTGTTGTCGCTGGGGCGCATCGATTGGTGGCTGGAGGCCGACTGGATCGGCGTCGCGCTGGCGTCGTCCATCGTGCTGATTCTCGCCGGCCTGGCCATCGAACATAATCGCAGCAACCCGATGCTGATGACCCGTTGGCTTGGCAGCGGGACGATGATCCGTCTGGCGCTGGCGGTGACCCTGATTCGTATGGTCACCTCGGAGCAGTCCACTGGTGCGGTCGGATTCATGCAGAGCCTGAACATGGGCTATGAGCAGTTGCACAGCCTGTACGTGGTGATGCTGATCGGCAGCGTCACGGGGTTGTTGACCAGCGCGCTGACGATCGACCCCAAGCACCTGCTGATGCCGTTGATCATCTCGCTGGGTCTGATGGCCACCGGGGCGGTGATGGACAGTTTTTCCAACAACCTGACCCGCCCGGAAAACCTCTATTTCAGTCAATTCCTGTTGGCCTTCGGCAGCACGTTTTTCCTCGGCCCGACTATGGTGCTCGGCACGCGTAACGTGCTGACCAATCCACGCAACCTGGTGAGTTTTTCCGTGCTGTTCGGGATCTGCAATAACCTCGGCGGCCTGCTTGGCGCGGCGCTTCTGGGCACCTTCCAGATCGTCCGCGAGAAGTTTCATTCCAGTCACATCGTTGAGCACCTGACGCTGTCTGACCCTTTGGTGGCGGCGCGCGTGCAAAGCGGCGGCTCGGCGTATGGCTCGTTGTTGGCCGACCCGAGCCTGCGCAACCTTGCGGGTATTCGCAGCCTGTCCAACGCCGCCACTCGTGAGGCCAACGTGCTGGCCTATAACGACGTGTTCATGCTGATCGCCGTGATTGCGGTGTTGACCATGATCTGGCTGTCCATTCGTGCGCTGTGGCTGATGAGCACCACCAAAGCCGTCGCCCCTGCGCCATCCACCCCTTCGAGCGGTGCTACTTCTCAATGACCGAACCGACCACCACAACCACCAATGCCATTGCCGCCACGCCTGAAGGTGTGGCGCCGCCGTCATCGCCGAACACCGAGCCGCGCTCGCTGCGGGTGCGGGTCATCTCTTCAATGGGCTTTGCCGCGATTGCCATCGTGGGCGTGTTGATCGTGCTCTATGCCTGGCAATTGCCGCCGTTCAGCAGCGCGGTCGAGACCACCGAAAATGCGTTGATTCGCGGGCAGGTGACGATCATCGGCCCGCAGCTCGCCGGTTATGTTTTTGAAGTGCCGGTGCAGGATTTCCAGTACGTGAAGGCCGGCGATTTGCTGGTGCGCCTGGACGACCGTATCTATCAGCAACGCCTCGACCAGTCGCTGGCGCAACTGGCGGTGCAGAAGGCGGCGTTGGCCAACGTCGTGCAGCAACGCAACAGCGCCGAAGCAACCATCAAGTTGCGTCAAGCGGTGCAGGCTGACAGCGAAGCACAGTTGCGCAAAAGCGAGGCGGATCTGCGCCGCAACAAAGAGTTGGTGCGCGACGGTTCGGTGTCCAAGCGTGAGATGGACGTGGCGTTGGCGGCCAATGCGCAAAGCGTTGCAGCCGTCGCGCAGGCCAAGGCCAATCTGGAAATCGCCCGCCAGGATCTGCAAACGGTGATCGTCAATCGCGGCTCGCTGGAAGCGGCGGTGGCCAGCGCCGAAGCGGCGGTGCAACTGGCGCGAATCGACCTGTCGAACACGCGCATCGTCGCGCCACGTGACGGCCAGCTCGGGCAGATCGGCGTGCGCCTCGGCGCTTACGTCAACTCCGGGGCGCAGTTGATGGCGTTGGTGCCGAACCAGAAATGGGTGATCGCCAACATGAAGGAAACCCAGATGGACAACGTGCGGGTCGGGCAACCGGTGCGCTTCACCGTGGATGCGCTGAACCACCGTAAATTCACCGGGCACGTGCAGCATATTTCGCCGGGGACCGGGTCGGAATTTGCTCTGTTGCAGGCGGATAACGCCACGGGCAACTTTGTGAAGATTGCCCAGCGGGTGCCGGTGCGGATTACGATTGATGCGGATCAACAGGAAGAGGAACGCTTGCGGCCGGGGATGTCGGTGGTGGTCAGCATCGACACTGCAGCGGGTGACACGCAGCACCATTAAGATCAAAAGATCGCAGCCTTCGGCAGCTCCTACATGGATAATCTGTAGGAGCTGCCGAAGGCTGCGATCTTTTGATTTTCAGGTTGTAATCATCGGGGGCAGGGTGCCGAGCAGGGAGACGGCGGCTACGGCGCCAATGCCGAGCAGCCATTCGAGCATCACGCTGCGTCGCAGGGTACCCATTCGCTGTTCACAATCTTCCATGCGCAAACGGTTGAACAGCGCCAGACCGAGCATCGCCACAACCAGCAGCGCCTTGATCAACAGAATCAAGGCAAACCCGCTGAACAACGGTGTCGGCCACCACTGCCCGGTCAGCACGCGTACGTTGATCAGCCCGGTGATCAGCAGTCCCGCGACCAACGTATAACCCACGCCACTGAAGCGCCGCAGAACCACCGGCACAGGTTCCGTTGGCTGGCGCAAAATCATCACCAGCAACAACAACCCGCCCAACCACGCGGCCACGCAGGTCAGATGAACGATCTGGTTGAGAATCAGCAGTTGCCCGCTCAAACCATCGAGCATCGCCCCATGCCCGACCGGGGCCAGCGTCACCAACAGCAAGCCACTCAAACCCAACCGCAGCGGCATGCTTGAGCGCCACGGCGTAAACAGCAACGCCAACAGCGCGGCGTTGATCAGCAGGTGCCAGCGCCACACCTGACCAAAAAACGTACTGCCCAGCACCAACGCAACCGTGTCTGGATCGAACGCGGCAGCAGCAGAACCAGCCATGCTCGCGGTAATCAACAGCGCCCAGGCAATCCCGCTGACCAGCGCAATCGCGGTCAGCCAGCGCGCCAATCGCGCCAGGTGCCGGTCTACTTGCAGCGCTTCATCCTTGAGCAGCAACGGCCTGAACAGCCAGGCCCCGAACAGCATCAACACCACGATGAAATGCACAAAGCGGCACAGCACCAGCGCTTCACCCATGAATTACTGGCCCACTTTGAACTGGTAGGCGCCTTCGCTTTTGTGCGTGTCGACCGACACCGCGTGCCATTCGACTTTGTATTCGCCGGCGGTCAGCGGCGCGGCCGGGGTGACGATCAGGGTTTTCTTGCCGCCTTCGGTGGTCAGCGCTTTGACAGCGACCGGCGCGCCATCCTTCGTCACGGTGACTTTGGTGAAACTGGCTTCGACGCCTTCGGAGAAGGTCAGGCGCAAATCGGCTGGAGCAGCGACGGTGCTGTCGGCGGCCGGGGTCTGGCTTTTCAGGTGGGCGTGGGCAAATACCGAAGATGCGGCGAACAGCGAGGCGAGCAGGGCAGTGGTGGTCATGACGTTCTTGAACAGCATCGCGGATACCTCTGGGGCAGGATCGAAAAACGTCAGTTTAGCCATCCCCTCGCGGCGATACGAAGTTTTGTTTGCAGCGGTCGCCCGCGCACCAGAGCGGATGCTAGTCTTGGGCAACGTTGTTGTCAGGGAGCCCACATGGGCAATCACAAGATCGAGATTCGTCGCAGTAACGTCGAAAAAATCCTTTTGGCGGCGGAAAAAGTCTTCGCCGAAAAAGGTTTCGGCAGCACCGCCATGGCTGACATCGCCGCCGAAGTGCAACTGCCGCGTTCCAACCTGCATTACTACTTCTCAACCAAAAGCGAGCTGTACAGTGCGGTGCTGTTCGACCTGCTGGAAGTGTGGAAGCAGGACGCGTTGTGCTTCGAGATGTTCGATGACCCGCGCGTGGTGCTGAGCAGCTACATCCGCGCAAAGATGAACCATTCGCGCAGCCGGCCGTATGGCTCGAAGGTCTGGGCCAACGAAATCATCCACGGCGCGCCGACGCTGGGCGAGGCGCTGGATGTCAGCCTGTATGACTGGGCGAAAATGAAGGAGGCGAAGATTCGCCAGTGGGTCGAGGACAAGCGGATTTTGCCGGTGGAGCCTTCGAGCCTGCTGTACATGATCTGGGCGTCGACGCAGCATTACGCCGACTTTGATCATCAGGTGAATATCCTCAACGAGCATCAGCCGCTGTCGGACATGCAGTTCGAGCGAGCGGTGCAGACGGTGACGAGTGTGATATTGCGCGGGATTGGCTTGGAACCCTAAGTCAAAAGATCGCAGCCTTCGGCAGCTCCTACATGATCGTTCCCACGCTCTGCGTGGGAATGCCTCTAGGGACGCTCCGCGTTCCAATGGGACGCCGAGCGTCCCGGGCTGCATTCCCACGCAAAGCGTGGGAACGATCAGTCAAACCGCAACATGGTAGGGATTGCGCGGATCATGATTCCAGTCCAGAAACGGCTTGCCCGTTTCCATCGGCACCATCTCGATACAGTCCGCCACCGGGCAGGTGATCTGGCACAGGTTGCAGCCCACACACTCGTCATCGATCACTTCATATTTATGCGTGCCGTCCGCCTGCTTCAAACTGCCGATCGCCTGATGTGAAGTGTCCTCGCAAGCAATGTGGCAGCGCCCGCAACCGATGCACGCCGCCTGGTCAATCTTCGCGATCACCTGATAGTTGATGTCGAGGTACTTCCAGTCCGTGGTATTGCCCACCGCACGCCCGGAAAACTCACTGATGCTGGCGTAACCCTGACTGTCCATCCACCGCGACAGGCCATCCTTCATCTCCTCGACAATCCTGAAACCATGCAGCATCGCCGCCGTGCACACCTGCACCGCGCCGCTGCCCAATGCCATGAATTCCGCCGCGTCGCGCCAACTGCCGATGCCGCCAATGCCGCAGATCGGCAAGCCCTGGGTCTGCGGATCGCGGGCAATCTCGGCGACCATGTTCAGCGCAATCGGCTTCACCGCCGAGCCGCAATAACCGCCATGCGTGCTTTTGCTGCCGACGGTGGGCAGGGCGACCATGTGTTCCAGATCGACACTGGTGATCGAGTTGATCGTATTGATCAGCGACACCGCATCGGCGCCACCGCGATGGGCGGCGCGGGCGGCAACGCGGATGTCGGTGATGTTCGGCGTCAGTTTGACGATCACCGGCAGCGAGCAATAGGTCTTGCACCAACGCGTCACCTGTTCGACGTACTCCGGCACCTGACCGACCGCCGCGCCCATGCCGCGCTCGGGCATGCCGTGCGGGCAACCGAAATTCAGCTCGATGCCGTCAGCGCCGGTCGCTTCCACCAGCGGCAGAATGTGTTTCCACGATTCTTCAACGCACGGCACCATCAGTGAGACGATGATTGCGCGATCCGGCCAGTCCTTCTTCACCTGAGTGATTTCGCGCAGGTTGATTTCCAGCGAGCGGTCGGTGATCAGCTCGATGTTGTTGATACCGAGCACTTCACGGTTGTTGCCGTAGTGCGCCGAGTAACGCGACGAAACGTTGACCGCCGCCGGGTCTTCACCGAGGGTTTTCCAGACCACGCCGCCCCAGCCCGCTTCGAAAGCGCGGACGACGTTGTAGGCTTTGTCGGTGGGCGGCGCGGAGGCCAGCCAGAACGGATTCGGCGCTTTGATGCCGGCGAAGACAATCGAGAGATCGGCCATTTACGCAGCCTCCACGTTGAGCATCAGTTGCGCGTTGATCGCCTCGGCGGCGAGTTTGCCGTGCTGCACAGCTTGCACGGTGAGGTCTTGGTCGAGGCTGGTGCAGTCACCGCCGGCATACACACCGGGAATGCTGGTGCGCAGATTTACGTCGACTTGAATGCGTTCGCCCTGACGCTTGAGCTCACGGGCCAACGGGTCGGCGAGGGCGCTGCCATCGAAGGATTGGCCGATGGCTTTGAAGATAGCGTCGGCGGCCAGCTCAAAGGTTTCGCCGGTGGTTTGCAGACGACCGTCGACCAGGTCGGTGCGAGCGAAACGCATGCCGCGCACGTGGCCCTGATCGTCGAGCAGCACTTCTTCCGGTTGCGCCCACGTCAGCAGGCGTACCTGATTGGCTTTGGCGATGTCTTGTTCGTGGCCAGTGGCGCCCATGTCCGCCGCGCCTCGGCGATACACCAGATTGACATCGCGAGCGCCGAGGCGGGCCATTTGCACGGCCATGTCGATCGCCGTGTTGCCGGCGCCGAGGACGATGCAACGCTCGGCCAGTGGCAGTTGCGTGAGGTCATCGGCCTGGCGCAGTTCGCGGATG
This sequence comes from Pseudomonas sp. GM80, assembly GCF_000282515.1. GTDB lineage: Bacteria > Pseudomonadota > Gammaproteobacteria > Pseudomonadales > Pseudomonadaceae > Aquipseudomonas. The sequence continues at coordinate 7,015 of NZ_AKJD01000081.1, forward strand.
TAATCGGTGGCGGCGAGCAGGCCCGGCGCCTCTTCGTGGGCCAGGCCGAGTTGCTTGCTGGCGTTCAGGCCGAGGCCAAGAAACACCGCGTCGAACTGTTGATGCAGTTCGCTGAGGGTCAGGTTCTCGCCAAGCTTCTGCCCGTGGCGAATTTCGATGCCGCCGATTTGCAGGAGGAAATCCAGTTCCCTCTGCGCGTAATCGTCGACCAGTTTGTACTTGGCGATCCCGTATTCATTGAGGCCGCCGGCCTTCTCCCGCGCCTCGAAAATCACCACGTCATGACCGTGCATGGCGCTACGGTGCGCACAGGACAAACCGGCAGGACCGGCACCGACCACGGCAATGCGTTTACCGCTGGCGGCGGCACGCTGGAACGGGTGCTCGGTGAAGTTTGCGTTGTCGACGGCGTAGCGTTGCAGCAGACCGATCAGCACTGGTGCACATTCGTGGGCATTATTGCGCACGCAGGCTTGCTGGCAGAGGATTTCGGTGGGGCAGACCCGCGCGCAACTGCCGCCGAGGATGTTTGCCGAAAGGATTTTCTGCGCGGCACCGGGCACGTTGTCCTGATGAATATTGCGGATGAACGAAGGGATGTCGATCTCGCTCGGGCACGCATTCACGCACGGCGCGTCGTAGCAATACAGGCAGCGCGAGGCTTCCAGATGCGCCTGACGGTCATTGAGCGGTGGCGCCAGATCGGTGAAATGGCCGGCGAGGGCGGCCGCACTTTCGTGCGGGTGGGGGAGATGGTTCAGGGTCTCGATCACGGTTTTTTGCCTCACAGTAACTGCCTCTATCGGGCATTGGCCAAATCCCCTGTGTAGGAGCTGCCGAAGGCTGCGATCTGTTGATCTTGATCTAAAAAACAAGATCAAAAGATCGCAGCCTTCGGCAGCTCCTAAAGGGGGAATGCATTGCAAATGTGGGAGCTGGCTTGCCAGCGATAGGCCGAAGGCCGCTATCAGCGTTTCACAGCAACAGGCTTATGTTGCTCAGCCCGCTTGCTCAGCAAATCAAACACCGCCGGGTACGCCGGCCGTTCGATATACCGTCCGGCGCCACGCTCGGCGCGCAGGTCGCCATCGGCCCAGACCAAACGGCCCTGGCTGACGGTATGGCTCGGCACGCCGCGCACGGTCTTGCCTTCGAAGATGTTGAAGTCCACCTGCTGATGGTGGGTCTTGGCGGAAATGGTGCGCGTGCCTTGCGGATCCCACAGCACCAGGTCGGCATCGGCGCCGACGCGAATCGCACCTTTGCGCGGATAAAGATTGAAGATCTTCGCCGTGTTGGTGGAGGTGAGGGCGACGAAATCCTGCATCGATAAACGACCGGAATTAACCCCCTCATCCCACAGCACCGCCATGCGGTCTTCAATGCCGGCAGTGCCGTTGGGAATCTTGCTGAAGTCATCGCGCCCGGCAGCTTTCTGCTCGGCGCAGAAACAGCAGTGGTCAGTAGCGGTTGTGTGCAGATTGCCATTCTGCAGGCCGTGCCACAGCGCCTCTTGATGCCCGCGCGGGCGGAACGGCGGGCTCATCACGTAACCGGCAGCGGTCTGCCAGTCCGGGTGTTGATAGACGCTGTCGTCGAGCAACAGATGCCCGGCGAGTACTTCGCCGTAAACCGGCTGGCCCTTGCTGCGCGCATAGGTGATTTCGTCGAGGGCTTCCTTGGTCGAGACGTGTACCAGATACAACGGCGTGCCGATGGTCTCGGCAATACGAATCGCTCGGCTCGCCGCTTCACCTTCAACCTGCGAAGGCCGCGACAGCGGATGCGCTTCTGGCCCGGTGATACCTTGCGCCATCAACTTGCGTTGCAGGTGATAAACCAGCTCGCCGTTTTCCGCATGTACGGTCGGCACTGCGCCCAGCTCCAGACACCGCTCGAAACTCGCTACCAACGTGTCGTCGGCGGCCATGATCGCGTTCTTGTAGGCCATGAAATGCTTGAAGCTGTTGATGCCGTGATGGCTGACCAGCTCGGCCATTTCCTCACGCACCTGCTCGCTCCACCAGGTGATCGCGACGTGGAAGCCATAATCCGACGCCGATTTCTCGGCCCAGCCGCGCCACTGATGAAACGCTTCCATCAACGACTGTTGCGGATTGGGGATGACGAAATCGATGATCGACGTGGTGCCGCCGGCCAGACCGGCCGCCGTGCCGCTGTAGAAGTCCTCGCTGGCCACGGTGCCCATGAATGGGAGTTGCATGTGCGTGTGCGGATCGATGCCGCCGGGCATCAGGTATTGGCCGCTGCCGTCGAGCACTTCGGTGCCGGCGGGAATATCCAGGTTTTCACCGATGGCTTTGATCACGCCGTCGGCGCAATAGACGTCGGCGCGATAACTTTCATCATGGGTAACAACGGTGGCGCCACGGATCAACAGAGACATTGCAGCTTCCTCGCAGGCATGACCGGCTTATACCGGTTCTATATGTTTTATAAGACGTCGATGCTGGAAGATATATTCCTGCCAACGCTGTCAGGAATAAAAACTAGCTGGTGTTAATCGAATGAGCAAGATTATTTTTTATAAGCTTATAACGTACGTAACGTATTGAAATATATAGATTAAATATTTAAATCACCAAAATGGTGAGGGCTTTCACCATTTTGACGCACTTGACAGGAACCAGATTTGAGCGAGATTTGTCATGGTAAATCAGTTGCTTGAACGCTAAAGAGTCGCGGCCCAGACGCCTGGCTGGAAATAACCGTGCACCACTTTGAACCTGGTTGTCCGAGTAACTTGTCCTGGTCTTTTGCCTGAGGGATGTAACAAGTAAGCAACATGATCCAATGATTTGAATAAAAGCGTTTAAACATCAAACAGTTGAAAGCGCTATACGGACAGGTCGGGAAACTCGGCGCAACAGTCGGCACGTTTTTTGAGTGCTGGCGCTGACAAGCCAGGCCGGTTCGTGAAGTGCGTGTTCACATGCAAGTACTCCGGCCATCGCCCGGTGTGCGGCACGTCCGCCCACCAGTCCGATGAGCAAAAATAATCAAAAAAACCGTGGAGCAGCCATGCAACAGAACAGATCGCAAGTGACCGAGCGCGACGGCTTGTTCGAACTCGAAGCCGGTAGCGACGTCCTCGACAGCCCCCGTTACAACCACGACATGGCACCGACCAAGGTGCGCGAACGAACCTGGAACAAATGGCACATCACCGCGCTGTGGGTCGGCATGTCGATCTGCGTGCCGACCTACACCCTCGGCGGTGTCCTCACCGCCTATTTCGGCCTGACCGTCGGCGAGGCGTTGCTGGCGATTCTGTTTGCCAACCTCATCGTGCTGATTCCGCTCACGCTGAACGCCTTTCCCGGCACCAAGTACGGCATTCCTTTTCCGGTGCTGCTGCGTTCATCGTTCGGCATTCTCGGCTCCAACGTGCCGTGCCTGATTCGCGCACTGGTCGCGTGTGGCTGGTTTGGCATTCAGACGATGTTTGGCGGGTTGGCGATCCACCTGTTTCTCGGCTCGATTTTCGATGGCTGGAAATCCCTCGGCGGCACCGGCGAGGTGATCGGTTTCATGATCTTCTGGGCACTGAACCTGTGGGTGGTGATTCGCGGCGCCGAGTCGATCAAGTGGCTGGAAACCTTGTCCGCGCCGTTGCTGGTGGCGGTCGGAATCGGCTTGCTGGTATGGGCGATGCCCAATGTGTCGATGACGGAACTGCTGGCGATCCCGCCGAAGCGTCCGGAAGGCGCCAGTGTGGTGAGTTACTTCGCCGCCGGGCTGACGGCAATGGTGGGTTTCTGGGCGACGTTGTCGTTGAACATTCCGGACTTCAGTCGTTACGCCAAGAGCCAGAAAGATCAGATCCTCGGGCAGATTTTCGGCCTGCCGCTGACGATGTTTCTGTTCGCCTCGCTGGGCGTGATCATGACTGCGGCGTCGGTGAAACTGGTCGGCGTGACGGTGTCTGATCCGGTCAGCCTGATCGGTCATATCCAGAGCCCGGTGTGGGTCGCGGTGGCGATGGCGTTGATCATCATCGCCACGTTGTCGACCAACACCGCCGCGAACATTGTCTCGCCGACCAACGATTTCCAGAACATCGCGCCGAAGGTGATCAACCGCACCAAAGCGGTGTTGCTGACCGGGTTGGTCGGGTTGTTGCTGATGGGCCATGAGTTGCTGAAAAAGCTTGGTTTGATTGTCTCCGATGTCAGCCTGGAGACCGTGTATTCGAACTGGCTGCTGGGTTATTCGAGCCTGCTCGGGCCGATTGCCGGGATCATGGTGGTGGACTATTTCCTGATCAAGAAACAGCAACTGGACCTGGCCGGGTTGTACCGCGATGACGTCTATCCGGCATGGAACTGGGCCGGGTTTCTCGCATTTGGTGTGCCGGTGGTGCTGACCTTGTTGTCGCTGGGCAGCGATGCGTTCAGCTGGTTTTACAGTTACGGCTGGTTCACCGGTTCGGCGCTGGGCGGAGTGATTTATTACGGGTTGTGCGTGATGCGCGCGCAGCCCTCTGCCGTGAAAACAGCGGTGTAGCGAATGGCCTCATCGCTGGCAAGCCAGCTCCCACAAGGATCGAGTCGTACACAAATACTGTGTTCAACCAAAAAACCTGTGGGAGCTGGCTTGCCAGCGATGGCGGCCTCAAAAACACCCGAGCAATATCCATAAGAAAAGCAGCCTGAGGAGATCCCCATGAACGCAGCCGTAGACGTTCTGCAATCGAGCCATCAGCACATCAACCGCGATCGCCTCTGGGCCTCGCTCATGGAGCTGGCCAAACTCGGCGCCACGGTCAAGGGCGGGGTCTGTCGCCTGGCCCTGACCGACCTCGACCGCCAGGCCCGCGATCTGTTCGTGCAATGGTGCAAGGACGCCGGATGCAGCGTCACGGTCGATGCCGTCGGCAACATCTTCGCCCGTCGCCCCGGGCGCAATCCCGACCTGCCGCCCGTCATGACCGGCAGCCACATTGACACGCAACCCACCGGCGGCAAGTTTGATGGCTGCTTCGGTGTACTCGCCGGTGTCGAAGTGCTGCGTACCCTCAACGACCTCAAGGTGGAAACCGAAGCGCCACTGGAAGTGGTGGTCTGGACCAACGAAGAGGGCTCGCGCTTCGCCCCGTGCATGATGGGCTCGGGCGTATTTGCCGAGAAATTCACCCTCGAAGAAACCCTGGCCAAGGTCGATGCCGATGGCGTCACCGTTGGCGAAGCACTGAACGCGATTGGCTACGCTGGCCCGCGCAAAGTCAGCGGGCACAAGGTCGGTGCTTATTTCGAAGCACACATCGAGCAAGGCCCGATCCTTGAAGACGAACAGAAAACCATTGGCGTGGTGCTTGGCGCGCTGGGGCAGAAATGGTTCGACCTCAAACTGCGCGGCGTCGAGGCGCACGCCGGCCCAACACCGATGCACCTGCGTAAAGATGCACTGGTCGGCGCCTCGGTGATCGTTGGCGCCGTCAATCGCGCAGCCCTCGGCCATCAACCGCACGCCTGTGGCACCGTCGGTTGCCTGCAAGCCTATCCCGGCTCGCGCAACGTCATCCCCGGTGAGGTGCGCATGACCCTCGATTTCCGGCATCTGGAACCGGCGCGGCTGAATTCGATGATTGCTGAGGTGAAGCAAGTCATCGAAGCGACCTGTGAGGAACATGGACTGACTTATGAACTGACCCCGACTGCTGACTTCCCGCCGCTGTATTTCGAAAAAGGCTGCGTGGAAGCGGTGCGCGGTGCGGCGAAAGGGTTGGGGTTGTCGCACATGGACATTGTCAGTGGCGCTGGCCACGATGCGATCTTCCTGGCCGAGCTGGGGCCTGCGGGGATGATCTTCGTGCCGTGCGAAGGCGGGATCAGCCACAACGAAATCGAAAACGCCGCGCCGGATGATCTGGCGGCGGGGTGTGCGGTGTTGTTGCGGGCGATGTTGGCGGCGTCGGCGGCGGTGGCTGGGGGGCAGCGCGCGGCCTGAAGATCAAAAGATCGCAGCCTTCGGCCGCTCCTGCATGGGATTTTTCGGCGGCTGCGATCTTTTCCTGTCACCCCAATGTCATGGAAATGTGCGACGTTGCCGGCCCATGAAAATCATCACCTCCGGCGCGTCCTATCTGGACATCGACGCCTACGCCTGCTGCATCGCCTACGCAGAACTGCTCAACCTGCAAGGCATCCCCGCCCGCGCCGTCAGCAGCGCAACAGCCAACGCCAGTGTCTCGAAAACCGTGCTTGATTGGGGCTGCGCTTTTCAAACGCATGAACCATCGCTGACTGACGAATTCATCTTGGTCGACGTATCCGACTATCACCATTTCGATCCACTGGTCGTGCTCGATCAGGTCGTGGAAGTCATCGACCATCATCCAGGTTACGAAGATTACTGGGCAAAGAAACTCGGTTCAGCCGCCGACATCCGCCCGATCGGCGCTGCGGCAACTCAGGTCTTTCAGCGTTGGCAGACCTCAGACTTGCTAGCAAAAATCAGCGAACAAAGCGCCGCACTGTTGGCCACCGCGATTCTCGACAACACCCTGAATTTCACCAGCCAGATGACCACGCCAGCGGACATCGACGCATACACCGACCTCGCGTTTCGGGCGAAACTCGCAACGAACTGGCCCGAGCACTACTTCCTCGAATGCCAGGCCGACATCGAATCAGACCTCGCCAATGCCTTGGCAGCCGACTTGAAACGGATGAAACCCGAAAGCAACCTGCCGCAGATTTTCGCGCAGATGACCGTGTGGGATGCCGACGTATTGCTGCAGAAATACCGTCCGACGATCAGCCAATGGATGGCGGAGCAGGGCGAAGACTGGCTGCTGAATGTCATCAGCATCCGCGACGGAAAAAGCAGCTTTCTTGCAGAACCCCTTTCGAGCCAACGCAAACTCAATCATCTGCTGAAACTGGACTGGCACGCAGGAATGGCAGTCATCGCACCCTCGATCCTGCGCAAGGAATTGCTGAGGTTAGGCCTGAACACAAACCTGTAGGAGCTGAGCTTGCTCGCGAAGGCGTCGTGTCAGGCAAATCACATCTACCTGACACGACGCCTTCGCGAGCAAGCTCAGCTCCTGCAAGGGTTGTGTGATTAATCCGGGGTGGTGGTTTTTGCACGGCGCTCATTGCCCTTCGGATTGCCGATATCCAGCAACCGTCTTTCCACCAGGACATTCTCCAGCGCCTGGCGTTCGAACGGCGCCATTTGGTGTTCGCGCTTTTTCAGCTCCAGCAAAATGGGGCTGGACCAGGTGCGGTAGGTCTGTTCGATGTTGCGACGCGACGGCATCAGTCTCTCCTTGATCAAGAGCCCGGTCTCGCTGGCAGGGGCTCAATCCGATGAGGGATTAACCTTAGCCGACAAACCTGGAAGTCGCGAATGCACCTGTCCCTGTAGGAGCTGCCGAAGGCTGCGATCTTTTGATCTTGATTTTAAAAAACAACATCAAAAGATCGTCCGATCGCGGCCCGAGCCTTCGGCAGCTCCTACAGGGGGCGGTTCAGTCGTCAACGTCCATCAATTGCTGGACGCCTTGCCAGGCTTCGGCGCGCATGCGTTCGATGTCCAGGCCCGGGATCACGCCGTTGTCGACGACGATTCGGCCGCCGACCAGGCTGTATTTCACGGTGATCGGTTCGCCCGCGACCACCGGCGCGACGGCGCTGTCGTGGAAGCCATAGAACCGAGGATGATCGAGGCTGTAGACGACCAGATCCGCCGCTTGCCCGATTTCCAGTGTGCCGACCGCGCCAAGCCCCAACACCTGCGCGCCACCCGCCGTGCCCCAGTGAATGACGTCTTCAGCGGTGGTCGCCGAGGCGCCTTGTTCGGCGCGGTGGATCAGCCACGCGGTGTTGGCTTCGCCGACCATGCTTCCGGATTCATTCGACGCTACGCCATCCACGCCCAGGGAAATCGGCACACCTGCCTCGTACATCTGCGGCACTGGCGCGACGCCGCTGCCCAGCCGCGCATTGCTCACCGGGCAGTGGGAGATGCCGGTGCCGGTCTGCGCGAGCATGCGGATTTCACCCGGTTGCAGGTGCACGGCGTGGGCGAACCAGACGTCGGGGCCGAGCCATTCGTGTTCGGCGACGAATTCCACCGGCAGGCAGTTGTATTTTTCGCGGCAGAAGTTCACGTAGTTCTGCGTTTCCGACAGGTGCGTATGCAGACGCAAACCGAGGCCGCGTGCGGTGTGGGCGAGTTCACGTAACAGGGTTGGCGGCAGCGAGAACGTTGGCGTGGTTGGCGCGACAACCACGCGGCGCATCGCGTCTGGAGTGTCCTGGTGATACAGCGATTTCAGCCGTTCGATATCGCCGACCATTTGCTCAAGGCTCTCCGGTTGCAGCGCGGTTTTCGAGAAGCCCGGGTGGGCGCTCGCCGACTCCAGCGCGCCGCCTCGGCACAACACAAAGCGCAGGCCAAATTCATCGGCCATGTCGAACAGCAAGTCGCCGGTCTCGGTGCTGCCGTGGGCGTGGTAGAGGTAGTGGTGATCGGCGCAGGTGGTGACGCCGGACAGCAGCAATTCGACCATGCCCAGCCGTGCAGCAATCCGCGCCAGTTGCGGGGTAAAGCGGTTGAGGCGCGGGTAGGGCACGCTGGCCAGCCAGCCTTGCAGATCCTGATTCAGGCCTTCGGGTACGGCTTTGAGCAGGTTCTGGAACAGGTGATGGTGGGTGTTGATCCAGCCCGGATAGACCACGCAGTTGCGCGCGTCGATCAGCCGTTCGCCGGGTTGTGGTTCAAGGTTCGCGGCCATTTCGGCGATGCGACCGTTGACCACGCGGATGTCCACGGCGCCGGCCCGCGCGCGAGGGCCGCGCAGGCCGGTCATCACCGCGACCGGGTTTTTGATCAGGATGTTCTGAAGTTGAGTCATGGGCAGCTCCAAACTAAAGGATGTGCGAGGCGGATTTGCTGGCGGTGGTTTCCGCCACGCTGACGCCATTCAGCGCGGCGTTGAGCAGCACCGACACCAGGCAAGCGATGACCACGCTGCTGTGCAGGAACGGCTGCGACCACTCGGGGAGTTGTTTGAACAAGGTGGGCGCGAGCACCGGCACCAGCGCGGCGGCGATGGTGAAACCGACGATCAAGACGTTGTAGCGATTGCGCTCGTAATCGACTTTGGCGAGGGTCTGAATGCCCGCCGCCGCAACCACGCCGAACATGGCAATGCCAGCGCCACCGAGGGCGGCGGTCGGCATCGAAGCGATGATCGCGCCGGCCTTTGGCACCAAGGCAATCGAGCACATCAGCAAACCGCTGACCGCGACCACCCAACGGCTGCGCACGCCGGTGAGGATCACCAGGCCGACGTTTTCCATGAAGGCGATAAACGGGAACGCGGCGAACATCCCGGCGATGGTGCTGGCCAAACCATTGGCGCGCAGACCGTTGATGACTTGTTTATCTTCCACCGGTTTTTCGACAATGTCGCCGATGGCCACGAACAGCCCCATCGACTCGACCATCTGCACGATCATCACCACCACCATGGTCGCGATGGGGATCAGGCTGAAGGTCGGCAAGCCGAAATAAAACGGGTAGGGCACGGTCAGCCACGGCGCTTCTTCGACGCTGTGAAAACTGCCCATGCCCAGGCCGTACGCCAGACCGGCGCCGATCAGCATGCCGATCAACACCGCCATGTTGCGCAGCATCGGGCTGCCATAGCGGTTGACCAACAGGATCGTCAGCAACACCACCACCGCCACACCGAGGAACGCCGGCGCGCCGAAGTTGCTCGCGTTGCGCCCGCCGCCAACCCATTCATAGGCAATCGGGAACAGCTGCAAACCGATCACGGTGACGATGCAACCGGTGACCACGGGCGGAAAAAACCGCCGTAATCGACCGACGAAGGGCGCCATCAGCATGGTAAAAATCCCCGCGCCGATCACCGCCCCGCAGACCCCGGCGAACCCTACCTCGGGGTTGCTGCCGATGGCGATTACCGGGCCGACGCTGCTGAACGCCACGCCTTGCAGAATCGGCAGGCGCACGCCGAATTTCCAGAAGCCGACGGTTTGCAGGAGGGTGGCGATTCCGGAACAGAACAGCGTGGTGCTGATCAGCACCACCGTATCGGCGTGAGACATTTTCAAGGCGCTGGCGACAATCAACGGCACGGCGATGGCGCCGATGTACGAGACGGCCATGTGCTGCAGGCCGAGGGTGAGCATCTGTCGTACCGGCAGAATGCGGTCGACGGGGTGCACGGTGGATGCGCTTTTTGATGGGGATGTGGCTGACGACATGGGGAAACACCTCTGGCTGTTTTTATGCGGTAGAGAGGGGTATTCGTCTGATGCCGATCAGCTCAAGAACACAGTGGAACCCTGTGGGAGCTGGCTTGCCAGCGATGGCGATTTAGCAGTCACCATTTTTATAAACTGACAGTCCGCTATCGCTGGCAAGCCAGCTCCCACAAGTTTTGTGTTGTGCAAAAAACTGGCATCAGTCATTCGTACACATGTGCCCGAAGCCGCCATCCACCGGCTCCGATGCCTTGTTTCAGCCTGCCAGGCAGGCGGCGAAGCCCTGGTTCAGCGCCGCGCGGTCCAGGTCGCGGCCGATGAACACGATTTTGCTCGAGCGCGGCTCCGTGCCCCACGCGGTCGAGGCGCGAAATTCCACCAGGCTGTGCACGCCTTGCAGCACGTAGCGCTGGTCTTCATTGGCCACGGCGAGCACGCCTTTCATGCGGTACAGGTTGTCGGCCTGGGAGGAGCGCAGCTCGCTGATCCAGCGATGGAACGCGATCAGGTTGACCGCGCCGTCCACGGCGATGCCTACCGATGACACGCTTGGGTCGTGTTGGTGGTCCTGCTCTTCAATAGAGTGCTCAGCGTGATGGTCGTGATCATGGTGATCGTGCTGATCAGCACCGATTTCCATGAGCTTCTGCGTGCATTCGAACGCGCCGATGCCGAGGATTTTCGTCAGGTCGATTTGCGCGTGGGTCGAAGTCACCAGATCTGCCGTGGCGTTCAAACCGCGGATCTTGCCGCGCAAGATTTGAACTTCATCTGGGGAAACCAGATCGACCTTGTTGATCACAATCCGGTCGGCGCAGACAATCTGATCCACTGCCTGATTGTCGACGCCATCGAGTTGCAGATCCTCCAGATGCTGGGCGATGTGTTTGGCATCGACCATGGTCACGATGGCGTCGAGTTCGACTTCATCGGCGATCGGGTCATTGATGAAAAAGCTCTGCGCCACCGGGTACGGATCGGCCAGGCCGCTGGTCTCGATAAGGATGTGATCAAGCCGCACCGGCCGCGCGACCAGTTCGCGGACGATGCGCACCAAGTCCTCGCGAACCTCGGCGGTGCAGCACACGCAGCCGTTGACCATCTCGTAGATTTCTTCGGTTTCCGAGCTGAGCACCAGATCGCCATCGATGCCGACTTCACCGAACTCGTTTTCGATCACGGCAATTTTGCGGCCGTGGTTTTCCTTGAGGATGTAGTTGAGCAGGGTGGTTTTACCGGCACCGAGGAAACCGGTGAGGATGGTCACGGGGATTTTAGTGTTGCGGGTTGGGGCGTTGAATGGGGTGTTCATGGTGAGGCTCCTTTAATTGACCGGTGCACACTGAATTCGGGGTGATTAAATTTTTGATGTGTAACCCTTGTGGCGAGGGGATTTATCCCCGATGGGCTGCGAAGCGGCCCCAAAACTGCAAATGAGGTGTGTCAGGTTGAATGCGGTTGCTGACTCAACGACTGCTGCGCAGCCGGTCGGGGATAAATCCCCTCACCACAGGTATTTGTGTCAGATGATGGAACTGGTTTGGGTTCACGCCAGCGTCGTGCAACGCCGGCATCGAGGCCGAACAGGTCAAGCACGCGGCCGAGGCTGTGGTCGACCATTTGCCCGAGGTTGTCCGGGCGGGCGTAGAAGGCTGGCACCGGCGGGGCGATGATTCCGCCCATCTCGGTGACGGCGGTCATGTTGCGCAGGTGGGCGAGGGTCAGCGGGGTTTCGCGGGCCATCAGCACCAGCGTGCGGCGCTCCTTGAGCGTGACGTCGGCAGCGCGGCCGATCAGCCCCGAAGACGTGCCGGTGGCAATCTCCGCCAGCGTCCTCATCGAACACGGCGCAACCACCATGCCCAGGCAGCGAAACGATCCGCTGGCAATCCCGGCGGCGACGTCATCGGCGCGGTGGTAATGGCTCGCCAGCGCAGTCACGTCGGCCAGTTTGTAATCGGTCTCGTGAGCCATGGTCAGCAGCGCCGCGCGACTGATGATCAGGTGGCTTTCGATGTCCAGCTCGGCGAGCAATTGCAGCAAGCGCACGCCGTAGATGAAGCCGGACGCGCCGCTGATGCCGACCACCATCCGTTGCCGGTTCACGATTCCAGTCCTTTGAGCAAAACCCGCGCGCGTTCCAGTACATCCTGATCCAGCTGCGCCTTGATCCCGTCAAATCCTGAACCGCGAGTCGCATCCAGGCCCATCCGCGAAGTCGTGCCGTTGACCGACGACGAAGGATCGAGCGGACTACCGGGCAAACCATCAATGGTGAAAATATCCAGGTGCGGCTGAAAGTGCGTGGCCAGCGCCCACAACACCTGGCTGTCATCGCTGATGTCGATATCGCTGTCCACCGCGATCACGGTTTTCAGGTACGGGTCCCAACCGAGCAAGGCCAGCATGATCTGCCGCGCCTCGCCGTCGCGGCTCTGATCCAGCGCCACGTAGCAGTGAAAATGCGTGCCGGAATTCGGGTAATGCACGGCGGTGACGGCAGGGAAACGCGCCTTGAGTTTCTCGCTCATCTCGGCTTCGCGGGGCAGACGGGCGAGGGTCAAATGCTCGGCGTAGCGGCCGCCCATCACGTCGACCAGCCAAGCATCTTTGCGCTTCAAAAGAGTGTCGACACGCAGCACATTGTTGGTCGAGCGATCCGAGGAATAACCGCTGAATTCGCCGAACGGGCCTTCCTCGGCATAGGCCGCCGGGTCGATCGCGCCTTCCAGAACAAACTCGGCGTACGCTGGCACACCGATGCCGTAGCGTGGAGTTTTCACCAGTTCCAGCGGCGCACCAAACAGCCCGCCGGCGACGGCGCGTTCATCGGTGCCATACGGCAAACGCGCAGCGGCGGCGAGCATGAACAGTGGGTGCGCTCCGACCACCATCGCTACGCGCAATTCTTCACCACGTTCGCGCGCGGTTTGCAGCATCCGCCACAGGTGGCCACGTGAGTGCAGGCTGGTGGCGAGGGCCTGGCGGGCGTGGCGCATCGAGCGGTGATAGCTCATGTTGGCGATGCCGGTCAGCGGGTCTTCGGCAACGATGATGGCGTTGGTGACGTACGGGCCGCGATCGCTGTCGAAATGCTTGAGCATCGGCAGCAGCGCCAGATCCAGCGCTTCGCCTTCGAAGACTTCATCGAGAATCGGGCCGCTTTCTACATAATGCGGAGCGATGGGTTGGTTGGCGCGGGTTTGAAAGGTTTCGTGCAGTTGCGCAGGCGTTACGCCGAACAGCCGGGCGATGCGGGTTCGCGAGGCGAACAAATTAGTCGCCACCGGCACGCCGAGGTGGCCGACGTTTTCGCAGATCAGCAGTGGATCGCGTCCCTGGGCGGCGAGGGCATCGACCAGGGCGGTGACGTCCTGATCGGCAGAAATCAGTTGAGTGACGGATAGCACATCGTCCGGGTACTCACGGCGATAGGCGTCGATGAACACGTGAAAGTCCTGAGAATCGCCGAGCGTCGAACGGGTCATGGTGTCACCTCGTAAAAAGCAGGCACGCAGGGGTGAGAGGGCGTTCGCGCGGCCAGCCGTTGGCCTGCCGGTCGAACGAACGCCGGGTCATCTTCGTGCCTGTAAAGTCGCTGTGTGCTCTGTGCACAGATCCCTTGTGGCGAGGGCCTTTGTGGCGAGGGGATTTATCCCCGATCGGCTGCGAAGCAGTCGTAAAACCAGTAAACGCGATATGCCTGATACAACGCGGTCGCAGGTTTTGGGGCCGCTGCGCAGCCCATCGGGGATAAATCCCCTCACCACAGGAAACTCCATTTCCACACCAGGGTTTGCGTAAAGTCAGAGATACGTTGTGGTCAGACGTATGTCAGCCTCGGCCAGGTCCTTGGGCGGTGGCGTCGGTTCGATCCCGCACAACCTTGCGATGTTGTTGCCCAGGTAATCCTCGAGATGATCCTCATCAATCCCCAACCCCTGCGGTGCCGGCGAGCACAACACCTCCAGTTCCCGCAGCCACATCCCCGGCTCGTTCGGCGGCGAATCGGTGCCGAACACGATCTTGTTGCGCGGCAGTTCCTTGGCGAATTCGACGATCCGCGACTGGAAGCACCAGCCCGATTCGCAGTACACATTCGGCGTGTCCATCGCCATCCAGAACGCTTCGAACGAGTAGTTGCCGCCGGTCTGGATACCGAAGTGGCCGATGATGAAATTGACCATCGGAAACTCGCGGATGATCGGGTAGAACATCGTCGGAATCGTGTACGGGCCGTCGCCGGTGTGGATCAGCACGACGATGTTGTACTTGGCGCAGACCTTCATCGCCGGACGCAACCAGTCGAGTGCGCGATCCGGGCGATAGCCGTGCATGTTGGCGTGCAGCTTGAGCATCTTGAAGCCGTATTCCTTGATGTGGAATTCCAGCTCCGCCGCACCGTTTTCCGGTCCCCAGCGCGGGTTGAAGTTGAAGTTGCCGATGAAGCGATCCGGGTACTTCATGCACAGTTCGGCGATGTACGACATGTAGTCGCGCACGCCTTCGCGGCCTCGGCGGTTGCCGTCGCGATAACCGGTGTTGCCCGGTGGCGGCTGGATGAAACCCATGTCGATGCGGCGTGGTTTGCCGTTGATCATGTACGGGCCGTCCATCAGCTTGAGCATGCGCTCGCCGGTGAACGGTTCGCCGGTGTGGCGCCAGGCCTCGTCGACCAGGTTGGTGGGGTGCAGATGGGTGTCGATGATCATCGGTTCAGCTCCTGGCCAGTTGAGTGGTGACGGGGCGCTTGAGTTGCGCCTCTGCTTCGGAAACGGAACGGGGTGGCGGCGTCGGTTCGAGGCCGATCATCCGCGCGGTGTTGTTGCCCAAGTAGTCTTCAAGGGTGTCCTCGTCGAGGTTCAGGCCTTGCGGCGGTTCGTGGCAGAGCACTTCGAGCAGGCGCAGCCACATGCCCGGTTCGTTCGGCGGTGTGTCGGTGCCGAAGAGGATCTTGTGCGTCGGCAAGACCTTGGCGAACTCGACGATCCGCGATTGCAGGCACCAGCCGGATTCGCAGTAGACGTTGGGCAATTCCATCGCCCATTGCATCGGTTCGAACACGTAGACGCCGCCAGTCTGCACGCCGAAGTGGGCCATGATGAAATTGACGTTGGGGAATTCCTTGATCATCGGCACCCATTCCGACGGGATGCTGTAAGGCCCGTCGCCGGTGTGCAGCTTGACCGGGATGCCCAGTTCGGCGCATTTCTCGAAGCATGGGCGCACCCAGTCGAGTGCGCGGTCAGGACGGTAGGCGTGCATGTTGGCTTGCATCTGCACCATGCCGAAACCGTGCTCCTTGACGTAGCGCTCGATCGCTTCGACGCCGTTTTCCACGCCGCAGCGCGGGTTGTAGACGAAGCAGCCGATGAAACGGTCCGGGTAGGTCTGGACCATTTTCAGGGTGTACGCCATGTAGGCGTCGATGGATTCGCGGCCGGTCAGGTCGCCGTCGGTCCAGGTGTAAATCGTGTTGCCTTGCGGCGGCTGGATGAAGGCTTTGTCAATGCGGCGAGGCTTGCCGTTGACCATGTACGGGCCATCCATCATCTCCAGCAGACGCTCGCCGGTGAACGGGTCACCGTCATGCCTCCAGGCGAGGTCCACCAGATCCGTGGGATAGCAGCTGATATCGATGATCATTGCAGTCGATCTCCTGATAGCGGGGAAGGGAGCCTTGCGGCTCTCGGCATCCACGTCCCGGGCAATCGGCCGTTGCTATGCGCAAGACTCGCGCATTCCCTCGCCTGTTCGCATCCGGCCCGGGTGGGTGGCTGCTGAGGGCGAGTATTGGAAAGGGGGGAGGGGTTCGTACAATATTAATTGGGCGGGGTGGTGATATGCGTTCGATATGGGCTGCATCGAGATCAAAAGATCGCAGCCTTCGGCAGCTCCTACACCGTTCAATGTAGGAGCTGCCGAAGGCTGCGATCTTTTGATCTTCAATGGTTGTGCCAGCGCTGTCGTCAGGATTGTGTCCGCAGGGCCAACTGTTTGATCGCTTCAACCACCGGCGCCACACGCTCCGCCTGTCCATGCGGCCACACGGCGTAAAGGTTGTAATGCGCGGCAATCTGCGCCTCGTTCAACGCCACCAACCGCCCACTGCGCAATGCATCAGCCGCCAACAATCCACGCACCAGCCCCGCGCCAACGCCAGCCTCGGCAGCCGCAATCAAATTCGCCGCATTATCAAAAATCACCCGTGCCGGCGGCTCGGTCGGCGTCATCCCTGCCGCATCCAGCCACGGAATCCACGAGCGCCGCGTATACCCCAACAATGGCAACTCCAAAATCTGCGCCGGGCTCAACGGCACCTGCAACCCATACCGTTCCAGCAAATCCGGCGAAGCCACCGCCAACACCCGATCGCCACAAATCTGCGTCATCTCGCAGTCGTCCCAATCGCCATAGCCATAACGCAGCGCCAGATCGACTCGCTCAAACGTACTGCGATCACTGCGCGGCATCGACAGCAGCGTCACCTCATAATCCGGCAGCCCATCAAGCAACTGCGGCAGGCGCGGATTGAGCCAGCTCTGCGCCAGTTCGCTGTCGACATCGAGGGTCAAACGCTGCGCCACGCTACGGTTTTTCACCGACGAGATTGCCCGGTCAATCTGCGCCAGACCATCCGACAAGACACTGGCAAACAACTGCCCGGCATCAGTCAGATTGCTGCCGCCGCCTTCACGCACGAACAACGGCTGGCCGATGAAATCTTCCAGCGCGCGGATCTGCTGGCTGATCGCGCTATGGGTCAGGTCAAGTTTGCGTGCAGCGCTGGAGAAACTGCCGCTGCGCGCCGCGTGGATAAACGCGCTCATGGACTGCACCGACGGGTATCGCTTGTACATGTTGTTAGTCCTGCTTACAGCGGTTGGCAGAAATCGTCGCTGGCCGCGTGTGGCTCAGGGTTCCAATAATCGGTGACCAGGCCCGCACAAAGACGGGCCGCTCTTTTGGAGCCTGACAATGATTGCATTCACGGTTAACGGCGAACGACGCGAGCTGGATGAAGCGTCCTCCTCCATGCCCTTGTTATGGGTCTTGCGTGATCAACTGAAACTCACCGGCACCAAGTTCGGTTGCGGCATGGGCCTGTGCGGTGCCTGCACCGTGCATCTGGACGGCGTCGCGGTGCGTTCCTGCCAATTGCCGGCGGCCGCCGTCGCGGGCCATAGCATCACCACCATCGAAGGCTTGTCGCCGACGCAGAACCATCCGTTGCAATTGGCCTGGGTCGCCGAAGATGTGCCGCAATGCGGCTACTGTCAATCCGGGCAGGTCATGTCCGCCGCCGCGCTGCTCAACACCGGTGCGGCAGTCACCGACGATTCGATCCGCAATGCCATGTCCGGAAATATCTGCCGCTGCGGCACTTACGGACGCATCAACAAAGCGATCAAACGTGCGGCGAACGCGCCGAAGGAGGCGTGATGAGCCTCATCGACGACACCCGCATTGAACTGCCGCGACGGGTTTTTCTCAAGCAAGCGGCGACTGTTGCTTCCGGCCTGGCGATTGCCCTGTACCTGCCGGGCGGCATGGCGGCCACGGATCCGAAAGCGATGGCGCCGGCCAACGAGTTCGAACCGAATGCCTGGGTGCGCATCTTTCCCGACGGCACGGTGAAACTGGTAGTGCACAAGCACGATTCCGGCACCGGCACGCAAACGGCGCTGGCCGCGTGTGTGGCGGAAGAGCTGGACGTCAACCCGATGACCGTGCAGGTCATCACCCCGGAAGACCCGTTCTTCGAAACCTACATTCATCCGGTCTGGAAAGTCTTCTCGACCGGCGGCAGCACCAGCGTTTCCCTTGAATACGATCGCTTGCGGATGGCCGGTGCCACGGCGCGGGCGCTGTTGATCACCGCTGCCGCGAAACAATGGAAAGTCAGCCCCGACAGTTGCACCACCGAGGAAGGTCGAGTGATGCACGCGGCGAGCAAACGCAGCCTCGGTTATGGCGAACTGGTCGGCGTGGCCGCGCATCTGCCGGCCCCGGCAAAGGTCACGCTGAAAGACCCTGCGCAGTTCAAATACATCGGCAAATTGCGCCACAAGCGCGATGCGGCAGCCAAGGTGTGTGGGCGCTTCAAGTACAGCATCGACGTGCAATTGCCGGACATGCTGGTGGCGGTGATTCAGCGCGCGCCCGTGGTCGGCTCGAAAGTGCTGAGTGTCGATTCAGTCGCAGCTTTGCAAGTGCCGGGCGTGCGCAAGGTGCTGGCGATACCGGGCCGTCCCGACGTGCTCGGCGGCAATCTGGAAGGCGTCGCGGTGTTGGCGGATACGTTCTGGGCTGCGCAGCAGGGCCGCAAAGTGCTGGAGATCAAGTGGAGCGATTCAGCGCTGGCCGGGTTCGACAGCGAGCAGTTATTCAGCGCTCAAGCCAAGGTCATCGGCGATCCGCAAGCGCAAACCGTCAAAGCCATGACCCAAGGTGATGTCGCCGGGCAATGGACGGGTGCGGCGAAGCTGATCGAAGCGGATTACACCATGCCCTACAAGGTGCAAAACCCGCTGGAACCGATCTGCATCACCGCGCAGGTCAAAGACAAGGCAATCACCTATTGGGGCGGCGTGCAGGTGCCGTCCTCGGCGCTGGAAGCGGCGCAAACCGTGTGCGGGATCGACAAGGCCAACGTGACCATTCATGAGCTGGTCTCGGGCGGCAGCTTCGGTGCGCGGGAGGCCAAATACTGGTTGTTTGAAGTCGCGTATCTGGCGCAGAAAACCGGCGTGCCGGTAAAACTGCTCAACAGCCGCGAAGATGAAATGCACGCGCTGTTCAATCATCCGGCAACCTTGCATCGGGTCAAAGGCGCGCTCGATGCCCAAGGCAAACTCAGCGCGCTGCAATTGCACGCGGTATCGCCGGCCTCGCCGGAACAGTGGGAACCGGGTTACTTCGAACGCCCGGACAAGATGGATTACAGCACCACCGAAGCGATCACCGCGTGGGACTTCGCCTACCGTCCGCCGCATCTGGAACTGAACTGGGTCAAGCACGAAAGCGAGGTGCCGAGCGGCTGGTATCGTTCGGTGAGCTTCATCCCCAACGTGTTTGCCGTGGAAAGCTTCATGGATGAACTGGCGCATGCGGCGGGTACCGATCCGCTGCAGTTTCGTCTCGCTAACATGCAGGAGCGGCCACGGCATGTGGCGGTGCTCAAGCAAGCCGCCGAGCGCGCCGGTTGGGGGCAGCCGTTGCCACCGGGCACCGCGCTGGGGATTGCGACCAATCAGGGTTACACCAGTTTCATCGCCGTGGTTGCGCGCGTGACGACAGTCGACGGCAAGCCGAAAGTCGAGAAGCTCACCTGCGTGGTCGATTGCGGTTTGGCAGTGTCGCCGGGCGGTGTCGAAGAACAGATCTACGGCGGGTTGATGTGGGGGCTGGGCCACGCGCTGTTCGATCGGCTCGACATCAAACAGGGCCGGGTGGTGCAGAGCAATTTCCACGACTATCGCGTCACGCGCATGTCCGACATGCCGACCACCGACATCCTCGTGCTCGACGGTGAGCCGAGCAAACCCGGTGGCGTCGGCGAGTTGGGCAGCCCTTCGGTGGTGCCGGCCATCGCCAATGCGTTGTTCGCGCTGACCGGCGTCCGTCAGCGTTCGACGCCACTGAACCTGGGATAAATCGCCATGGACCTGCGCCTGCTGCGGTACTTCATGGCGTTGGCCGATGAGTTGCACTTCGGTCGCGCCGCCGAACGCCTGCACATCTGCCAGCCGCCGCTGAGCCAGCAGATTCGCTTGCTGGAAGAGGAACTGGGCACGCCATTGTTCGAGCGCAGCCATCATCGGGTTGAACTGACGGCGGCGGGGCAGATGCTCAAGGAGCAGGCGCCGCTGGTGTTCGAGCAACTTGAGCGGGCGCTGGATCTGACGCGGCAAACCGGGCGCGGTCAGCTCGGCGAACTGGAAATCGGCATGATCAGTTCGGTGATGGTCGGCGTGCTGCCCAAGGCCTTGCACCTGTTTCGTGAGCGTTATCCGCAGGTCAACTGGCGCCTGCACGAAATGACCCCGGCGGCGCAGGTCAAGGCGTTGAAGGAGAAGCGCATTGATGCCTGCGTGTTTCGCGTGGGTTATGACGATCCGTTGTTGCGCAATGAACTGCTGATTTATGAGCCGATTCATGTGGTGATGCCGGCGGATCATCCGTTGGCGCAGCGCGAGGTGCTAGCCCCGGCGGATCTGGCGCAGGAGCCGTTTGTGGCGCTGGAATTGAAGCAGTCGCGGTTCGCTAATTTTCTCTATCAGTGCTGCATTCAGGCCGGGTTTACCCCGCAGATACGGCAGCAGGTGATTGAGGTGCAGACGCTGCTGAGCCTGGTGCGTGCCGGGTTCGGCGTGGCGCTGTTGCCGGCCTCGATTGAACAGTTGGCGCCGGCGGGGCTAGTCTTTCGGCGGCTGACCCCGGCATTGCCGGAGGTGCCGTTGTACGCGACGTACCGCGCGGATGATGCCTCCCCAGTCCTGAAACTCTTCCTCGACACCCTCCGCGAACTGATCGAACCCCACTCCACCCTGTAGGAGCTGCCGAAGGCTCGGGCCGCGATCGGACGATCTTTTGATCTTGTCTTTTAAAAACAACATCAAAAGATCGCAGCCTTCGGCAGCTCCTACAGGGGGATCTGTTGTGTGTGAATAGAGGTGCACGATCGCGATTGGCTGCGGTCGTACTCTTCACATGGCGCATCACTTGTGGAGATCCAATGAGCCAGGAAGTCCTGACCACCGAAACCAATCGCCGCCAGTTGCAGCAGATCATCGCCGGGCTGTCCGACGGGGTGATTCTGCTGGAGCGGGATCAAAGCATCCTCTGGGCCAACGAGGCCGCGCTGGCCATGCATGGCGTCAGCCGGATCGGTGAGCTGGGCCACAATGCCACCGAATACGCGCAGCGTTTCAACCTGCGTTATCGCAACAACCACACGCTGTCGCCCGAGAATTATCCGATCAGCCGCGTGGCCCGCTGCGAGGCGTTCAATGATGTGCTGATCGAAGTGAATGCGGCGGATGATCCGGAACGCGTCTGGGTACACAGCGTGCGCAGCATGATTCTCACCGACCGCGAAGGTCAGCCCGAGTCGCTGGTGCTGATCATGAGCGACGTCACCGATTGGGCCAACGCCGAGCAGCGCTTCGAGAAAACCTTCAACGCCAACCCGGCGCCGGCGGTGATTTGCCGTATCAGCGATTTGCGTTACATCAAGGTCAATCCCGGATTTCTGGAGATGACCGGTTATACCCGCGAGCAGGTGATCGGCACGTCGGCTTATGAAATCGACATCTACGAGCAGGCGGAGAAGCGCGATCTGGCGATTCAACGCCTGCGCGATGTCGAGACCATTCCGCAGATGCAGGCTGAATTGCGCTTGCCCGATGGCAGCAGCAAACAGGTGATTGTCGCCGGGCAACCGCTGCTGCTCAACGATGAAGACTGCATGCTGTTTTCCTTTGTTGACATGGAACTGCGGCACAAGGCCGAAGTGGCGCTGCGTCAGAGTGAGGAGCGGTTTGCCAAGGCGTTTCGCCTGACGCCGGTGCCGATCCTGATCTGCACGGCGGATGAACAACGAGTGCTCGACGTCAATCAGGCGTTTCTCGATACGCTGACATTTGACAGTGACGATGTGCTCGGTAAGACCGTGACGCAGATTGGTTTTATCGATGACAACGGGGCACGCACGCGTTTGCTCGCGGCGCTTGAGAACAACGGCCGGGTGGATCGGGTGGATGTGCGGGTGCGCACCAAAGACGCCGACTTGCTGGAGTGCGCGTTGTCGGCCGACACGGTGAATATTCATGATGTGCCGTGCTATTTGCTGGTGCTGATGGACATCACCGAGCGCAAGCGCACCGAGCTAGAGTTGGTGGCAGCCATTGAAGAGGTGATGAAAGATGCCTCATGGTTCAGCCGCACGTTGATCGAAAAACTGGCCAATGTGAAGAAGGTCAACTCGCCGCAACTGCCGAGTGTGTCATTCACCGATCTGACGGCGCGTGAACGTGATGTGCTGGGGCTTATCTGTGAGGGGCTGGCGGACAAGGAGATCGCCGCGCGGCTGAAACTGGCGCCGAACACGGTGCGTAACCATGTGGCGACGGTGTATTCCAAACTCGATGTGCACAGCCGCAGCGAGGCGATTGTCTGGGCTCGGGAGCGTGGGCTGTTTT
The DNA here is from genome assembly GCF_000282515.1 of Pseudomonas sp. GM80. Classification (GTDB taxonomy): domain Bacteria; phylum Pseudomonadota; class Gammaproteobacteria; order Pseudomonadales; family Pseudomonadaceae; genus Aquipseudomonas. The sequence continues at coordinate 29,486 of NZ_AKJD01000081.1, forward strand.
CCGGTGAGTGGCGGGGGCAGCGCTAGGGTGCAAATGCACTAGTTGATCCGGTGCAAATTGAGGTTCTGATAGGGGCGGGTGGTTCTTAGTCTGGTGGGGTACGGTGCGTGTCTTTATTTGCGTGATCGTGTCCCTTCGAAGCAGCTAAAGGAACAACCTCAATGATGAATCTTGCGCAGTTGCGCGCTCAGCTTGAGCAGAGTTTTTCGCCGCTGGCGTGTGAGTGTCTGGTGGATGGTGATCATTCGCTGACGGTGAAGCTTTATCATCCGGTGTCAGGGCAAGTAGATCTGGTGATCAGCGGGTTGAAACTCGATGGCTTGCGTACACCTGAGTCTGTCGAAGCTTTAATTGAAGAGCTGCGTTATGAGCTCGAAAGCAATTCCCTGCGCTCCTCCCGAAACCCCGAACCCATGTAGGAGCTGCCGAAGGCTGCGATCTTCTGCTTCTGCTGTTCTGTGGGAGCTGGCTCGCCAGCGTTGGCGGCCCTCTGGCCGCCCCATCTCTAACTGAATACACCCCATCCAACTGTAGGAGCCAGCCTGCTGGCAATGGCGCCTCCACGGCCAAACAAATCCCCCCCCCCACCCCAAAATCGACAGCCACTTCCCCGCAATCCACCCGGTTTTCTGGCGCTTGCAGCCACCTCGGCTATAAAGAATGAGTGGTCAGGTCTCCCGTGGTCGGTTTGATTGCGGGAGTTTGTCTCTTATTTCTCGCGGGTCGTCCTATGAACAATCTTGGGAAACGCGTGTTGCCGTTGGCTTTTTTTGCTGTGTTGTTGGCGGGTTGTGCCAGTCCGCCACCGCCTCCACCCGTAGCGCCTCCACCACCGCCGGAACGCACGTGTCAGGTGCTGGAAAACACTGAGGTCGCCGGCGATATGTATGTCGACGGGCAAGTCACTCGCCACATCACCACCACGCGTTGCATCACGCAATAGCGCCGGCGGGGCGTAAGTCCCGGGTTGAGCGGATTGTGCTGGTGGCCGATCTGGCCGGCACGGCGGTGTTTGCCGTGGAGGGTGCGATTGCGGCGATGCGCAGTCAGCTCGACCTGCTTGGGGTCATGGTGATTGCGTTCATCGTCGCCCTCGGCGGCGGGGTGACTCGTGACCTGTTGATCGGCGCCACGCCGCCCAATGCGGTGGCGGATTGGCGCTATCCGGCCCTGGCGTTTTTCATGGGCGGGCTGGCTTTTGTCTTTCATGAACAGGTGCTGGGCTGGTCCGGTTCGACGTTGATTGTGCTGGATGCGGCGGGGCTTGCGCTGTTTGCCGTGGCGGGGGCGCAGAAGGCACTGAACTTCGGAATTACGCCGTTTGTGGCGATGTTGATGGGCACGGTCACTGGCGTCGGTGGCGGGGTGATTCGCGACATTGTGCTGGCGCGTATACCGGTGGTGCTGCAGGCGGATTTATATGCGAGTTCGGCGTTTGTCGGCGCGGCGGTGTTGATCATCGGCCGCAGGCTGGGTGTTTCGCCGGTAGCGGCGGCTTTGCTGGCGGGGGCGGCGTGTCTGGCCTTGCGCTTGCTCTCGGTGCATTTCGGCTGGCAACTGCCCAAAGTGCAAGTCTGACCCCATAACCTGTAGGAGCTGCCGCAGGCTGCGATCTTTTGATCTTGTTGTTAAAAGACAGATCAAAAGATCGCAGC